>NZ_CP030055.1:4800000-5135714 GCF_015291645.1 Bradyrhizobium sp. CCBAU 53340
TTGACCGGCCTCGGCACCGTTCAGGGCTTCAACACCGTACAAGTCCGGACCCGGGTGGATGGCCAGATCGACAAGATCGCCTTCACCGAAGGCCAGATGGTCAAGCAAGGCGATCTCCTGGTCGAGATCGATCCGCGCCCGTTCCAGGCCGCCCTTGATCAAGCCAAGGCCAAGAAGTCGCAGGACGAGGCCAACCTCGCCAACGCCAATCTCGACCTTCAGCGCTACACCAAGCTCGGCGAATTCGCGACGCGGCAGCAGACCGATACGCAGCGCTCCACCGTTGCGCAGCTCACCGCCCAGATCGCCGCCGACGAAGCCGCGATCGCCAACGCGCAGACCCAGCTGGACTACACTCAGGTCAAGTCGCCGATCACCGGCGTCGCCGGCCTGCGCCAGGTCGACATCGGCAACATCGTCAACGCCTCGAGCCAGACCGGAATCGTCACCATCGCACAGGTCGAGCCGATCACCGTGATCTTTACGGCGCCGGAGGACCAGCTGCCCTATATCAGCGAGGGCCAGAAATCCGGCGAGCTCAAGGTGGTCGCGTTCACCACCGACGGCAAGAAGACGCTGGCCGAAGGCAAGCTCGCGGTGATCAACAACCAGGTCGATACGACCAGCGGGACGATCAGGCTCAAGGCGGTGTTCAATAACAGAGAACACACGCTGTGGCCGGGACAATCGGTGTCGACACGTCTGTTGGTGCGGACCCTGAAGGATGCGACCATCGTTCCCGATGATGCGGTCCAGCATTCGACCGACGGCCTCTACGCCTATACCGTCAGCCAGGACAACAAGGCTGAGGTTCGCAAGATCAAGGTCAGCTATTCCATCGACGGCCGTTCAGTCGTCGATGAGGGATTGAATCCCGGTCAGCAAGTCATCACCGGCGGTCAATACAAGGTACAGCCCGGCAGTCTCGTCTCGACGACGATCGCGAGCTCGGATCAGGTCCAGAGAAACAAGGTTCAGCAGGAATGACCGAAGGCGGGATTTCGGCACCTTTCATCCGTTATCCCATCGGCACCTCGCTGCTGATGGCCGGCATCCTCTTTGTCGGCCTCGTCGCCTATCCCCTGCTGCCGGTCGCGCCGCTGCCGCAAGTGGACTTCCCGACGATCCAGGTCACGGCCAATCTGCCGGGCGGCAGCCCGGAAACGATGGCCTCGTCGGTCGCACAGCCGCTGGAGCGCCAGTTCGCGCAGATCCCGGGCATCGCGCAGATGACCTCGACGAGTTATCTGGGCACCGCCTCGGTCACCATCCAGTTCGACCTCAACCGCAGCATCGACGGGGCGGCGAACGACGTGCAGGGCGCGATCAACGCCGCCGCCGGTCAACTGCCGAAGAACCTGCCCTCGCCGCCGACCTATCGCAAGGTCAATCCGGCGGACTCTCCGATCCTGCTTTTGTCCGCCACCTCCGAGACGTTGCCTCTGACCACCGTCAGCGACGCGGTCGACGCGCAGCTTGCCCAGCAGATCAGTCAGATCTCCGGTGTGGCGCAGGTCATTATCGGCGGTCAGCAGAAGCCGTCCGTCCGGGTCCAGATCGATCCCGCCAAGCTCGTCGCCAAGGGCTTGTCGCTGGAGGACGTGCGGACCCAGATAGCGATCACGACAGTCGATAGTCCCAAGGGCAACATCGACGGCGAGAAGCGCGCCTATACGATCTACGCCAACGATCAGCTGACGCAGTCGAAGGACTGGAACGACATCATCATCGCCTATCGCAACGGCGGTCCGCTGCGCATCCGCGATGTCGGCCAGGCGGTCACCGGCCCCGAGGACGCCAAACAGGCGGCCTGGGCGAATGGCAAACGCGGCGTCTTCCTGGTGGTGTTCAAGCAGCCCGGCGCGAACGTCATCGAAACCGTCGACAAGATCAAGGCGACCCTGCCCCGCCTCGTTGCGGCGATCCCGCCGGCGATCAAGATCGAGCTGATGAGCGACCGAACCCAGACCATTCGGGCCGCGGTCGAGGACGTGCAGTTCACGCTGCTTCTGACCATCTTCCTGGTGGTCATGGTCATCTTCATCTTCCTGCGCAGCTTCTGGGCGACCGTCATTCCGACGATCACGGTGCCTCTGGCGCTGCTCGGCGCCTGCTCACTCATGTGGGTGTTCGGCTACACCCTGGATAACCTGTCCCTGATGGCGCTGACGATCGCGGTCGGCTTCGTGGTCGACGACGCCATCGTCATGCTCGAGAACATCTCCCGCTACGTCGAGGAAGGTGAAGCGCCAATGGCCGCCGCCTTCCGAGGCGCGAAGGAAATCGGCTTCACCATCGTTTCGATCAGCATCTCGCTGGTCGCGGTGCTGATCCCGCTGCTGCTGATGGGCGGCATCATCGGCCGTCTGTTCCGCGAGTTCGCCGTCGTGCTGGCGATGACCATCTTCGTCTCGATGATCGTCTCGCTGACGCTCACCCCGATGATGGCGTCGCGCTTCCTGCGCGCCCATGGCGAGATCCAGCACGGCCGCTTCTATCAGTGGAGCGAACGCGCTTTTGACGCGATGCTGCGCGGCTACGAGCATATCCTCGACATCGCCTTGAGCTGGAAGCGCACGACGCTCCTCATTTTCTTCGCAACCCTTGCGCTGTCGATCTACCTCTTCGTCTTGATTCCCAAAGGCTTCTTCCCGCAGCAGGACAACGGCCTGATCACCGCCACCTCGGAAGCGTCGCAGGACATCTCCTTTTCGGCCATGAAGGACCGGCAAGAAGCGCTCGCCAAGATCATACAGGCAGATCCTGCCGTCGCCAGCGTCGCCATGGCCATCGGCGGCAGCGGAAGAGCCGGCAACAACGGCAATCTGTTCATCACCTTGAAACCCCGCAACCAGCGCGACGCCTCGGCGCAGCAGGTCATTGGACGCCTCCGTCCGCAGCTTGAGAAGGTGCCCGGCGCGCGGCTTTACATGCAGGCGGCCCAGGACGTCCGGCTCGGCGGCCGGCCGACACGCACGCAGTTCGAGTTCACGCTGCAGGATGCCGACCTTTCCGAGCTCAACGAATGGGCGCCGAAAATTCTCGCCAAGATGCAGACGCTGCGGGAGCTGCGTGACGTCGCAACCGACCAGCAGACCCAGGGCACCACGGTCCAGCTCAAGATCAACCGTGACACCGCCTCGCGTTACGGCATCCAGCCGCAGCTGATCGACGACACGCTCTACGATGCCTTCGGCCAGCGGCAGGTCACGCAGTATTTCACGCAGCTCAACACCTATAAGGTGATCCTGGAAATCCTGCCGGAGATGCAGGGCAACCTGGATTCGCTGAACAAGCTCTATCTGAAGTCGCCGCTGACCGGCGATCAGGTGCCGCTGTCGACCTTTGCGACCTGGACCACCGATCCGGTGCGCCCGCTCTCGATCAGCCACCAGGGCCAATTCCCGGCGATCACGATCAGCTTCAACCTCGCTCAAAATGTCGCGCTCGGCCAGGCGACCGAAGCCGTGCAGAAGGCGATGGCCGATCTCGGTGCGCCGGCGACTCTCAATTCGAGCTTCCAGGGCACCGCGCAGGCCTTCCAGCAATCGCTCGGCACCGTGCCACTCCTGATCCTCGCGGCACTGGTCGTGGTCTATCTGATCCTCGGCATCCTCTACGAGAGCTACATCCATCCGATCACGATTCTGTCCACCCTGCCCTCGGCCGGCGTCGGTGCGCTCGCAATTCTGATGGCGGCCGGCTTCGACTTCAGCCTCATTGCCTTGATCGGAATCATTCTCCTGATCGGCATCGTGAAGAAGAACGGCATCATGATGGTCGACTTCGCCATCGCCGCCGAGCGCGACGAGCACAAGACACCGGAAGAGTCGATCCGCCAGGCCGCGTTGCTCCGCTTCCGCCCGATCATGATGACGACGATGGCGGCATTGCTCGGCGGCGTGCCGCTGATGCTCGGCCACGGCACTGGCGCCGAGATCCGCCAGCCGCTCGGCTATGCCATGGTCGGCGGCCTGATCGTCAGCCAGGCGCTGACCCTGTTCACGACCCCGGTGGTCTATCTCTATCTCGACAAGTTTGCGAACCTGTTCAAGAACCCGTCGGCCGAGGACGAGGGGCACGAGACGTCCAGACGCGGCACCGTCAAGGAAGCCGCCGAGTAAGCTTGCGCCGCGGCTCCCGCGACGCTACAGCGAGCCCCTCGGTTCACGCCAACGCGGTCTCGCCATGCTCATGCAATCCAGACTTGTCGCCCTCGCCGCCGCTGCCCTGATGTCGACGGGCGTCGCGCATGCCCAGCAAGGCGCCAAGAAGAACGCAGCTCCGCCTGCCCCGGCCGCGCAACCTTCGCCCGCGCCCACTCAACCGCAAGCCGACGGCACCCCGCCGCAGCCCGGCTGGATCGCGCGCTGCACCAGCGCGAGCCGCGATGCTCCGCTCGAATGCGCGATGGAGCAGAACGCGGTTCTGACCAAGACCGGCCAAACCATCGTCCTGATCAACATCCGCATCGCTCCCGACACACGCACGCCGGTGGCGCTGCTCCAGCTGCCGCTCGGCCTCAATTTGCCGATCGGCGCCAAACTCCAGGTCGACGAAGGCAAGACCGTCGACCTCCAGATCCAAACTTGCGAGAATCGCGGCTGCTACGCCTCGACGCCGATCGCGCCGGACCTGCTGGCTGCCTTGCGCTCGGGCAAGCAGCTGAAGGTCTCCTTCCAGAACATGGCCAAGGAAACGATCGCGATCCCGATGCCGCTGAACGATTTCGCCGCGGCCTACGACAAGATCAAGTAGTTCGGCGCGCCGCTCGCGTGCACCGGGCGGCTTCCAGAGCCGCCCCGGCTGGTCTAGTCTGCCGCGCGGCGGGGGCCCGACATCAGCGGTGAAATATGACGCGCGAAAAGTCAGGTCTCGATCGGCTTGGTTTCCTGATCATCCTCATTGGCACGATTGGCGCGGCCACGGTCGCGCTGGCGCAGGCTCAGTTGGAGCCGCCAACTGCGCCAGCGGCCGGAGCCACGGTCCATGATGTAAAGGTACGGCCGCGCGACGAGCAGACCGACGGCAAATTTGCGCCGACGGCGTATGCCGGCAAGTCCTCGTCCACCTCCGAGCCGAAGCGCATTCGCACGACGCGCGAACGCATCACCGACGGCTCCGCGCCTCCCGCAGTCGCGCCGCTGCAACCGCCCCCGGCCAAGCCGTAGCGACGGCCTGCACGTCACACCTACTGCTGCGCCATCGTCGGTCAGTCCGCTCCGCCTGCCTTCAGCAGCGTGGTAAAGCCACCATAGATCATCCGCTTGCCGTCGAACGGCATGTCCGAACCCTTGAGCCTGGGATCGGCCATCACCTTGGCATTGACGGCATCGCGGCTCTCCCTGTTACGGTAGACGATCCAGGAAAACACCACGACCTCATCCTCACTCGCCATCACCGCGCGCGGAAACGAGGTGAGCGTGCCATAGGGAACGTCGTCGCCGATGCATTCAACATAATCGAGCGCGCCATGCTCCATCCACACCGCGGAGGCCGTTCGCGCTAGCGCCTTGTAGGCCTCGATCTTGTCCTTCGCCACGGCGAGCACGAAACCATCGACATAGGGCATCATGAATCTCCTTGAGTTGTGCGCCCCAAGGACGATCCGCGAGGTGCTCATCCGACCTGTGATGACGAGGCCCGGGTGAGGCAAACCGCCGCGAGCGGCCTCGCGGTAAGCGGCCGGATAAGAGGCGATTTAGACCTTCAGGAAGCGCCTGGAATTGGCTGGGGAACCTGGATTCGAACCAAGACAAACAGAGTCAGAGTCTGTTGTGCTACCGTTACACCATTCCCCAACGGAATAGCCGAACAAATTCAATATCTTACTGACTTGTCCGACTGCGGCCGGAAGCGCTGATAGCGCAAATCACGGCTCAGGCGTGCAGCCTTCTACCTGCTCGTCCCCAAGCTGGCAAGCGCTGCGGTGGATGGATCGCCCCTACTCCATCTTGATGTTCGCGGCTTCAATCACCTTCTTCCAGCGCTCCGTCTCGGAGCCGATGTAGGCCGCGAACGGCTCGGAATCGACCGCGACGGCTGTGGCGCCGAGCTCGGCCATTTTCTGCACCGTCTCCGGCTGCTGCATGAAGGCGCGGATCTCGGCCGAGAGCTTTTCGATGATCGGCTTCGGCGTCGCAGCAGGCACGAAGACGCCGTGCCAGGCGACGGCTTCGAAGCCCGGCAGGAATTCGGCAACCGCAGGCATCTCAGGATCGAACGCGGCGCGCTTCGGCGTTGCGGTCGCGAGCATCGCGAGCTGGCCAGTCTTCACCTGCGGCAACAGCAGCGGCACGTTGTCGAAGGCGAGATCGATCTGGCCGCTGAGCAAGTCGGTCAGCATCTGGCTCGAGCCCTTGTAGGGCACGTGCACCATCTTGGTGCCGGTCATCTGCTGAAACAGCTCGCCAGCGAGATGCTGCGAGGTGCCGACGCCGGCCGAGCCGAACGAGACCTTGTCCGGATTTGCCTTCAGATAGGCGATCAGCTCCGGCACGGTGCGCGCCTTGATCTTGTTGGGATTGACGACGAGCACGTTGGGCACGACGCTGATCTGGGCAACCGGCGCCAGATCCCTGTCGGGCTGGTAGCTGAGCTTCGGACCATACAGCGACGGATTGATCGCGAGCGCCGAGGTGCTGGCAAGCCCGATCGTGATGCCGTCAGGCGTCGACTTTGCGAGCCGCGTAACGCCGAGAATCGAGCCGGCGCCGCCGACATTCTCGACCACGAACGGCTTGCCCAGCTTCATCTGCAAATGGTTGGAGATCATGCGCGCGAAAATGTCCGCGGTGCCGCCGGCGGCGAAGGGCACGATCACGGTCACCTGCTTGGACGGATAGCCGTCCTGCGCCAGCGCCGGCGAGACCGCCAGCAGGATTGCCGACGCAAGACCAAGCCACATCGATCTCATCGAAGTTTCCTCTATTTTCGCTGTTGTTGTTTTGGTGGCCGCGGGTGTGCGGCGGAGACGGCTAAAGCGCGACCTCGTACATGTTGAGGATCGCATCCCGGCTCAGATCGCGCGGGTTGTTGTCGAGCAGGCGCCTGATCGCGTGCGCCTCATCGGCCATGACGCCGAGATCGCTTTTGGGCACGCCGAGCGCCGACAGCCGCATCTCCACGCCGAGGTTCTTGCAGAACGCGTAGGTCGCATCGAACGCAGACTTCGGATCGCGCTGCTCGGGCAGACCGAGAGCTCCGAGCACCGCCATCGTCTTCATCTCGACCGCGGGCATGTTGAACGCCAGCGTGTGCGGGAAGATCATCGCGCAGGCCAAACCGTGGGCGATGTGATGGCGCGTGCCGAGGGGATAGGCCACGGCGTGACCGGCGGTGGTGTTCACGGGCCCCAGGCAATAGCCGCCATAGAGCGAGGCCAACGAAAGACCGGCGCGGGCTTCCCGGTCGCTGCCGTCGGCCACCGCACGCTTGAGATACTTCCCGACCAGCCGCGCCCCTTCGAGCGCATAGAGATCGATCGTCGGATGCGCCTTGCGGCTAGTATAGGCCTCGACGCAATGCGCCAGCGCATCGACGCCGGTGGCTGCCGTGATTTCCTTCGGCACGGTCATCGTCAGATCAGGATCGACGATGGCGATGTCGGCCAGCATGAAGCGGCTCTGCACCGCCTGCTTGTTCTGGCTGACGGGATCGGTGACGAGCGCGCGGGTGCCGGCCTCGCTACCGGTGCCCGAGGTGGTCGGAATCTGCATCAGCGCGACGCTGCGGCCAGCCACCTTTTCCGGCCCGACGATGTCGGCAAAGGCGACATCGCCCGTGCACATCACCGCAACCAGCTTGGCGAGATCCATCGCGCTGCCACCGCCGAAGCCGACCACGAGATCCGGCTTGGTCTCTTTCGCCATCGCGACCGCCCTCTCGAGATTGGGCAGATCGGGCTCCGGCTTGACCTCGCCGAACACCTTCACCGCGCCCGGCAGCGCCAGCGTATCTACGCGGCGGGCATTGAAGGGATCGGAAATCACCAGCGGCCGCTTGGCACCGATCCGATCGGCGAAGCGCGCCGCAGCCGTGATCGTGCCGTTGCCGAACTCCAGGATGGTGGGACGGAGGATTTCGATGGGCGTGAAGGCGTTGGTCATCTCTGGCTCGATCCCGTTACTTGGAAGCGCCGGCGGCGAGCCGCTCGGCGTAGTCGATCGCCTCGATCAGGCTGTGCTCGTTGGCGATGCCCTTGCCGGCAATGTCGAAGGCGGTGCCGTGATCGACGGAGGTGCGAATGATCGGCAGGCCGAGCGTGATGTTGACGCCGGAGAGCTCCTGCCAGCGACCGGTGGTGGGATCGACCTGAAAGCCAAGCAGTTTTACGGGGATGTGCCCCTGGTCATGATACATCGCGACCGCTGCATCGAACTGGCCGGCGCGCAGCTTGACGAAGATGGTGTCGCCCGGCACCGGGCCGACCACATCGAGACCGTCGGCGACGGCTTTGGCGATCGTCGGCGCGGAGACGTCGATGTCCTGCCGACCGAACAGGCCGCCCTCGCCCGCATGCGGGTTGAGCGCGGCGATCGCGATCTTGGGCTTGGCGATGCCGAGCCGGCGCAGAGCGTCATGGGTGAGATCGATCACCATGCGCAGCCGCTCCGGCGTCAGACGCTTCGGCACGTCCTCCAGCGCGACGTGGGTCGAGACGTGGCTGACGCGCATGTTGCCATGGGCCAGCAGCATCACCGAGCCGCGTACGCCGGTGAGATGCGCCAGCATCTCGGTATGACCGGGGAAGTGATAGCCGGCCTTGTTGAGCGCCTCCTTGTTGAGCGGCGCGGTGACGATCGCCGCCGTGCGGCCAGCCTGCGTCAGGCGCACGCCCTGCTCGATCGCCTTGTAGGCAAAGCGGCCGCCATCGGCGCTGAGGATGCCGGGCTTGATCGGGTCGCCCTCGGCGTCGGCTTGCAGGTAGCAGAGGTTCGGCCAGTCGCGATCGTCGGTCGTGACTTGCGGGATCGCAACGTCAGCCCCGAGCGCGGCCTTCGCGCCGTCCAGCGCCGCGCCGCTGCCGATGATCAGGAGGCGCAGATCGCCTTTCGCGATGCGCTCCTTCAACCCGACGCAAGCCTTGACGATGATCTCCGGTCCAATCCCGGCGGGATCACCCATGGTAATGGCAAGATGGCGAGAGGTCATGTCGGACCCTCCATATTGAGCAGATGATTGTCCCGGATCAGATCGCGCCAGAGATCGCGCGCGCCGAACGCTCCGGATTTCGAGATAACGTCGACGCCGGCCCAGCGGCCGCCTTGCAAGGTGGAGCGCGGCAAACCCGGCACGATGCGTCCCGTGACCTGGAGCGCATGCGCGCCGAGGGCAAGGCATACGGCCTTCAGCGTCTCGCCGCCAGCAACGATCAGGGTTCCCGGCGGATCAAGCACTGAGATCAGCCTCGTCAGCTCGCGCGCGATCCGTTGCGCTGCTTCGGCGCGCCACAGGCCATCGGGCAGCGCGAATTTCACCAAAGCCACACCGTCGTCTGCAAGCTTCCGCTGAACGCCGGCACTGGCCTCGCTCTCGGTCAACGCCAGGGTCGCCTCACCACACGCCGCCAGTTGGGACGCCGTTGTTGCTTGATCCGAACCGAACAAGCCCAGCACCGGTCGCTTCAGGACCGACGGCGCGGCTGCGCCATGATTGCGGGCAAGTGCGCCGGCCAGACCGCCGCTGCCACACCAGAGCACGGGCCCTGGCATCCGTCGCGCCATTTCGACGACACGGTCGAGATCGAGGTCACTCTCGGCATCGAACACCTGAACGCCGCCTTGCGCCAGCGTGTCGGGGCTGCCGCGCAGCGCCGCGATGCCATCCCGCTTCAGCTGATCCAGCAGATTGTCGCCGACGCGGTTCCAGTCGCCTTGCACGGTACGCGCATATTGCTGAGCTTCGACGGTGCGGCGCCCCTGATAGTCGAACGCAGGTGCGATCACACAAGACGCCCAATGACGCGTGCTCAGGCAGGCCCCGAGCTCAGCCGCCCAGGCGCCGCGGAGCAGGCTGTCGACTTTCTTGTAGGCGATATCTCCGCCCTGAAGCAGCGGCGCCAGCCGAGCGACGATCTTGGCGCTTTCGGCCTTCGAACGCTCACGGGTGCCGCTGTCGATCGCCAGGCTCAGGGAATCTGACGCCGCGGGCGCACCTCCCCAGACGACGTCAAACGGTCCGCACAGGCCGACGAACTCCGCCGCGGTGTCAAGTGCACCAGTGAGATCGTCGGCAAGCATGCGAACGGTGGTCATCGTTGCGCCGCTCTCGAGCCAAACCCTAAGCGGCCGCAGCGAATGCCGCGGCATTCGCGAGTAGCTCTTTCAGTTGAGCCGCCGGCAAGGTCTCCAGCGGCGGCCGCAGACGCTGCCAGCCGGCGTGACCGGTGCGCTCGGCCATCAGTGCCTTCAGGGAGGGCATCTGCGCGAAGCGCGAGACCAGCTCACGAGCCTTGATGATGCGCGCCTGCGCAGCGGCAAGGGTTGCGTCGTCGTCACTGTCGCGGAAATGCCTGAAGACATAAGCGAGATCGCGCGCGACGAGGTTGGAGGTCGCGGTGATGCAGCCCGCGCCGCCCTTGCGCAGCAGCGGCAGCAGCAGCGGATCGGCGCCGGTCAGCACCGAGAAGCCCGGGAAACGCTCAACCATTGTGGTCATATTGGCGAAGTCGCCTGAGGAATCCTTGATACCGACGATCGTTGACGGGTAGGCCTTGCGCAGCCGCTCGATCAGCGCATGCGAGATCGGCTGCATCGACATCTGCGGGATGTGATAGAGCACGATCTTGAGCCTGCTATCGCCGATGCGCTGGATGATCTCATTGTAGGCAGCGTAGACGCCATCATCGCTGACATTCTTGTAGTAGAACGGCGGCAGCATCACCACGGTCTCGACGCCGACCGACAGGGCATGGCGCGTCAACGCGACGGTCTCGGTGAACGCAACGACGCCGGTGCCGGGCAGCAACTGGTTCGGCTTGATGCCGCCGGCGATCACGGCCTCCAGCAGCGCCGTGCGCTCGGCGACCGAGAAGGAGTTCGCCTCGCCCGTCGTGCCGAGCATCGCGATGGCATCGCAGCCTTCGTCCAGCAGGTAGCGGCAATGCGCGACGAAACGCGCGTGATCGGGCGCGAGCTCGGCATCGAGCGGCGTCAGCGCGGCGCAGAACACGCCATGAGGGTGCAGCGATGATGTCGACAAAGCTTCCTCCGATCGGTCAGATCGATCTTGTTCGGAATGCGAACATTTGTTATAGTCAGACCTGTTGGTAAGATCAGGCTGCCGCCGCGTCAAGGGCTGCGGCTGTCATGGCAGGGCATTCAGGCATGGCCAAGGTCGAAAAGAAGGCGGCAAAGCGCGTATCGGAGGCGCCTCCGAAAAACCCGGGGGACAAGAACCCCAAGAATTACGTCGCCTCCGTCGGCAAGGCCTTTGCCGTGCTCAAGAGCTTCACCAGCGAGGCCTTTGAACTGACATTGAGCGAAGTTGCCGCGCGCGCCGATCTCGACCGGGGCACGGCATTCCGGCTGATCCAGACCCTGGTCGAGCTCGGCTATCTCCAGGCGGTGCCGCAAAGCCGCCGGTTCCGTCTCGGCGTCGCCTGCCTCGACCTCGGCTACACCGTGTTGTCGCACGGATCATTGCGGAACATCGTCGAGCCTTTGTTGCGCGATCTCGTGCCTGAGGTCGGCGATGCGGCCTCACTCGGCATGCTCGATGGCGGTGACGTGATCTATCTCGCACGCGTCAGTGCAGGTCTCGACCGCTACAAGATGGATCGCCGGCCGGGCGCGCGCATCCCGGCCTACAGTGCTGCGCTCGGCCATGCCATGCTGGCGCATCTTCCCCGCGACGAGCAGATCCAGCGGCTGGAGTCACGGCCCCGCGTCAAATTATCGGAGCGGACGCTGACCGATCTCGATGCCTTGCTCGCCCGGCTCGAGCAGGTGAAGAAGAAAGGCCACGCCGTCTCGGACGGCGAGAACGCCTATGGCCTGCGCACGTTGGCGACGCCGATCCTCGACGCCCAGGGCTCAGTGATCGCGGGACTGAGTGTCACCGTGGACGCGATGCGCATGGACCTGCCAACTTTTCGCGAGCAGGCCCTGCCAAAGCTGATGAAACTGACGGGCATGGTGCGGGAGCTCGCGATCAAGTCGGGCCTGTCGAGCTGAGCATGAGCGCGCCTTCCGCCGAAGCGCGATTTTTCAAGCCTGCTATTCCGGAACCAGCGTCGCAAGCCCGGCTTCGATGATGGTGATCTCCTCGTTCACCTGCGCGATGGCCTGTTTCGGGTCGACACCGTTCACGGCCACCAGCTGCCGCAGCAGATCCTGGCGGTGGGCCAAAATATCCTTCAGCGCATCGCGATCGTTCAGCTTCACATAGCCCTCAACGATCAATTCAACGGAACGAGACATGGTACTCACAATACAAGGCTGATTTCTGATCTTTGGAAAATATCGCGCTGGCGCGCGGCTGCGGGAATGATGTCGCGTAAACCTTGACAGGTAAGCTTAATAAGCCTGCAGCAGGCTGCCTAAACAGCGATACGGTCGAAGTCGGCGGCAATCCGGACATTCGGGAAGATCTTGGCTGCCTCCGCTAGAATCTCATCGTCCTCATAGCGGCCTGACAGATGCGTGAGTACGAGCTGCCGGACGCGGTTCGCGGCCGCAAACCGCGCCGCCTCCGCCGCGGTGAGATGACCGTAGTCCCGCGCAGTCGGCGCGTCGCGATCCAGGAACGTCGCTTCGATCACCAGCACATCGGCGTCCGCGACGTATTTGGCGAGCCCCTCGGTGGTCTCGGTGTCGCCTATCACGACCAGCTTCTTGCCGCCGCTTGGCGGCCCCAGGACATCCTCCGGATCAATCGTCCGGCCGTCTTCAATCGTGATGGACCGCCCTGCGGCCAGCTCGCCGCGCACAGGCCCATCAGGCACACCAAGCGCGGACAGGCGGTCGGACAAGAGGTGGCGACGCGCGGGACTCTGGAAAGAGAATCCAAAGCTGTCGGTATCGCGGTGGCGGACCGGAAAACAGTCGACGGTGAAGTCGCCGGCATCGACGACCCGCCCCTCGGACAGCGGCGCGAACTGCACGGCGATCGGCGCCCGTCCCGCGCCCCACAGGCCGGCAAGCATTTGGATGACGATATCGAGCGTGCCCGAGCCGCCATGAATGGTCATCGCATCGGAGGTTTGCCGCAATCCCAATGTCGAGAACAGACCAGGGATACCGAGCACGTGGTCGAGATGAGCATGGGTCAGCAGGATGCGATCAAGTCGCCGAAAGCCGGCGCCGCTCCGCAACAGCTGGCGTTGCGTCCCCTCGCCGCAATCAATCAGCATGCGCTCGCCCGCCGCCTCCAGGAGAAGCGCCGGATGATTGCGCTCCGCGGAGGGAACGCTGGCCGAGGTGCCGAGAAACGTCAGGGCAAACATTGCTGACTCGTGTGCGAGGCCGCAGAGCTGATCCGCCCTTATACGGCCTGCGCACTCAGAGCAGAAATCCCTTCATCGCATCAAGAAACTGTCGCGGCGATTGCAACTGCGGCACGTGGGCGCAACCCGCGAGGATCTTGAGTTCGGCGTGCGGCAACCCCGCGGCCAATTCATGCGACATCGGCGGTGGCGTTGCCTCGTCGCGTTCGCCGACTAGGACCAAAACCGGGACTTTTACCTTCGTAAGCTCGGAGCGGAGATCAAGGCCTGCCAGAGCATCGCATGCAGCACGAAACACCTCCGGATTGGTCTCCAAAAAGGCCGCACGACGATCCCGCATCAGCTCAGGATGCCGCTCCTGAAACTCCGGCGCGAACAGGCGGCGCATCGCGACCTCGGTGATAGCCTCCAGCCCTTTCTCCCGCGACACTCTCGCCATGTTGCGAAACGCTTCGCGGCCGGGCTCCGAGAAAGCAGCACCGCAATCGGCGAGAACCAGCTTGCTGGCGATCTCCGGATGCCGGATCGCCATCTGCAGGGCGACGAACCCACCGTAGCCATTACCGAGCACGATCGCCGGCGCCCCGCCTGCGGCATCCCGCACGGCCTCAGCCATCCGGTCCGCGACCGCATCGAGACCACCTTCCACGGGCCGTGAACGGCCGAACCCCGGCAATTCCGGCACGATGGTCCGGAACGACTTTTCGAACTCGGGCACGACCGCCTGAAAGCTCGCACGATCCGACAGCAGCGAGTGGAACAGAAACAGCGGCGGCCCCTCCCCCGATTGCGCGGCGTTGACGGTCCCGTTGGCAAGAAGCCTGTCCATATCCGGTCTTTTCTCCACTGCGTCGCGCGGAACACGCGCGATCGCATGTGCCTCATCGATCCGATTGATAAATCAAATCGCCGGAAATTCAAGCATTCGGGCCTTGACGTGAAATATCAGGACTGAGAGATTGAGGACAGGGAGACCCACGAATCCATGCTTCTACGCGAAAATATCTATGACCTCCTCCGCGCTGATATTTTAGCCTGCCGCCTAGCGCCTGGTGATGAAATGCGCGAGCAGGATCTCGCCGAGCGCTATGAGGTCAGCCGCCAGCCAGTGCGGGATGCCCTTTTGAGGTTGCAGCGCGAGCATCTCGTCACGGTGCAGCCACGCCAGGGCTACCGGGTCACGCCGATCTCGCTCTCGGATGCCCGCGACCTCCTCCGCTTCCGTCTCGCGCTCGAGCCGGCCTGCGTTGCCGAGGCGATCGAGAGTGCACCCGACAGCGTTCTGAAATCGCTCGACGAATTCCGCCGCTTCTCGGGCAACCACGAGGACTTCATCGCCTACAACAGGGGTTTCCACACGGCGCTCGCGCATGCCTCCGGCAATCGCCGCATGGCCACGGCGCTGTGCGACCTGATCGGTCAGGCCGATCGCCTCGTCCGCGTCAGCATTTCCAACCTGAAAGGCCATGACCCGGCAAAGCTCGTCGCCGAGCATGTTGCCCTGATCGATGCCATGCAGAGCCGCGAAACGCGAACCGCGGCGCGGATCATCAAGGCCCATATCGGGGCCACCGAAAAGCGCGTTCTGCCGGCGCTCAAGCGCAACGCCGTCATCGTCGAAGAGAGGTCGCCATGAACGTTCCGTCGAAACCCGCCTCGATCGACGTCGAACTCCACGGCAACTTCATCGATGGCCGGGAAGTCGAAGCCGGCAATGGCGCGATGCTCGACGTGCGCAACCCCGCGACTGGCGACGTCATCGCCCGCATTCCCAATTCGACCGCAGAGGATATCGACCGCGCCATGCGAAGCGGGCGCGCCGCGTTTGAAGGCAAAGCCTGGGGCGGCATGGACACACGCGCACGGGCAAGATTGGTCAACAAGCTCGCCGATGCCTTCGAGGCCAATCTCGACAGCCTGTACCGGCTGGAGACCCTCAACAACGGCCGCCCGATCAATGAGACCCGCGCGCAGCTCTCCCGCCTGCCCGATTTCTTCCGCTACTTTGCCGGTCTTGCGCTGTCGCGCCGCGATTCCGTCATTCCCGTCGAAGGCGCCTATCTGAACTACACGCTACGTACGCCCATCGGTATCGTTGCCAACTGCACGCCGTTCAATCATCCGCTGATGATCCTGTGCAAATCGCTCGCCGTGGTGCTGGCGACCGGCTGCGTCACCGTGGTCAAGCCGTCCGAATACACGCCGCTGACGACCTTGAAGCTCGCGCAGATCTTCACCGAGGCCGGCCTTCCGCCCGGCGTCTTCAATATCGTTCTCGGTCTCGGCCAGAGCGCCGGCAAGATGCTGGCCGAGCATGGCGACATCAACAAGCTGGTCCTGACCGGCGGCACCGAGGCCGGCCGCATTGCCGGCAGCGCGGCAGCAAAAGTGTTCGCGCATCAGACCATGGAACTCGGCGGCAAGACGCCGGTGATGGTGTTCGACGACTTCGACGTCGACCGCGCCGTCAACTACGCCGCGTTCGGCGCCTTCATCGGCGCGGGCCAGACCTGCGTCTGCGCTTCGCGTCATATCGTTCAGGCCTCGATCTATGACGAGTTTGTCGAGAAGCTGAAGGCCAAGACCCGCACGATCCGCATCGGCGATCCCTTCGACGCGAGCACGCAACTGGGCCCCGTGATCTCCGCCCGGCAGCGCGACCGTGTTCTCACCTATGCCGGCTATGGTCACGACGATGGCGCGCGCCTCGTCACCGGCGGCGTTGCCGCGAAGGTGCCGGGCCATGACAACGGCTATTTCGTCGAACCGACGGTCTTTGCCGACGTCACATCCGACATGCGCATCTTCCAGGAGGAGGTGTTCGGTCCCTTTACTTCGGTGACGCCGTTCAAGGACGAAGCCGATGCGCTGCGGCTTGCTAATGATTCGCCGTTCGGCCTCGCCGCAGCGATCCGCACCCGCGATGTCGCGCGCGCGCACCGCGTCGCGGCTTCCGTTAAGGCCGGCATCGTCTGGGTCAATGATCACCACCGGCTCGATCCGGCTTCGCCCTGGGGGGGCGTCGACGATTCCGGTATCGGCCGCGAATGCGGCACCGAAAGCTTTGACGACCACTTCAACACCAAGAGCGTGATGGTCGCCACGCACGAGCAGCCGTTCGACTGGTACCGCGACACGGCCAGCCAGAAGCGGCTGAACTAGCAAAATTGCAAAGCGGCCGACCGTCCGGAGAAGGCGGGCCGCATCATCAGGGATTTCAGTCAAGGGAGAGCGTCAATGTCGACATCGGTGAACGCAGGTAGCCGTCTTGATCGGCTGCCGATCGGTCCATTCCACCGCCGCATCATGCTGCTGATCGGCATCGGCATGTTCTTCGACGGTTTCGACATATACATCGCCGGGACCGTGCTCAGCGTGACGCTGAAGACGGGCTTCTCGACCCTCGCCCAGAATGCCGCCTTCATCTCCGCGACCTTCGTCGGCATGATGCTGGGATCATTCGGCACCGGCTTTCTCGGCGACCGCTACGGACGCCGCTTCACCTACCAGTTCAATCTGCTGCTTTTCGGCCTTGCTTCCCTGGCCGCCGCGTTCGCGCCAAACATGGCCTTCCTGATCGCCTGCCGTTTCGTGATGGGCGTTGGATTGGGAGCGGAGAATGTCGTGGGCTATTCGGCGATGACGGAATTCGTGCCTGCGCGCACGCGCGGCAAATGGCTCGGCTTCACCACCGTGTGCGTCGTGACGGGCCTCCCCGTTGCGTTGCTCGTCGCATCCGTGCTGGTGCCGCAATTCGGCTGGCGCTCCATGTTCGTGCTCGGCGGCATCGGCGCGCTGGTGGTGTGGTACATGCGCAAGTCGCTGCCGGAATCGCCGCGCTGGCTGGAAGCGGTGGGACGTACCGCGGAGGCCGAAGCGCTGATGCAGGCCATCGAGAAGGAGGCCGCGCAGGGGCAGCCCTTGCCCGCGCCGGTGGCCACGACATCGGTCCCGGTCGCTGCCGATCTCGGCACGCTGTTCGCCGCACCCTTGCTGTCACGGATGATCGTCGGCGCCGTCTGCCTGATCACCATCAACACGCTGCTCTACGGCTTCGTCACCTGGCTGCCCGTGTTCTTCGTCAAGCAGGGTCTGTCGATCGCAACCTCGTTCGGCTATTCGCTGCTGATGGCGCTGGGCGCGCCGATCGGCTCGGCCATCGGCGCATTGACCGCCGACCGCTGGGGCCGCAAGCCGACCATCATCGGCGCGTCGATGATCACGGTGGCCTTGGGCATCCTCTACCCGATGATCTCGGATCCGATCCTGCTGCCGGCCGTGGGCTTCGCGCTGACCGTGCCGATCTATGTGCTGGTCGCCCTGCTGTTCGGCATCTACATTCCCGAGCTGTTTCCGACCGAGGTTCGCCTGCGCGCCTCCGGCATCGTCAATACGCTGGGGCGCGGCGCCACCATCGTCACGCCATTTCTTGTCGTGTCGCTCTTCGAATCGCGCAGCGTGGCGGGCGTCATGGCAATGATGATCGGGCTGCTGGTGATTCAGATCATCACGGTCTGGGCCCTCGGCATCGAGCCCAGGCATCGCAGCCTCGAGGAGCTGAAGACGGAGGAATCCGCTGCACCAGTGCTGAAGGAAGCGTCCTGAGAGGCGGCCGCAAGCGGGCGCCCCGAAGGAAGAGCCACTGTCCCGTAGCCCGGATGGAGCGATAGCGTCATCCGGGTCCTGCATCCCAGTCTCGACATATCCCGGATTGCGCTGCGCTCCATCCGGGCTACAGGGTCTCGGCCGGGATACAATGGAGCGCGTGATGACCGCAGACGCCGCCGACCTGAACTACGGCTCGATCGGCGCACTTTTGAGCGCCCTGCACGCGCGCAGGATCTCTGCGTCGGAATTGCTGGCACACACGATCGCCAGGATCGAGGCGCTGGACGGGCCGATCAATGCCATCATCGTTCGCGATTTCGATCGTGCGAGGGAGGCCGCGCGTGCAGCCGATGCCGCGCTTGGGCGCGGCGAGCAGTTGCCGTTGCTCGGCATTCCCGTGACGTTGAAAGAGCCGTTCAACGTGGCCGGCCTGCCGACGACGTGGGGCTTTCCACACTTCAAGGACTTCCAACCGGCGGAAGATGCCCTCGTCGTGTCGAGGCTGAAGGCGGCGGGCGCCGTCATCATCGGCAAGACCAACATCCCTATCGGCCTCAGGGACTTCCAGAGCTACAACGAGATCCACGGGACGACCAACAACCCGTGGGACCTCGGCCGGTCGCCCGGCGGCTCCTCGGGCGGATGCGGAGCGGCGCTCGCCGCAGGGTTCGGTCCGCTCTCTATCGGCTCTGACATCGGCGGCTCGATCCGGGTGCCCTCGCATTTCTGCGGTGTGTTCGGCCACAAGCCGAGCCTCGGCCTGGTCCCGCTGCGCGGATACGGCCTGCCGCCGGCACGCCCCGTTCCCGGCCAGGGCGATCTTGCCGTCGTCGGACCGATGGCGCGCACGGCCGCGGACCTCGCCCTGTCTCTCGACGTGATCGCCGGTCCCGACGAGACGCGCGACGGTGTCGGCTACCGCCTTGCGCTGCCCGCCCCACGCCATGAGCAGCTCAGGGATTTCAGGATCCTTGTAATCGATACGCATCCAATGATGCCGACAGGAGATGCCGTGCGGTCCGCGATCGGACGGCTGGCGGATAGGCTCGGCAAATCGGGCGCGCAGGTCGCACGCGCGAGCACGTCATTGCCAGATCTCGCCGAATCCGCGCGGCTCTACATGAAGCTGTTGAATGCAGCGAGAAGCCCGCGTCTCACTCCGGCTGATATCGCGGAGGCGCAAGGACTTGCTGCAGAACTCTCGCCCGACGACCGCAGCCTGCAGGCAGAGCGCGCCCGCGGCTGGGGCATGATCCATCGTGAATGGCTGGCGGCCGATGCCGCGCGCCTGCAACTGCAACAGCAATGGCATGAGCTGTTCCGCGCGTTCGACGCGGTGATCTACCCGGCCGCCGCCGTGCCGGCCTTTCCACACGACCATTCCGAGCCGTTCGACGCGCGCCAGCTCGACATCGACGGCAAGCTCTACAATTACTCCGATGCAAGTTTCATTTGGGCCGACCCCGCCTCGACCTGCGGTCTGCCCGCGACCGCCGTTCCGATCGAGCGCTCAGCCTCAGGCCTGCCAATCGGCGTCCAGATCATCGGACCGTATCTGGAAGACCGCACAACGATTGCGCTCGCTCGATTGATCGAGCGCGAGTTCGGCGGCTTCGTGTCGCCACCGTCCCTGCCGAGCTAAATCAGGTTCTATCGGCCGACTGCGCCTCGACCGCCTGCACCGCCACGTTCGCCACCTGCCGCAGCGCTTCGCGATCGGAGCCTGAGGACGCCATCACGCCCATGCCGACAGAGACGGCCGAAACATAGCGCGCGAGCGCGGCAGGATCGGCAGTCGGCTTGAGATCGCCCTCCGCCCTCGCGCGAACAAAGCGGTCGCGCAGCTGGTCCTCGTTCTGGGCTCTACGGGCAGCAAGCTCGAAGGGGACGTTTTCGGAGCCGGTGCCGCAGGCGATGCCGCCCTGCACGAGCAGGCAGCCGGGTGGATTGGCGGGATCGGTCTGCTTCTCGGCGATGCCCATCAGCATCCGCTCGGCGACCTCGCGGGCGGTCGGTGCGGCCACCACCTCGTCCATCCAGGCGCCGCGCAGTTTGGTGTAGCGGTCCAGCGCGGCCTTCAGCAGGCCTTCCTTGTTGCCGAAACAGGCATAGAGGCTCGGCGGGTTGATGCTCATGGCCTCGGTGAGCTGGGCAATCGTGGCGCCCTCATAGCCATGGCGCCAAAACACTTCCATCGCCTGATCCAACGCGACGTCGGCGTCGAACTCGCGGGGACGTCCCATGCCCATGTGCCTGTCTCCTCAGGAATCGGCGTCACTCCGTCTAACGCCAGATCCTATCTATTTGTTCTGTCTTTCTTTTCTCTTCCGCCTTCCCATTCTTGCGGTAAGCGGCTACAATTTTCTTAGCGAATGATACATAAGTATCTTGCGCTGCGGTATCCAGCTCCACATCTGTAGTGAACACTACATATCTGGAGCGCGCAAATGCCCCCCTCCCAAGAAACGTCTCCCGCCGGCCGTGTCCGCCGTCTTCTCGGTGGTGTCGCCATCGTCGGCGCCCTCGCCGTCGCCGGCTCGATCGCGACCGGCCACTACTTCCACGCCGCTCAGGCGACGGCAACGGCCGCTGCCGCTGAGCAGGCCGTTCCCGTCACCGTCGCAATGATCGAACCCAAGCAGACCGTGCTGTGGGACGATTTCTCCGGCCGGCTCGAGGCCATCCAGCGCGTCGAGCTTCGCCCGCGCGTCGCCGGCGCGATCCTGTCGACCAACTTCGCCGAAGGCGCGCTGGTGAAGGCCGGCGATGTGCTGTTCAAGATCGATCCGGCACCTTACGCTGCAGAGGTCGACAAGGCCGCCGCCCAGCTCGAAGCTGCGAAAGCGCGCGTCGTGTTCACCCAGAGCGAGCTCGAACGCGGCGCCCAGCTGGTCGGAAACGCCGTGGTCACGCGGCGCGATTACGACCAGCGCGACAACGCCAATCGCGAAGCCATCGCCAATGTGAAGGCGGCCGAAGCGACACTGCAGACCGCAAAGCTCAATCTCGACTACACCGAGGTGCGCGCGCCCGTCGACGGCCGTGTCGGCAAGATCGAAGTCACCGTCGGCAACCTCGTCGCCGCCGGCACCGCTTCCCCGGTGCTGACCTCGCTGGTCTCGGTCAATCCGATCTACGCCTCGTTCGATGCGGACGAAGAGGTCGTGCTGCGCGCGCTGAACTCGATCGCCGATAGCACCGGCAAGCGCGGCAAGCTCGACCAGATCCCTGTGGAGATGGCGACGTCAGGCGGCCTCTCGGCCAAGGGCCACATCCAGCTGATCGACAATCAGGTCAACGGCCAGAGCGGCACCATCCGCGTCCGCGCCGTCTTCCCCAACGAGGACGGGCGCTTTATCCCCGGCCAGTTCGCGCGCGTGCGCATGGGTCAGCCGAAGCAGCAGACGCTGGTGATGATCGACGAGCGCGCGATCGGCACCGACCAGGACAAGAAGTTCGTGATGGCGGTCGGTGACGACAGCCGCGCGGTCTACAGGCCGATCACGCTCGGCGGCGCGGTCGATGGTCTTCGCATCGTGACCGCGGGCCTGAAGCCGGGCGACCGCATCGTCGTCAATGGCCTGCAGCGCGTACGTCCTGGCGCTCTCCTCAAGACCGAGATCGCGGCTATGGGCGCGCGCGGGCAGCAGGCCTCCAACCACAGCAACCAGGACGTGGTGCAACGCTAGTTACCTCATCCTGGCTCGCGCGACGCGAGCCTGGATGACCACGTTATAGAACGACCAAGACATCGCATCCCGACTCCGGAATCACGGGTATCGCCCGCGTTCCGGACAACGGGAGAGCTGTCTCTCTTGCAGGGGCAAAGCCATGAATCTCTCAAAGTTCTTCATCGATCGTCCGATTTTCGCCGGTGTGCTGTCAGTCCTGATTTTTCTCGCCGGCCTGATCTCGCTGTTCGCGATGCCGATCTCGGAATATCCCGATGTCGTGCCGCCCTCGGTGCTCGTGCGCGCGACCTATCCCGGCGCCAATCCCAAGGTGATCGCGGAGACGGTGGCGACGCCCATCGAAGAGCAGATCAACGGCGTCGAAGGCATGCTCTATATGTCGAGCCAGGCGACCACGGACGGCGCGATGACGCTGACGGTGACGTTCCGCCTCGGCACCGACCCCGACAAGGCAACCCAGCTGGTGCAGAACCGCGTGCAACAGGCCGAGCCGCGCCTGCCGGCCGTGGTGCGCCAGCTCGGCATCATCACCAAGAAGTCCTCGCCCGACCTCACCATGGTGGTGCATCTGCTGTCGCCGAACGGTCGCTACGACATGACGTATTTGCGCAACTATGCGGTGCTCAATGTCAAGGACCGGCTGGCGCGGATCGACGGCGTCGGCGACGTCCAGCTCTACGGCGCGGGCGACTATTCGATGCGGGTCTGGGTCGATCCACAGAAGGCGGCCGAGCATGGCCTCACCGCAAGCGACATTGTCAAGGCAATCCAGGCGCAGAACGTCGAGGCTGCGGCCGGCGTGGTCGGCTCCTCCCCGAACGTCAAGGGCATCGACCTGCAACTGTCGGTCAATGCCGAGGGACGCCTCGCCAACGAGGAACAGTTCGGCGATATCGTGGTCAAGACCGGCACGCGCGGCGAAGTCGTGCGCTTGCGCGACGTCGCTCGCATCGAGCTTGGGGCCTCCGAATACGGCCTGCGCTCGCTGCTCGACAACAAGCAGGCGGTGGCGATCCCGATCTTCCAGGCGCCCGGCTCCAACGCGCTCCAGATTTCCGATCACGTCCGTGCCACCATGGCGGAGATCAAGAAGAACATGCCGGAAGGCGTGTCCTACCAGATCGTCTACGATCCTACCCAGTTCGTGCGCTCCTCGATCGAGGCCGTCATCCACACCCTGCTGGAAGCGATCGCGCTGGTGGTGCTGGTGGTGATCCTGTTCCTGCAGACCTGGCGCGCCTCGATCATTCCGCTGCTGGCTGTGCCGGTGTCGATCGTCGGAACGTTCGCGGTGATGCACTTATTCGGCTTCTCCATCAACGCGCTCAGCCTGTTTGGCCTGGTGCTCGCCATCGGCATCGTCGTCGACGACGCTATCGTCGTGGTCGAGAACGTCGAGCGCAACATCGAGGGCGGGCTGTCGCCGCGCGATGCCACCTATCAGGCGATGCGCGAGGTCTCCGGTCCGATCATCGCGATCGCGATGGTGCTGATCGCGGTGTTCGTTCCCCTCGCCTTCATCTCCGGCCTCACCGGGCAGTTCTACAAGCAGTTCGCGCTGACGATTGCGATCTCGACCGTGATCTCGGCCATCAACTCGCTGACGCTGTCACCGGCCCTGTCGGCGCTGCTGCTCAAGGGGCACAACGAGCCGAAGGACCGGCTGACGATCGTCATGGAGAAGAGCCTTGGCTGGTTCTTCCGCCGCTTCAACCGAGCGTTCACCTACTCCTCGGAAAGCTACAGCGGCACCGTCACCAAGGTGATCTCCGGCAAGGCCGCGGTGATGGGCCTCTACGTCGTCCTCGTCGGCATCACCGCCTTCCTGTTCCAGCAGGTGCCGAGCGGCTTTGTGCCAGGCCAGGATAAGCAATATCTTGTCGGCTTCGCCCGCCTGCCCGATGGCGCAACGCTCGACCGCACCGAAGAGGTGATCCGCAAGATGAGCGACATCGCGCTGACCCAGCCCGGTGTCGAGAGCTCGGTCGCTTTCCCGGGCCTGTCGATCTCCGGCTTCACCAACTCGTCCAACGCCGGCATCGTGTTCTCGACGCTGAAACCGTTCGACGAGCGCAAGGATCCGTCGCTCAGCGGTCCCGCACTGGCGGCCGAGCTGAACAAGAAATATGCCGGCATCCAGGAAGCCTTCATCGCCATGTTCCCGCCGCCGCCGGTCAACGGCCTCGGCACCATCGGCGGCTTCAAGCTCCAGATCGAGGACCGCGCCGGCCTCGGTTATGAGGCGCTGAATGACGCCACCAAGGCGTTCATGGCGGCGATGCAGAAGGCGCCGGAGATCGCCGGCGTGTTCTCGAGCTTCCAGGTCAACGTGCCTCAGCTGTTCGCCGACATCGACCGCACCAAGGCGCTGCAGCTAGGCGTGCCCGTGACAGAGGTGTTCAACACGCTGCAGATTTACCTCGGCTCCTACTACGTCAACGACTTCAACAAGTTTGGCCGTACCTATTCCGTCTATGTGCAGGCCGACGCGCCGTTCCGCGCCCGTGCCGACGACATCAGGCAGCTCAAGGTACGCTCCTCCTCCGGCGACATGGTGCCATTGTCGGCGCTGCTCACGATCCGTCAGAGCGCGGGGCCTGAGCGCGCGATCCGCTACAACGGCTTCCTATCGTCTGACATCAACGCGGCGGCCGCGCCCGGCTATTCCTCCGGCCAGGCCCAGGAGGCGGCGACGCGGATTGCGGCGGAAGTGCTGCCGCCCGGCTTTGCGTTCGAGTGGACCGACCTGACCTATCAGGAGTTCATCGCCGGCAATTCCGGGCTCTGGGTGTTCCCGCTGGCCATCCTGCTGGTGTTCCTGGTGCTGGCCGCGCTTTATGAGAGCCTGACCCTGCCGCTCTCGATCATCATGATCGTGCCGATGGGATTGCTTGCCGCCATGTTCGGCGTATGGCTTTCCAAGGGTGACAATAACGTCTTCACCCAGATCGGCCTCATCGTGCTGGTCGGCCTCTCTGCCAAGAACGCGATCCTGATCGTCGAATTCGCGCGCGAGCTCGAATTCGCCGGCCGCACCCCGTTCCGGGCTGCGATCGAGGCGAGCCGCTTAAGGCTTCGCCCGATCCTGATGACGTCGATGGCGTTCATCATGGGCGTGCTGCCGCTCGTACTCTCGACCGGCGCAGGTTCCGAAATGCGGCGCGCCATGGGCGTCGCCGTGTTCTCCGGCATGATCGGCGTCACCGTATTCGGCCTGTTCCTGACGCCGGTGTTCTATGTGCTGCTGCGGACCATCACCGGCCTGAAGCCGCTGGTGCATCACAGCAGCGACATCAGTGCGGCACCGGTTCAGGGCGTCGGGCACTAAAGCAGCGATATCCCGGAGACAAGCAACAGAACGAGCACGGTCTTGCGAAAGACCGTCTCGTTCACCCTGTGAAAGGCGATCACCCCGAGCGCGGAGCCTGCGAACAGCGCAGGCAGGCTGACGGCGAGATCGACGAAGACCTTTGACGACAGATCCTGGTGTCCGACCAGCAGCACGATCGCAAAGACCTGCATCGCCGCAATGAACGGCTGCACCAAGCCGCGCTGCTCGCTTTTGGGCATGCCGCGCATGTCGCACCAGATCGTCGGGATCGCGCCTGGCATGGCGGTGAGCCCACCGACCAGCCCTCCCCCGAACCCGATCAGCGCAACCCAGTGCCGGCCGACGGCCTCGCCGGCACTCACCAGCGTCGGCCGCAGCAACATGTATCCCGCGTACAGCGCCACGACGACGCCAAAGCCGCGCCGAAGCAGATGCGTATCGGTACTCTGCAACAGCGACACTGCAATCGGAACACCGATCAGCCCACCGACGATCAAGAGCAGGCTTCCCTCCCAGCGGATGTTGTGCCGGAGTGCCCACAGATTGGTCGCCTGCACGCCGATGCTGCACGCCATCATCAGCGGCACGGCTTCGAGCGGCTGAAACACGCGAAGCAGGACCGCCCCCGCTACGGCCGAAAATGCGAAGCCCGAGAGTCCGGAGACGAAGGCTCCTGCGAACACGGCGACGCTGAGCAGCAGCAGGGTCGTGATGTCAGGCATGATCCGCCCTCCGCTCAGTCATAGGGAATTGGCGCGACCGGCATGGGCGCACTTTCAGCGCAGGTTGCAGCCTCGCGCGGAAACGACACATCCATCGCATGCGCGTGCGATCGTTCCAGCATGACGAGGCCAACCAGTTGAAGGGTGACGAGCGCAGCGGCGAGCGCGATCGCGACAATACTGCCGTTACGCGCGCTGGAAACCGGGGCGAGCGGTCGAACGCCCGCGCGCATCAGATTGGTAGGCATTTTCTGAAACTTCCTTTTCATTGCAGACAGAAATGAATTCGTTCAAAGATGACGTTTCGGGTTGCGCGCCCAGCAAGTGGCGGTAGCTCAGCAAGACGCGCCGCGCCTCGATTGCACGCTGCTGACGCAGCGCTGCGACCATGCGATCGACAACGACGTGGAACTTGCCGGCCAGACTCCATGACGCTGTTCGCATGACGATCTCCTCTCACCCGCAAGCGACATTGATGGAATTCACTTCCACCCGCTGTGAGTTGCTTCACACAAGAATCGAACGCGACGAACAAGAAGCCGTGTGCGCTTTCGTAGGAGAGAACGCAGCAAATCGCGTCACCCGAACGAATGACGCGCGATAACATTGTGATGATGAAAATGCGGGCGTCGTACTGCCGCTTTTCGCGGCGACACCAGCGCGTCAGTGAACGAGCGGGTTGGAAAATCCGGCCGCGAGCTTGACGAGGTCGGCCTGGCGGCTCGTGCCGGTCTTGTCGAATACACGATGCAGATGCGTCTTGACCGTCGTCTCGGCGATCCCGAGCGCGTCGGCCGTCTCCGGCACACCGCCGACTTCGACGATGGATTGCAGAACCCTGAGCTCCGCAGGCGTCAATTCGAACGTGCGGTCGATCAGCCCGGCGCAAGAACGGGCATCGAGTGTCGCTTTCCAGACGAACAGGGCTCCGATCGCGCCACAAGCGCGCCCCGCGCCGCCCTCCCGCAACAGCGAAGGCAGCGCGATCACATGGGCAACGTAATATGACCCGTCGCTCGAGGTCAGTTGAATATTGCAACCGACTGACGCAGCGGCGGCTACCTCGGCTTCGCCACGGAAGACATCGCGCAGGACTGCATTCGTGTCAGCCGACCTTGCCAGCAGCCGGCCGTTGACGGACCTCAGGACATCGTCGGCATCCAGGATTGCATCGGCAGCCGGATTGCTGTGAACGATTTGACAGGCGGCGTCGAGCAGGATCACGCCGGCCTTAAGGCGATCTACGACGTCGGCCAGCGCCATCGATTTCTGCCGCTTCTGCTCGATCGTCCGGTTGATCATCAAAGCGCGGCTTGCATGCGGAGCCACGAGCTGCATGCGAGCCCGCATCTTCGCGTCCAACATCTCGCGCCCGGGGATCACCGTCATCAGCATCGGACATGACGAGTTCGCCTGCTCCAGCACCACATTTGCGACGTCGGCACATCCTTGGGGGCGCAGCCATTCCTGGTAGAAACGGCCGCGGCGATATTCGTCGAAATTCACGAGATCGGGGATGTTGCGCACCTCGCCGTAGCGAGGCAGCCTGGCGAGCGGGTCATGCTGGGCGTATTCGTCGGCATAGAGCTGGATGTAGTGCGGATCGACCCCGCAATAATAGTGCATCGCACCGCACTTGCTGACTTTATCCTTTGAAATCAGGCCGCAGGCCCGGCTGCCGAAGAAGCCGTTGAGCCTGACGACGACGTCGGCCCACAAATCGGGATTGAGGCCGGCGTCATAGATATGCTCGATCAGCTCGGAGTGCCTGGCAGTCAACTGCATTGGAAGAGCCAATCGTCACACGCGCGGATTTCAAATGGGGATGCCCTGCGGCTTTTCTATGGAGTCGATCGAGCGGCCAATAGGTTCAACGATTCCGATGCCGATCGATCAATCAATTGACGAGCGGATTGGAGAATCCGGCCGCAAGCTTGACGAGGTCCGCCTGCCGGCTCGTGCCCGTCTTGGCGAACACGCGATGCAGATGCGTCTTCACCGTCGTCTCGGCGATTCCCAGTGCGGTTGCCGTCTCGGGAACGCCACCAACCTCGACAATCGACAGGAACACCCGCAGCTCGGCCGGCGTCAGGTCGAAAGTCCGCGCGACCAGCTCGCCGTAGGACTGCCCGCCAAGCGTGACCTTGCGCAGCAGCAGCGCGCCGACGGCGTCGGACGACCGGTCGCTGCCGTTGCGCAACACTGACGACAGCGGCAGGACGTGCGCGACGTAACGTTCGCCCTTGGGCGAAAGCAACGGGATCGCCTGTGCTCCTACGGCAGGCGAAGGAGCTTCGCCGCGGGCCGCGAAGGTATCGCGCAGCGCCTGATTGGCCTCGGCGCCGCTGGCCACGAGCTGGCCGGCAACGACACGAACCACATCGTCAGCCGCGAGCAGCACGTAGCCGCTCGCATTGGCGTGCACCACATGGCAGCTGGAATCGAGCAGGAAGATGCCCGATGACAGATTGTCCAGCACGTCGGCGAGCGCCGTCGCCAGCGTCAGCTTTGCGCTGATCGCCCGGTTGACAAGCAGCGCCCGGCTCGCGTGGGGCACGATCAACGACATCCGGTGCTTCATCCCGGCGTCGACCATGCGCCGGCCCGACAGCACCGTCATCATCACCGGGCAGCTCGCATTCGACTTCTCGAGCACGACATTGGCCGCATCACTAGCGCTCTGCGGCTGCATCCATTCCTGATAGAAGCGCCCCCGGCGGTATTCGTCGAAATTGACGAGGTCGGGGATACTTACAATCTGGCCGTGTGGCGGCAGGATCGTCAACGGATCGAACTTGGAATGGGTCTCCGAATAGAGCTGGATGTAGTGCGGATCGGCCCCGCAATAATAGTGCGTGACGCCGAACTTGCTGATCGAGTCCTTGGAAAACAGCCCGCATGCCTGGCCGCCAACGAAATCGCGGATGCCCAGGACGACGTCGTCCCACAACGTGGGATCAAGACCGGCATCGTAGATCCGTTCGACCAGATCGGACAGCTTCCGCGCTCTCGGCATGGCGTTCAATGGTTTTGGATGAACAATGCTTGGTACGATAACACAAGCGAAGCACGCCATCATCCTCCGATCGGAGGATGGGTGCCGGCCAGGCGGATGGCGCCCGGCCGGCAGGCTTCCGTTCAGGCCGCCAGGGCTGATGCCGGCTCAGAACGCGGTGCCGAAATTGGTTGGGGCGCCGCCGGAACCGGTCACGTCTGGTCCCAACTCGCTCTCTCGGCACTCTCCGCCCAGACCGCGGCGCGATAGATCTCGCGCCCGCTATTGTCCCTCACGCGGATCCACGCATCACAATCGCGCAGATCATCGCGCCAGACGAAGAGATGCCTTGCCATCTCGTCGGCGACCACGAACGTCGCCTTGGTATGCTCGAACACCATGCCACCCGGGTCGATCTTCACAACGTTGCCGACCAGGAGGTCGAAGAAGAAACGGCGCATTCAATACTCCAACGGACGGCGCCACCCACAATGCCGCGCCATTCCTTACTCCACGCGCCAGAACACGTAGTCGGCCGAATACGGCACACTGCGATAAGTCCCCGCCTGCTCACATGTCCCCCCGGCCACGCCGCCCCTCGTATTGATCCGCTGCACATGGCTGACACCATAGAACTGGCCGTCGCCGCTCTGCGTGATCACGCCCAATTTGAGCCATGGCAGATCGTCCGCGCTCCGGCTCGCCGCCTGGGCGACGATCTTCGCCATCACGGAGCTACCGTCCTTGTGTTCCCACACGAGCGTGGTCGCATCGACGGTGTCCCAATGCAGCGCGGCCGAGTGGCGCCCAACGGAATTGCCGCGATCAATCAGTGTCGCCGTGGGCTCCCGCATCTGCCAGACCAGCTGATGTGCCGCGTCGCGCCTGCACTCGTAGATCTGCGCGCCTTCGGCGTGGAGCACGGTGCCGGGAATCTCTCCGGGAACCCTGATCTCGTCTGGCGTGCCCGCCAGCGCCGACGCCCCAAGGAGCGCGCTCGCAACAACGACACCTCTGCCCAGCATCAGCGCAACAGTCATGACTCCACGATCAAAGAGCACGTGAAAAATTCCCCGCGCTGGATCAAAATCAGGCGGACGGGATCAATCACTCCGCCGCGCCGTTCCTGACGTCGCTCGGCGTCGCGCCGTAGGCCCGCCGGAAAGAGCGGTTGAAATAGGAGAGATCGCCGAAACCGACGTCGTAGGCGATCGATGAGACCGGGCGCTCGGCGAATTCCGGTTCCCGCAACATGCGGTGGGCACGTTTCAGGCGTTGCTCGATCAGGAAGGAGGAGAACGTCTTGCCGTCGGCTTCGAACAGACGCTGGAGATAGCGTGGTGTCACGCCGAGCTCCTGCGCAACGCCGGCAACCGACAGGTCCTGGCGTCCGCAATTGTTGGCGATGAGGAATTTTGCTTTTCGTAGCCGGGCTGCCCTGACGCCTCGCCGTCCCACGATCACCGGAGAATCATCGGTCGGGTCGAGAACGAGCGTCAACAGGTCATGCAGATGTCCTACGGCAAGCCGACGGAGTGCGGGTATCGCCAGGGCCTCTTCTCTGATCAGCGCAACCGCGTAGTCGACGAGTAATCCGACTCCGGCGGCGCGCTGCGGCGTAAGCTGCATCACCGCATCCTCGACGTCCACGATCATCGGCGCCAGGACCCGCCTCGGTACGCGCAAGGAGAGACAATCTCCAGGCGACAATCGTTCGAGGGTCATGACATCTTCAGCACTCGTCAATGCCGCGTCGCCCGACTGAAGCAGCAATTCACGTCCTCGCGCAGACATCCGGATCGCTCCCGATCGATTCACGACCAGGGCAAGGCTGTCGTCGCCGTCAGCAGTCAGCTGCTTCGTGCGAATGAGTTTGGCGCCAAACAACGCGCCGATCATCAGTTGCGCTTCCGGCAGGGCATGCGAGGTGAAGTGTGCCTCGAACAGCATCCCCTCCTTTGCGTCGATCTCCGCCTTCACCACTCCGCGGCGATAGAAGTCGCGCAGCATCGTGACACGTTCGCCCTCGGGAATGCCGGTTGTTGAAACATTGAGAATGGAAAAATCGTCGTTGCCGTTCACTGCAATCTCTCCCACCGACGAGCAGGTCCGGCCACCGCGCCGTTGTGTCCTCGCAGTCGCGTCCGATGCTCTCGCGCGTTGCCTTGATGGCGCATTGTCTTTCTCATTTCGGAAAGCGCCGTATACGAAAGTATCTGATGATGCGCGTCATACGTTCGAAGGACGCACCTGCCTCGTTCATCACGATGGATCAAGATTGCGCAACTACGCGGTTCGCGATGTGAATTGGATCACACGGCGTTGTCGGGGCCGGTAGGCTGGGTGAACGGGGTAGCGAAGCCGGCTGCGATCTTCACGAGGTCCGCCTGCCTGCCGGCGCCTGTCTTCTCGAACAGGCGGCCAAGATGCGTCTTCACCGTTGTCTCGGCAATTCCAAGCTTTGCCGCGATATCGGGAACTCCGCCGAGCTCCACGATGGCCATCAGTACGCGGAGTTCGGACGGTGTCAGCCTGAACGCTGCGCCGATTGCCGCTGTTGCGAGCTGGGGCGCCATCGAGGCCTTTTGCAGGAACAGCACGGTCGCGACTCCATCGCCTTGCAGGCTGCGTTCGTGGGTCAGCGAAAAGGCGTGGGCCAGATAGTGCTGGCCGTCGGTCGACGTCATGAGCTCGATCTTGCGGCGGCTGGTCGAACCGGCTCCGTCGTCGGCGACCGCGTCGAGGAGACTGCGGAATATCTTGTCGGCTTGGGTGTTACGGGCCACGATGCGGTCGCCCACGATCGCAACCAGATTGCCGTTTGCGAGCACTTGCCGGCAGGCCGCGTTGGCGTGAACGAGCCGTCCCTCTGCGTCGAACAGGCCGATTGCCGTGCTCAGCCGGTCGAGAACCTCCGCGAGGTCAGCCACGGTGTGTGAACGGGCCCTGATCTGCCGGCCCATGACGCGGGAGCGTTGGATGTGCGGCGCAATCAACCGCATGCGCTCGCGCATTGCGTCATCGACGGTTCCGCGCGACCGGCCGCGCATCACCTGAAGAATCGTCGTGCGCGCGCTCGATCGCTCCAGCGTAACGGTCGCAAGATCGACCGCGCCCTGCGGTTCCACCCACTCCCGATAGAAGCTCGTGGCCACGAAGTCAGAATAGGGCATCACGTCGGCCACGCCGATGGCCTGCTCGACGCCAACATCGAGATGGCGATCAAGCAGAGGATCGAGCTCGACATACCGATCCCGATACAGCTCGCGGAAGCGAGAGTCCGTGCCATAATGCTGGTGGATTTCGATCGAGAGCCGGGCTGCGTCCCGCGAAAGAATGGTCACGGCCGAGCCGCCGACAAAACCAGCGACCTGCCCCAGGGCAGCACTTCGCCGCGTTGGATCGACCGCCGCATCGTAGATCTCGCCGACGAGCGAGGAAAACCTGTTCGCCTCGGGGATCGTCATCGGCGGCGTAATGCGATCTGGAGGCTGACGACGGGCACAGACCGGCCGCCTGTCGTCGCCGACGAGAAAACGCCTGAAAAAAATGCTGGAATCTCGAACATCGTCCTTGCGTAACGTCAACCGCAGGATGCGGCTTGGACGTATTCGCCAAAGACTTGGATTAATGCGAACTGCGACCGGGCTGTGTGCGACGAGTCACGCGCCATCTCGCTGTTGCCATCGCCTTGTGCTCAGGTCCTGCCTGCCAATATCGGCACCAGCGGCGAATTATTTCCGGTTCTCCTCGCAAAATTTCAGCGCGGCAAGCGCCTCGCCGGCGCGCGGGATCTGCATCTCGATGCTGTCGTCGTCGTCATCCTCGAAATCGAGCGTGAGACGCTTGGCTTTCGACAGGCGATCCATGATCGACTGATCGTACTCGAAGATGCCGCGGACTGTGGTCTTGTCCATGACCTCCCACTTCGCCTTCGCCATGATGTCGGCATCGTCGGTGCCGACGTCGGCGCGCAGGATCTCGCCGACCTTGTCCCACTCCCAGCCGTCATAGATCATCACGATCACGATGGCCTTGTCGGAATAGGTGATGACGATGACGTAGTCGCGGTTCTCGTCCGCCTTGTCCTTGTAACCGCGGCTGGCGTTGCAATGGGTGTCCTGGGTGCGCTTCTCGATGGTCCAGTCACCGACCTTGGTTTGCTGCGCGACCGCGGGCCCGGCATTTATGGCGATCCCCACCATCAGCGCAGAGACAAGAAGGAGTCCTTTCATGTCAGCCTCCAGCGTTTTCCCCGGACCAAGCTGACCACCACTCCCGGCAAGCCGCAAGGGCTGGCGCGGCCGGGGTGAAGGTGAAGGGCCTCCCTACCCGCGCCGTGGCACGATCGCGATCGGAGTGAACGTGTAGACCTCCTCGCCGTTCTGGTTGAACATCGTCCACTTCACCAGCGCGATCCCCTGCGGCTTCGACTTCGACGGCGTCAGGCTCATGATCTCGCCGACCAGATGCAGGCGGTCATTCGGACGCACCGGGACCATCCATCGCAGCCCGTCGACGCCCGCGCCGATCAGCGGGTGCGGACCGAACGGACGGGTTTGGATCGCGAGGTTCATGGCGATCGCCGCAGTGTGCCAACCCGAAGCAGCCAGGCCATTGAACAAGGTTGCTTTGGCGGCCTCGTGGTCAAGATGCATCGGCTGCGGGTCGAACTCAGCGGCAAACCGCTTGATATCGGCCTCGGTGACCTCGACCTCGGGAGATTTGAAACGCATGCCGACGGTGAGATCGTCGAACCAGGCGACCTGTGCCATGATTTTGCCCCGAAATGTGACGCGCCGCCCGCGTTGCGCACGGCCAAAGGGATGGAGTGATCGTAGGGTGTAGCGGCTTGACCACTCGCAGGCTAGGCCCCGGTTCCCCGCGAAACCCCTTTCCTATCTCGACGAAACACGCCTGAAACAGATGCCCGGTTAAGTGGTTGTCAAAATCATACAGGGACGTGCGTCATGCAATTCTTCCTCGACCTCATCAGTGAATATGCCTGCTGCCAGCATCTCCTCGCCCAGCCGCTTGGGGAGGACGAGCTATGATCGAGCTGATCTCAGCCTTGCTCGTGCTTTGCAGCATCGGCGTTTTCGCAGCGCATGCGCTGGACGCCTATCGCACCACGCACCTCTGACCTGCGGTCCCCGGCGCCCCGTCGCTAGAACGGCCGCCGGTAGAAGTGCTCCGAGTGCGTTGCCGGCGGAAACCGGTTGGCGAGCGCGAGCGCGCCCTTCTCGTCCGTCTCGAGCGCGATCTTCTGCGCCAGCATCACGTCACCCGGCACCAGAAAGCCCGTCGGGACGAAGCACCACCCCATCGTCGCAATCCCGGCCTCGTCGATCTCGTGGACATTGGCGGCAGTGCCGTAGTGGATGCGATAGCGCTTGCCGCTGTCGCAACCGATCACGTCGAAATGCCGGTTCTGCTCGAATTGCGCGCGCTGCTCCTCGGACAGCCATTCGGACAATAGCCGCCGGCCGCGCGCCTCGGGTGTGTTCTCGCCGAAGAAGCGCCGATAGAGCTCGCGGAGCGCGTGCAGACGCGCTCGCGCGGGCGCGCGAAGCCTGAAGACCGCGATCATCGGCCGTTCAGATCAACCGCCGACCAGGCGGGGATAGAACAGCGTTTCCTGCGCGGTCGGGTCGAACGATTTGATACGCGTGACTTCGCCGGGGCCGGTCCGGTATGCCGCGGTAAAGCCCGCACCGGTCAACTCCCGAAAGCGCTGTTCGGCCTGCGCCAACGCTTCGGCATTTTCCGGATCAAACTCGTGGCGTGTATCGCCGGTCTGATCCATCACGATCTGGGTAGCCATGTTGAGTCTCCTCATGCCCAGCCCTGAACTTGATCAAAGCAAACCTCGTGCCGTCAGTTCCCGAATGCAACAACTTTCTCGGATAGGTCCAGTCACGCCTTGCGGAGCAACTCAACGCAGTGCCGCCGCCCCGCCACCCCCGTCGATCTGCCGGCCCATCAGCGCAATGGCTTTCTGGTAGACGCCGGCCGCATTCCACGCCTGTATGGCGGCAAAATTCGGCTCGCCTGGCTGGTAACCGGCTCCCGCACGCCAGCCATTGGCCTTCAGGAAGTTCGCGGTCGAGCTCAGCGCATTGGCGGCGACGTCGAGATTGCCGGTGCCGTAGGCCAGGATGTTCTTGGGCATGAACTGGGTCTGGCCGACCTCGCCATGCATGGAGCCGCGGGTTGCCCCCGACAGCACGCCGCGATCGACCAGCTTCAACGCCGCATAGAGCTGCTCGGTAAAGAATTCGGGACGACGGCCGTCATAGGCTAGCGTTGCGATCGACGAGAGCATGTTCTGGTTGCCGCGCTGGCTGCCGAAACCGGTTTCCATGCCCCAAATCGCGATCAACGGCCCCGGCGGCACGCCGTAACGCTGCTCGATCGAGGCGAACATCGCGGCCTGCGACTGCTTCAGCGACCGGCCCCGCGCCACGATGGTGGTGGCGCCGCGCTTGGCCAGGAATTGCTCAAGGGAGAGTGAAAAACTGTGCTGGCTGCGATCGGCATTGATGGTGGCGCTGGCATAATTGGTCTGCATCAGCGCCGAGATCGCGGTCTGGCCGATGCCCTTGCCCTGCGCCTCCGCGCTGAACTCGCGCTTCCAGGTCTCAAAGCCGCCGGGCCCGTTGCCGCATTGCGCAGCATGGGCGGCAGGCGCCAGGCATAACAGTAGCGCGGCAACGCCGATCATCGCCGTCGCAACGGCCCTGCCCTTGGTCATTCCCTGGTCCCTTCTCTCGGTTTTGCGCGACCGGCTGGCGCGCGGGCATGATCCTACGTCAGCCGCGTGCGCTCAAGCCCCGACCGGTGCAATCAATGCAAGCAATACGCTTGACATGAATGAAACGCTTACTGTTCGCCGTCGGTCCCGAGCAGGAAATCCACCATGATGCCCTGGTGCTGCCGGTACATGTCGGTGCCGGTCGCGGTGACGCAGCCGAGCTTGCCGGCTTCCGCGATCCACGGCGAGATTTCCGGCTTGGTGATGACGCAGCCGCAATAGGCCGATGGCGCCAGCCTGATAACGTCGACGGGCAGCGGATCGCCCTCCTTCATTCCGGCGGGCGTGGCATTGGCGACGAAATCGAAGCCTGCGGGGTCGGTGGTGCCTGCCAGCACGGATACTTTGCCGAGCTTGTTCAGGCGATGGATCAGCGCATCCCGCCGCTCCGCCGAGCTATCGTGAATGGCGAGTTCCCTGACGCCGGCCTCGACCAGGGCCAGCGCAATGGCCGAGCCGGCCCCGCCCGCACCGACGAGAAGTGCGCGCATCCCTTTGGGATCGATCCCCTTGGTCCGCGCGGCGCCGACGAAGCCGAGACCGTCCACCATATCGCCGTGCCACGAACCATCGGCGCGCCGGCGCATCAGGTTCGCAGTGCGAAGGAAGTGCGCACGTTCGGTCGCGCTGGCACAGGCCTCGTAGCAGGCGAACTTGTGCGGAATGGTCACCACGATGCCGTCGAGGTTCTTCAACCGGCTCGCCACCGCGAGAAAATCAGGAAGATCGTCAGTCGCAACCTGAACAGGGACGAGAATGGCATCATGACCGCGCGCAGCAAACTCCGCGGAAACACCAGCGGGCGAGCGCACCTGCGCGATGGGATCGCCGATGATGACGTAGAGCCGGGTCGCACCCGTAGGGGCCGGGATCATCCCGTTCATGCCGAGACCGGAGCCCCCTGGCTCTTCGCGTCGACTCCATAGGTCAATTCCAGCCCGTCCAGAGCGCCCTCCTTCCGCCATTTGGCAAGCAGGCGCAGAAACGCCATCGGTCCGCGCCAATACTGGCTATTGCGCGCCGCGACCGGATCGAACACGCCCTCATTGTTATAGTACCCGGGCGTGCATTCGGCGAGATAGGTTTGGCGGCCGACCGCGGCCTTGACGACCTCGTCCACCCATGCGTTCTCGGCCGCGAGCGTCGGCTCCAATGTCCTTGCGCCGCGCCTGCGCGCCTCTGCGATCACATAGGCGATGTGCTGCGACTGCTCGTCGATGATATGCGGGAAGTTGGCGCTCTGGCCGGCCTGCACCGTCACGATCAGGAAGCAGTTCGGGAAGCCGCGGCTGTAGAAGCCGTGCATCGTCTTGACGCCATCGCGCCAGCGCTCGGACAGGCTCGCACCGTCGCGGCCATGGACTTCAAACCCCATGCGGCGCGCATAGTCGGTGCCGACCTCGAAGCCGCTGGCATAGATCAGACAATCGAGCTCGTAGGCCTTGCCATCGACGACCACCGCATTCTCCGTGATGCGCTCGACGCCCTTGCCCCTGGTGTCGACGAGATGGACGTTGGGACGATTGAAGGTGTCGAGATATTCGTCGTGAAAGCAAGGCCGCTTGCAGAACGCCTTGTACCAAGGCTTGAGCGCCGCCGCGGTCGCCCCATCCTTGACTACGGCGTCGACGCGGGCCCGGATCTCGTCCATCTTGCGATAGTCGGCCTGCTCGATCACCTTCAGCGCCTCTTCCATCGAGGTCACTGGTTGGGGCTGCCGGCGCGGTGCCAGTAGGATCTCGCCGAGCAGACCGGTCCAGCCGTCCTGCACCAGATCCTGCTCGAACGGCTCACCCGAAATCACCGCGGTGAAATTGTCCATGCGCTCGCGCTGCCAGCCGGGCTTCAGCCCTTCGGCCCAGGATTGGTCCGTCGGCCGGTCGTCACGTACACCGATCGCCGACGGCGTGCGCTGGAACACATAGAGCTCTTTCGCGGCCCGACCGAGATGCGGTACGCATTGCACGGCGGTCGCGCCCGTGCCGATGATGCCGACGCGCTTGTCGGCAAGACCGGTAAGACCACCCTCCGCGTTGCCGCCGGTGTAGGCGTAGTCCCACCTGCTGGTGTGGAAGCTATGGCCCTTGAAGCTCTCGATTCCGGGAATGCCTGGCAGCTTGGGCCGACTGAGCGGACCTCCAGCCAGGATCACGAAGCGCGCGCGGATACGATCGCCGCGATCGGTCTCGACCAGCCAGCGTCCGTCCTGCTCCTGCCACGCCATGCGCGAGATGACTGTCTGAAACAGTGCGCGTTCATAGAGGCCGAAGTGACGACCGACGCGGCACGAGTGTTCGTAGATTTCCGGCGCGCGCGCATATTTGCGCACCGGCATGTAGCCGGTCTCCTCCAGCAGAGGCAAATAGATGTAGCTCTCTGTATCGCAGGCTGCGCCCGGATAGCGATTCCAGTACCAGGTACCGCCGAAGTCGGCAGCCTTTTCAACGATGCGGAAATCCGTGATGCCGGCCGCGCGCAGGCGCGCGCCGCACAGCAGGCCACCGAAACCGCCGCCGACGATGACAACCTCGGTCTCTTCGCGGACGGGCTCGCGCGTGACTCCGGCATCGGCCCAGGGATCGTCGAGATAGCGGGCAAAGCTGCCTGATACCTCGACATACTGCGCCTTGCCCTCGGAGCGCAGACGCATGTCGCGCTCGTCGCGATAGCGCGCACGCAGGGCCTCGATGTCGATGCTAGGCGCGCCGGCTGCTCCGGTCTTGTGTCTTTCCGCTGACATCGATCTTCTCCACGGCGGGCCCGCTGCTTCAGCGGCAGCCCACGCCAGTTAGCCCCGAAAAAGTGACGCACGCAATCGCATCAACCGCTTTTTGCGTGGACGCCGCGCGACGTTCCGCTACCTTGAATGCAAGCGCGAACGCGTCATACGACGACATGATTTTATGGCGCGTGGCCATTTCGGAGGGGACAATGCAGGGATTGATGATGGACATGCCGCTCCTGATCAGCGGCCTGATCCAATATGCCGCCGATTATCATGGCGAAGCGGAGATCGTCGCGCGCGAGATCGAAGGCGATATCCATCGTTGCACCTATGCCGAGGCGCATCCGCGCATCAAGCGCATGGCGCTGGCGCTGAAGCGGCTCGGCATGAAGCCTGGGGACCGCGTCGGCACGCTCGCCTGGAATACGCATCGCCATTTCGAGATGTTCTACGCGGCGCCGGGCATGGGCTATGTGCTTCACACCGTCAATCCACGATTATTCCCCGAGCAACTCGTCTACATCATCAACCATGCCGAAGACCGCATTCTCTTCGTCGACCGCGCCACATTGCCGATCGTCGAGGCGATCGCGCCGCAACTGGCGACGGTCGAGGCCTATGTGATGATGTCATCACGCGAACGAATGCCCGCGACCAAGCTTGCAAACGTGCACTGCTACGAGGAGCTGCTGGAGAAGGAGGACGACGCCGGCTTCGCCTGGCCGGAGTTCGACGAGAAATCCGCCTCCACCATCTGCTACACCTCGGGCACGACAGGCAACCCCAAGGGCGTGATCTATTCGCATCGCGCCGCAATTCTTCAGACTATGATCTCTTGCAACTTCGACTTCATTCCCGGGCATCGCGAAGGGGTGCGCGAGGTGATGATGCCGATGGCGCCGCTGTTCCACGGCAATGGCTGGAACATGCCGTTCACCGCGCCCTATACCGGCTCCAAGCTGGTGCTGCCCGGCCGCAATTACGAGCCCGACAAGCTCTATGAGCTGCTCGAGGGCGAGAAGGTGACGGTGTCGGCAGGCGTGCCGAGCTTCTGGCTGATCCTGCTCGACTGGCTCGGCCGCACCGGCAACAAATTCTCCACGCTGCGCGCAACGCTGTCCTCGGGCTCGGCGCCGCCGCGTGCAATGATCGAAAAGCTCAAGCGCGACTACAACGTCGACTATGTTCAGGCCTGGGGCATGACGGAGGCGCTGGGCTGCTCGATGCCTGGCTTGCGGCCGGGCTCGGAGCATCTCAGCGAAGCCGAGATCTTCGACCGCCGCCAGGTCTCAGGCCGTGCCTGCTTCGGCACAACCTTGCGCATCGTCGACGATGCCGGCGTCGAGCTGCCGCGCGACGGCAAAACCGTCGGTCACTTGCGCGCTCGCGGCCCCTGGGTCGCCTCCGGCTATATGAAGCTCAACGAAGGCCTCGACCGCAACGGCTGGCTGATCACCGGCGACATGGCCGTGATTGACGCCCAGGGCCACGTGACCCTCACCGATCGTTCCAAGGATGTGATCAAATCGGGCGGCGAATGGATCTCCTCGATCCAGCTCGAGGACATCGCGCTGTCCCACCCCGACGTGCTGCAAGCCGCCGTGGTCGCCATTGCGCATGAGAAGTGGCAGGAGCGCCCTCTCCTTCTCGTCGTCCGGAAGAAGGGCGCGACCGTGGATGGCAAGACCCTGCTCGAGCATATGCGTCCGAAGATCGCGAGCTGGTGGATGCCGGACGCGGTTGAATTCCTCGACGAATTCCCGATGACTGGCACCGGCAAGGTGCTCAAATCGGCGCTGCGTGAGAAATTTAGGGACTATCACGTCGGCTGAGCCCACCCGCAAACTTAGATCACGCCAGGCACGTCGCGCCGTTCACCGATCAAGGATACGAGAATGCTCTACCCAATCTCGCCCAAAGTCATCGAGCTCAAGCGCAAGCTCGAAAGCTTCATGGACCGCAATATCTATCCGAACGAAGAACGGTTCTATCGCGAGGCGGAAGAGCTCGGGCCTTGGAAGGTCTATCCGGTCGTCGAGGAATTGAAGCCGCTGGCGCGCGCCGAGGGCCTCTGGAATCTATTCTTGCCGGACTCGGGCCATGGCGCGGGCCTCACCAATCTCGAATATGCCCCGCTTTGCGAGGTGATGGGCCGCTCGCATCTCGCGCCCGAGGTGTTCAACTGCTCGGCGCCCGACACCGGCAACATGGAGGTGCTGGAACGCTACGGCACGGAGAAGGACAAGGAACGGTGGCTGAAGCCGCTACTCGCGGGCGAAATCCGCTCCTGCTTCGCCATGACCGAACCGGCGGTTGCCTCATCCGATGCGACCAATATCGAAAGCTCGATCGTGCGTGATGGCGATCACTACGTCATCAACGGCCGCAAGTGGTACACGACCAACGCGACCGATCCGCGCTGCAAGATCTGCATCTTCATGGGCAAGACCGATCCCGATAATCCCGATCGCCACAAGCAGCAATCCATGATCCTGGTGCCGATGGATACGCCCGGCATCGAGGTGAAGCGTCCCCTGCCCGTGTTCGGTTTCTACGGCGTTCCGGACCGCGCCTCCGAAGTCGTCTTCACCAATGTGCGGGTGCCGAAGGAGAACATGTTGCTGGGCGAAGGCCGGGGCTTCGAGATTGCACAAGGACGCCTCGGCCCGGGCCGAATCCACCACTGCATGCGGCTGATTGGCCTTGCCGAACGCACGCTGGAAAAGATGTGCCGCCGCGTACGCAGCCGCGTCGCCTTCGGCAAGCCGGTGTCCGAGCAGACGGTGACGCAGGAGCGCATCGCCGAAGCGCGCATCATGATCGAGCAGGCCCGGCTGTTGACGCTGAATGCCGCATACGCGATGGACACCGTCGGCAACAAGGTCGCGAAGGCCGAGATCGCGATGATCAAGGTCGCCGTGCCCAACATGGCCTGCCAGATCATCGACTGGGCCATCCAGGCCCATGGCGGCGGCGGCACCTCCAACGATTTCGGCCTGACGCAGGCCTACGCTACCGCGCGCCTGCTCCGCCTCGCCGACGGGCCGGACGAGGTCCACCGGAACCAGATCGCGCGGTTTGAGCTGAAAAAATATTCAAACGCGTAGAGAGGGTTAGTCCAACACCTCCACCGTCGCGGAACGCCCTGCGACCAACGACATTCCGTCCGGCACCTTATCCAGCGCGATGCGCACAGGCACGCGCTGGGCAAGCCTTACCCAGCTAAAGGTCGGGTTGACGTTCGCGAGCAGGCTCGCACCTTCGGCACGATCGCGGTCCTCGATGCCGGCGGCGATGCTCTCGACATGGCCGGATAGCATGCCCTTCTCGCCCATCAGGCGGACCAACGCCTTGTCGCCGGTGCGGATGCGCGCGAGCTTCGTCTCTTCGAAATAGCCCTCGACATGCAACGTGTCGCTGTCGACCAGCGCCATCACGCCCTTGCCCGCAGAGACGTAAGCGCCGGGCCGCAGATCCATGTTGGTGATCACGCCGTTCACGGAGGCCCGGACCTCGCTGCGATCAAGATTGAGCTGGGCGACCGCGCGGTCGGCGACAGCTGCATCGAAGGCTGCCTTAGCCTGAAGCTGGGTGGCCAGCACCTGCTCCTGCCTCTGCTGCGACACGGCATCGGTGGTCAACGTGCTATACCGCTTCAGATCCGCATTGGCCTGATCGAGCGTTGCCTGATGTCCAGCCACCGACGCATCGGCCTGCCGCAGCGCCAGCGCAAAGCGTTCGCGATCGATCCTGAACAGCACGTCGCCGCGATGGACCTTCTGGTTGTCCTTGACCAGCACGTCGGTGACGAAGCCCGAGACATCCGGCGCAACCTGCACCACGTCGGCACGCACACGGCCGTCACGCGTCCAGGGCGATTCCATGTAATAGACCCAGAGCTCGCGGCCAACGCCGATCGCAGCGATAACAGCGATGAGGGTCACTGCAAGCCGGCCGAACCAGGCGAAATTTCCTTTCATGAGAGATACTCCGAGAGATAGACGACGACGCCGAGCACGCAGACGAATACAGCAAAATCGAACAGCGCGCGGTGCCAGACCAGGCGGTAGAGGTCAAAGCGCTGCATCATCAGGCGCAGCAGCGCGCTCAGCACATAGGCGACGATGATCCAGAGCAGCAGCGCCGGCACCAGCACACCATAGATGTCGATCACATATCTCATGCCGCCACACTCTCATCTGCGTCCGGCCGATAGGCCGGCGCGTCCGGGAACAGGCCGCGACGGATGCCGACGAGCCCGATCAGCGCGTCTTCGCGCGCGCTATCATTGGGATCCTTCACCGCCCGGGCCAGCGCCCTATCGACGCTGGTCAGAAGCTCGCGCGGCATCCCGCCGCCTCCATAGTTGCGGCAAGCGATGGCGAGCTGGTCGAGCATGTCGTCGATGACGGAGATGGTCGGTGCGGCAAGTCCGTAGCGCGCACGACGCAGATCGATGATGTTGATCCCGATGCGGAGCTGCACGAGGCTGTCGGCATCGCGGCGATCGCTTTCGGAGAGGAAGGCAATCCGCTGCACCAGCAGGCCGAGCCGATGCAGCATCAGGCCGGCAAACTCGGCGCGATCGCGCTTGCCCCGCCGTTCGGCGGCAACGGCGATCGTGATCCAACCCGACAGCACCAGCCGATTGGCGATCCATTCCGCCCCGACCCCGCGCGCAATCCGCGTCACCAGCTCGGCGATGAGGACGCCGACGAAGAAGGCGACGGCGGAATTGGCGTAGGACGCGAAATCCGCAATGTAGGTCGATTGCAGCGCAAGCAGCGTCGCCGTGTTGGCCGCGAGCGCCATGCCGGTGCCCGCTGTGGCGGGCCGGCCGATGAGCAAACCGTAGAGCAGGAAGGTCGGCGCCAGCGCGACGATCAAAACCTCGATATGCGAGATCGCAGGGACGATCGCAAACAGATAGATCGCGACAACCACGATGGCGATCAGCGACCACAGGCCGAAGCTGCGGATGAAACGCGCCGGCTCGTCCTGCGCTGCGAAGAACGAGCAGACGACGGCCGCCATCATCGGCGCCGAGGCACCATCCGGCCAGCCCGTGCCGATCCAGAACGCGCAACAGATCAGGATGGCGGTAGCGGCGCCTGCCGCCGACCATAGCGCCAGGCCGCGATCGCTGTGGCGCGACGGCGCGGCGCCGGCTTCGGAATGGAAGGCAAGATCGACAGTGGAAATGCTGCGGCCCTCGCCGATCGCCTCGGTCAGCGCACGGCAGTCGCGCGAGAGGTCCACCAGATCGCGCAACCGCGACAGCAGGCTGGTGGTGATGATCCGCTCCCAGGAGGCACTGTCGTCCAGCCCCGCCTGCTGCTCTGCTATCACACCGCGGATACGGTCAGCCGGCTGCCGCGCGCTGACGTCACTCATGATCCATTGCGCGAGATCTGCCAGCAATCGCTTCAGCTCGGGCCGGCGCCGCAGGGCCTCCTCGCCCAGTGCAGCCAGGCGGTCCTCGATCGAGGCAATCACCGGCAGCAATGTCAGCATCCTTAGTCGGATTTCGCCGAGGCCGGTCACGGCATTGCGGTCGGTCAGGCGATCATAGGCAAGATGGGTGGAGAGCGTGTCGATCTCGACGATGTCGGTCGCGAGCTTGAGCCGCTTGCCGCGGCGTGTGTCGCCGGTCGCCTCCCGCAACAGCACCACCTGGCTCAGGCGGCGCGCATCCATAAGCCAAGAGTCGACGCGATGGGCCACGGCCGGCGCGACGCTGCGCGGAAACACAATGGTCGAGATCAGGCTGGCACAGATGATGCCGAGCGAGATCTCCTCCAATCGCGCAACCGCGGTATCGAAGATCGCTCCGGGCTCGGACACGGCGGGAAAGCCGATCAACGCAACGGTGTATCCGGCCAGCATGAAGACGTAGCTGCGCGGCGTGCCGTCGAGAAGTGACAGATACAGGCACAGCCCGACCCAGAGCGCGATCGCGAGGCACAAAAGCTCCGGCGCGTTGATCAGGTTCGGCACCAGCGCCACCGTCATGGTCGCGCCCACCAGCGTGCCCATGACACGGAAGAACGCCTTCGAGCTGGTCGCACCGGCGAGCGGTTGCGAGGTGATGTAGACGGTCGCCATCGCCCAATAAGGCCGCGGCAGATCCATGGCGAGCGCGATGACAAGCGCTAGCATCGAGGCGATAAACGTCTTCAAAGCAAAAATCAGGTCCGCATGGCGGACCAGAAACGGTTCGTCTGCGCGCATTGACTACTTCGCCTCTGGACCGCCCTTGGCGTCCTGCAACTGGCTGGCCCGCTGTTCGATGCGCTGAAGAGTTTCGAAGGTTATCGCAAGTTGCTCGGGTGCGATATCCTTGAGCAGGCTCGCCCGCACACGCCGCAACACGCGGTTGGTCTCCTCGACCTTGGCCTCGCCCGCTTTCGTCAGGTGGAGCGTTTTGGCACGCCGGTCGGTCGGGTCCTCGCGGCGCTCCACCAGGCCTTCGACCTCGAGCAGGTCGATCAGCCGGACCAGGGACGGCCCTTCGATGCCGAGCTCGTCCGCAAGCACACCCTGCCGCACGCTTTCGCCGTGTCGCGACAGCACCAGCAGCGGAATTGCAGTGGCATAGGACAGGCCGTGATCGGACAGGGCCTGATCGGACTCGCGCCGCCAGATGCGGGCGAGACGCGCGATCAGCCGGCCGATTTCGCCGTGGATGAGACCTTGCGAGGGTGCCATCCAAACTAGATAGGAGCCTAACTAATAGCTCGCAATCATAAGCACGATCACGAAATGGCGATTGGAACCTGGCAATGAGGAGAGTTCCGGCCCGCCGGCATGCCACTGGAAGCGAAACGACATGCGGCGGACACTAACGCCCTCGCCTCACTTCACGAGATACACGTCAGGATCGGCGCTCGAACTCGGGTTCTTGAAGGCGTTGCGCAGGGCGACCGACATCGGAACGTTGTAGTTGACGCCATTCGGCGGCGTCGGAGACTCCAACCACTTCCTGTAGAGCACCTCGATCTCCGGGCTCGCATAGAGCTCCGCGGTGGCGCGATCGGCCAGCGCCTTGAAGGGCGCGTCGTCCCGGCGCAGCATGATTCCATAGGGCTCTGGCTTCGAGAACGTCTCGTCGCTGATCATGAACAGCGCCGGCTCCTTCGAGCGCGCGATGGCGACCGCGAGCTGAATGTCGTCGAGCGCGTAGGCCTGCGCGCGGTCTGTCTCGAGCAGCAGGAACGCTTCGGCCTGATCCACGGCCGGCATGATCTTGATGCCGAGATTGCGCTCCGTATTGACCTTGGCGAGCTGGTTCAGATTGACCGAGCCTGCCACCGCCGTGACAGCCTTGCCCTTGAGATCGTCGATGGTGTTGATCTTGGCAGCCTTCTTCGCGGCAAAGCGCGTCGCGCTGAGGAAATGCGTGTTGGTGAAGGCGACCTGCTTCTGGCGGTCGGCATTGTTGGTGGTCGCCGAGCAGTGCAGATCGAGCGTGCCGTTGACCATCAGCGGGATGCGGTTCGACGAGGTCACAGCGACATAGTCGACAGCAATGTCCGGCATCGCGAGCTGCTTCTTCACGGCGTCGACGATTCTGAGGCAGATATCCATGGCAAAGCCGACCGGCTTCTGGTTGCCGTCCAGATAGCTGAACGGCACGGACGCCTCCTGATAGCCGAGCGTAATCTTCCTGGTCTCCTTGACCTTCTGGAGCGTGCCCGTGAGATCTTCGGCTGAAGCCGCACCTGCAAGACATGTGACGGCCAGAAGAACGGCGGGTAGACGCATCGGGAGCTCCTGAAAAGGCTGCGCCTCAATGCCGGGCGCAATCGAAGGGGTGATAGCCCAGGCGCCGGCCTGCCACCAGACCAGCCTGCGTCTATCAGCTATCACGGCTTTCGATATGTGCCGGGAGGTCCGGACGAACGCATATATTTTGATCATATCTCCCGCTACATTGCTGCAGGCTTGCCACCTCGCTGCTTGCTATAAGTTCTCCATCAAGATTCCCCGCCATGACCGCCCAAACCGCCTTCGACCTGATCTTCCGCAACGCCCTGATACGATCGTCCCCAACGCCCGTTGATATCGGCGTGAAGGGCGGACGCATCGCGGCGATCGAACCCGGGCTGGCGTGCGAGGCCGTCGAAGTCGAGATTGGCGGACGGCTGACCCTGCCCGGCTTCGTCGACACCCACATCCATCTCGACAAGGCCTGCCTGCTCGAACGCTGCGGACACATCCATGGCACGCTCGGCGATGCCATCCGGGCCGTCTCGGCCATGAAGCGGGATTTCAGCACCGACGACGTCTACGCACGCGGCACAAAGGTGCTCGAACGCGCCATCGTGCACGGCACGACGCGGATGCGCACCCATGTCGAGATTGACCCGCGCATCGGGCTGCGCAGCTTCGAGGCGGTCAAGGCACTCAAGCGCGACTACGCCTGGGCGATCGATCTGTCGCTGTGCGTCTTCCCGCAGGAAGGGCTGACCAACGATCCCGGCGCTGACGAACTGCTCGTGCAGGCGTTGCGCGACGGCGCCGGTGCGATCGGCGGCTGCCCCTATACCGATGCCGACCCGAACGCGCATCTCGCGCGCATCTTTGACCTCGCCCAACAGTTCGATCTCGACGTCGATCTCCATCTCGACTTCGATCTCGACCCCTCCTGGTCGCATCTGGGCGAAGTCATCAGGCAGACCGAGCAGCGCAACTACGGGGGCCGCGTCGCGATCGGCCATGTGACCAAGCTCTCGGCCCTGCCGCCGGATCGGCTGGAGGCGGCCACCGCGCAACTGGCGAAGGCCGGCGTCGCCGTCACCGTATTGCCCGCAACCGATCTTTATCTGATGGGACGCGAGGCCACCCACAACGCTCCGCGCGGGCTGACGCTCGCACACAAGCTCGCAGGCAACGGCATCGTGTGCTCGGTCGCGACCAACAACGTGCTCAATCCCTTCACGCCGTTTGGTGATGCCTCGCTGCTGCGGATGGCGAACTTCTACGCCAATGTCGCCCACGCAGCCGTCGGCGACTTCGACACCTGCCTTGATCTCGTCACCGAGCTGCCGGCGCGGTTGATGAATCTCAGCGATTACGGCATTGCGGTCGGCAAGCCGGCCGATCTCGTCGTGCTCGACATCAAGGACAGCCGCTTCGCTATCGCGGAGCTGCCGGACATTCTGATGGGCTTCAAGAGCGGTCAGCAGACTTTTGAGCGGTCGCCGGCCAAGCTGCTTCACCCGCGAAACTAACCGGCGCGCAAACGACATCGATCCAACGGGAGCAACCGGATGGCCTTCGACAAGATCTTCCTGAACGCCCGCTTCGACGGCGGGGCGCGGCATCATATCGCGGTCAAGGACGGCCACATCGCCGCACTCCTTCCGGCCGACGCGCCGGCGGGAGGCGCCGAGACGATCGATCTCGACAATGCCCTGGTCGTTCCCGGGTTCGTCGAAGGCCACATCCATCTGGACACCAGCTTCTATGGCGACGTCTGGCGCCCGCACAAACCATGCACTGACGGATTCAACGTGCAGGAACGCGTGGCCTTCCAGGCCCAGAACATGGCCGAGGCGGCGCCGATGGATGTGCGCGCGCGCAACCAGCTCGATCTCTGTGTCGGGCATGGCACCACGCAGATGCGCAGCCACGTCATGGTCGACGGCTCGGTCGGCCTGAAGTCGCTGGAGACGATCCTGCGCGTGCGCGAGGAATACAAAGGCTTGATCGACATCCAGCTCGTCGCCTTCCCCCAGAGCGGCATTTTGGCGAGCCCGGGCACGCCGCAATTGCTGGATGAAGCCATCGGGCTCGGCGCAAACCTCGTCGGCGGGCTCGATCCGGCGAGTTTTGATCGCGATGTCGAGAAACATCTTGATGTCGTCTTCGGCGTCGCCGAGAAGCACGGCGTCGACGTCGACATCCACCTGCACGACATGGGCACGCTGGGGGCCTTCGAGATCGAGCAGATCGCGGCGCGCACGCGCGCGCTCGGCATGGACGGCCATGTCGCCATCAGCCATGCTTACGGGCTCGGCGATATCACGATGGATCAGCTCAAGAGCGTCGCGGATATCCTCGCCCGCTCCGGCGTTGCGATTATGACCAATGCGCCGGGCGCCCGGGCCTTCCCGCCGATCCTGCCCTTGCGCGGCGCCGGTGTCACCGTGTTCAGCGGCAACGACAATATCAGGGATTCCTGGTGGCCCTATGGCGACGGCGACATGCTGCGCCGGGCGACGACGCTCGGCTATCGTTCGGGCTTCAACATCGACGAGGAATTGCGGGTCGCGTTCGACCTCGTCACCGTTTCAGGCGCCAAGGCGCTGCGGCTCGAAGGCTACGGCCTGCACGTCGGGGCCAAAGCCGATTTCGTGACGCTGAATGCGGAGCACGTTCCCGAGGCGGTGGTCGCGGCGCCGCAGGGCCGCACGGTTTACAAAGCAGGTATGCTCGTTGCGACTAACGGTAAGATTGTCCGGAAAAACCGCTGATCGGCGGGGCTTTCAGGCCCGATTTGCCGCCAAATCTGCCAAAAAACGTGTCCGGTAGAATCCCGGACCGTATCCCAACGCATTGCGAGAAAGGCTGCGCTAACCTTAATGGACCTGCGCACTGACCATCTGCGTTCTGGGGAAGTTATGGATACGTTCAGCGCATTCAGCAGCATTGATTACCAATCCATCCGGGCTAGCACGCCCGCCGAAACGGCCGTCAAGCGATTGAACGGAATCGGCGAAGTGCTCTCTAGCCTCGATATCTCGGCGATCCATTCGCAGCACGACATGGCTCGCGCGCTATGGACGCTCGATACTGCGGACAAGTGCATTCGCATGATCCTGACCGAGTTCAGAACCGAGCGCACCAAGGACGTCGTCCGCGAGGCCAACAGCCTGATCGACTTGATCGAGGCCGCCCGCGACGAAGTCACCGGCCATCGCGACGATGGCATGGTTCTGAGCTGAGCGTGATGCTCAGCTTCAGCGTTTGATTTTCGCCAGAATCCGGTCCGCCTCAGTGCGCCAATCGGCGCTGCGGGCAAACTCCTTCGTCCCCTTGGCGCCGAACAAGCCCTCGTCAGCGAGATCGGCCACCCAGGCCTGACGCTCGGCGGTACCTTGCGCCGACCACGGCGTCAGCCCTACCTCGCGCACGGTCTCGGCGACCTCGCGCACTTCCTCGGCGCGGCGGCGGCCGTGCTCGATCACACGCTGAAAGAAGTAAGCGCCCTGCTTTTCCCAATTGATCGCAGGAAAGGTTTCCGCCAGCGACGCCAGCACCGCGTCCTCGACGCCATAGGCGCGTGCAGTGGTGAAGCTCTCGATCACCATGGCCTCCAGGCCCTTGATCATGATGCTGCGACACATCTTCACTGCGGATGAAATCCCGAGCTTGTCGCTCGCAACCTTCGCGGCAAAGCCGATTGCGTTCAGCAGCGGCTCGAGCTCTCTTGCACCGGGACCGCCAAGCAACAGCGGCACCTTGATGCGATAAGGCGGCACCGAGGTCATCACCGCGCCCTCGACATAGCGCCCGGCAGCGCCATCGATCAGCGCCGCCGCGCGTTGCTTGGCGCCCGGAGAGGCTGAATTGAAATCGAGGAACCAGGTTCCCTGGTTGATCGCAGCGGCGCAGGCCTTCGCCACCGGAACAGCCTGGCTAGCCGTGACGGCCGAGACGACGAAGTCGGATTTCGCGGTCAGTTCGGCATGAGAAGCTGCGAGCATCACGCCGAACTTCGCAGCGTGCTCCTTCAACGCAGCGCCCTGCTCGCCTCCGAGCTTGATGTCGTAGGCCGCGACCTTGATATCCTGCCGGCGTAAATCCTCAGCCAGGATGCGGCCGACCTCACCATAGCCAACCAGTCCGATCTGCCACCGCTTAGGATCCACCATCAGTTCAGCCCTCGTGTCGTCGCATCGAACAGCTCCTCGACCGCATAGCGGCGCGGGATCAGCGCCTGCTGGAACGCATAGGCGACGATCCGCTCCAACGGTTTTCTGTTCGCTTCAATCCCGAACGGCAAGAGGTCGGGTGTTGCCGCGGGTCCCGTCTGTTCCTTGTTCCGCTTCAGGAGATCATAGACGCCCGCGACCACATCGGGGCGCGATTTCGCGAGGCTCTCGGTTACGACCACGAGATGATTGACCGGCACGACGCCGCGACGTGCGTACCATTTGACCGCTTCCGCCGCGGGATCGGGGAAGAGCGGTTTCAGCCTGGGATTGTCGGAGGTTTCGCCAAGGACGGCATCGACCTCGCCATCGAGCAGCATCTGCAAGACCTTCTTGTCTTTCGGCGCGCGCTCGGTGGTGTCGACATATTCGGCGACGTGCGGGTCCTCGAAGGTGACCCAGTGGATCTTGTCGAGATTGACGCCGTAATCGTTGGCGAGAATGCCTCTGATCCAGGCCCCGGTCGTCGTCGTGAACGAGCGGATGCCGACGCGCCTGCCTTCGAGATCGCTAGGCGCGAGCGTTCCTTTCGCGGGGTTGTACAGCGCGTAGGAATGCTGGAAGCGGCCGAGCATGGTCGCCGGCAGCAGCACCAGCGGCTTGCCATGCGCTTTCGCCATCAGATAGGTGACGATGGCCATCTCGCAGACGTCGAACGCCTGCTCACGCACCATCGGCTTGAACGCCGTGTTGGTCGGCGTGTACTCGATGAAGTCGAGTTCGAACAGGTCGGAGCGGAGCTCGCCGCTCTTCACCGCCTTCACGTGAGGATGACTGCCGAGCACAGCCTTCAGCTTGAGACGATCCATCCGCCCGCTCCCGCTTCTTCCTTTCAGACGTCCTCGGGATTGTCGACATAGACGAGGCCAGCTTTAGCCAGCGCCTCGCGCATGCCGTACATGTCGAGGCCCAATTCGCCCGAGACGAGACGCGTCCGCTTGCCACCCTCGTCGGCGTTGCGCTTCTTTGCCTTCTCGGCAACTTCGGCGGCATTGCGTTTCGGCACCACGACGACACCGTCGTCATCCGCGACGATGATGTCGCCGGGGTCGACGTTGACGCCGGCGCAGACCACGGGGACGTTGACCGAGCCAAGCGTCGCCTTGACCGTACCCTTGGCCGAGACCGCGCGCGACCACACCGGAAAGTTCATCTCGTGCAGCGCTTTGACGTCGCGGCAGCCGGCATCGATGATCAGCCCCTGCACGCCGCGTGCCTGCAGCGAGGTCGCGAGCAGCTCGCCGAACATGCCGTCGGTATTGTCGGTGGTGCAGCCGACCACGAGGATGTCGCCCTTCTTGCACTGCTCGACCGCGACATGGATCATCCAGTTGTCGCCGGGCTGCGCCAGCACGGTGACCGCGGGGCCGGCGATCGACGCGCCGGCCCAGACCGGCCGCAAATACGGCTTCATCAGGCCGAGGCGGCCATAGGCCTCGTGCACGGTCGAGACGCCGTACTCCGCCATCCCTGCGGGATCGGCACGCCTGATATTGCGAACGACGACAGGCTTCATGCCAGCTCCTCCGCAACCGTCGGGAACAGACGCTGATAGGCTTCACCGTAGGTCATGGGCACGCCGGTATTGCGGCTGCCCTGGATGCCGCGATTGAGCGCGACGCGCTCGTAATAGCCCCAGAGGTGCTTTTGCGCGGCGAGGATCTGGAACGCTTCGTATTTCTGCTGCCAGACCTCGTCGATCTTGAGCAGCAGGTCCGGCTTGTAATTGCACTGCTCGGGCTGATGCGGCTCGAACAGAAACACGGAAGGTGCGGAATATTTGTACTGCGCGCCGGGCTTGTGCCCCATCGCCTGCGCGACCACGCGCGTCTCCTGCGCGAAATGCGCCGCGTTCGGGTGGTCGAAATTGTAGGGGTCTTCCAGCGCATGTGTCAGCACGAAGCTCGGATTGAGCTCGCGATAGATGTCGACCATGCGGTCGAAATGCGCCTCGGTCAGCTTGAGCGGATAGTCGCCGCAATCGAAGAACTCGATCTCGGCTCCCAGCAGCTTTGCGGCTCGCTCCGCCTCGTCCTTGCGGCCGGCCTTGACCGATTCCAGCGTGGCACCCTTTTCCTTCCAGGCGAACTGGCTCTCGCCGCGCTCGCCGAAGGACATGCAGACGATCTTCATCCGATAGCCCTTCTTCGCATGCAGGGCGATGGCGCCACCGGCGCGCCAGACGAAATCGCCGGGATGGGCGGTGATCACGAGACCTGTTTTCATGGGAGAACTCCCCTCTTTCGTTCGCAACATCATAGGCTGCCCGCGTCATGCAGGAAGCGAGTTCATCAAGCGGCAGCGGGGTCCTGGCCGTTCAGCACGCGTTCCAGTCGCTCGCCGTCCAGCGCGCCTTCCCATTGGGCAATTGCAATGGTTGCAACCGCGTTCCCGATCAGATTGGTCGGCGTCAGCCCCTGCGACATCAGGCGATGGATGCCGAGCACCAGAGCGACGCTCGTCACTGGGATTGTGCCGGTTGCCGACAGCGTCGCCGCCAGCACGACAAAGGCCGCGCCGGCAATGCCCGCCGCGCCCTTGGAGGTCACCAGCAGGATCAGCAAGAGCTCAATCTGCTCTGCGAGCCCGAACGGCGTGTTGGTCGCCTGCGCCAGGAAGACCGAGGCAGCAGCGAGATAGAGGCACGTGCCGTCGAGATTGAACGAATAGCCGGTCGGGATCACGAGCCCGACCACGCTCTTCTCGCAACCAGCCTTCTCCAGCTTGGTCAGCATGCGCGGCAGCACCGTCTCGGACGAGGTCGTGGCGATGCAGATCAGCAGCTCTTCCCAGATGTAGCGGATCAGCTTGAGCAGCGAAAAGCCGCAGAGCCGCGCGATCGGGCCGAGTGCGACGATGATAAAGATGACGCAGGTGAGATAGAATCCGCCGAGCAGCTTGCCGAGCGAGGCCAGTGAGCCGACGCCGAACTTGCCGACGGTAAAGGCAATGGCGCCGAACGCGCCGATCGGGGCGGCCCACATCACGTAGCCGACCACAGCGAACACCATCTTGGCGGCGATGTCGATCAGATGGACCAGTGGCGCGGCGCGCTCACCGAGCTGCACCAGCGCAAAGCCGCACAGCACGGAGATGAACAGCACCTGGAGGATATTGCCTTCGGCGAAGGCGCCGACGAAGGTCGCCGGCACGATGTTGAGGAGAAACGGCACGAAGCCGATCACGGCGGTTTGCTTGACATAAGGCTCGACCGCGCTGGCATTGATGCTGGCGGGATCGATGTTCATGCCGGCGCCCGGCTTGAGCACGTTGACCACGACTAGACCAATTATCAGCGCGATCGTGGTCATGATCTCGAAATAGATGATCGCCTTGACCGCGACACGCCCCACCCGCGCCATGTCGGCCATGTGGGCGATGCCGTGGACGACCGTACAGAAGATGATCGGCGCGATCAGCATCCGGATCGCCTTGATGAAGGCGTCGCCAAGTGGCTGCATCTTGGCCCCTAACTCGGGGCTGACGATCCCAAGCGCGATGCCGGCCGCCATGGCGATGAGCACCTGAATCCAGAGCTCCTTCCACCAGGCGCGCCGGCGCGGCTTGTCGATCGCCATCGCGGTCATCGGTCGAACTCGAACAGACGCGCGGGATTGTCGACGAGGATCTTCTGCTGGAATTCCACCTCCGGCGCGAACAGCGGAATCAGGTCGACGAGGTCGCCGTCATTCGGCATCACCTTGACGTTGGGATGCGGCCAGTCGGTGCCCCAGATGACGCGGTCAGGCGCGGTCTCGACGATCTTCCGAGCGAAAGGCACCGCGTCGGTGAAGGGCGGTCCGGCCGAGGACACCCGCTCCGAGCCGCAGATCTTGACCCAGCATTTTTCATCGCGCTGCATCAGTTCGATCAGGATCTTGAACGGGAGCTGGTCGAGCCCCTCGGAGGCCTTCACCCGCCCCATATGGTCGATGGTGTAGCTCAGTGGTAGCCTCGTCAGCATGTCCGCATATTCGGGCAGGTCGATCGCATCGAAATGCAGGTCGATGTGCCAGCCGAACGGCGCGACCATGGCGACGGTGCGGTCGAACACCCCCTTGTCGGGAACGCCGCCGAGATGGCGGACGAAATTGAAGCGGCAGCCGCGGAAGCCGCCCTCATGCAGCACGCGAAGCTCACGCTCGGTGATGGTGTCGTCGATATTGGCAACCGCGCGATAAGCGCCGTTGCTCTGCGCGATCGCATCGAGGGCGACGGTGTTGTCGGTGCCATGCACGCTGGCATTGACGATGACGGCGCGCTCCACACCGAGCTTGGCGTGCAAGGCCTTGAAGTCCTCGAGCGGCGCATCCGGCGGCGTGTAGGACCGGTCAGGCGCGTAAGGATATTTCGAGCCGGGCCCGAAGATGTGGCAATGCGCATCGCAGGACCGCTTCGGCAGCTTGAACTTCGGCGTGCGCGTATTCGGATCGGGCGGCGGTATGGTGGGCGTATACAGCATTGGCATTAGCTGAACTTGAAAAGACGCGCGGGATTGTCGACCAGCAGCTTCTGCTGGATCGCCTTGTCGGGCGCGTAGAGAGGGATCAGATCGACGATCTCGCCATCATTGGGCATCACCTTGACGTTGGGATGCGGCCAGTCGGTGCCCCAGATGACGCGGTCCGGCGCATTGTCGATCAGCGCCTTCGCAAACGGCACCGCGTCGTGGAACGGTTTTCCGCCCGCGGAGGCGCGTTCCAGGCCGGTGATCTTGACCCAGCACTTCTCATCCTTCTTATGGAGATCGAGCAATGCGGTGAAGCCGGGATCGTCGAGGCCTTTGGCAGCCTGAACCGTCCCCATGTGATCGATCACGTAAGGCGTCGGCAGCGCGGTGAGAACTGGGGCGAATTCGGGAATCGTGCCTGGCTCGAAATAGACGTCGATATGCCAGCCAAGCTCGGCGACCCGATGCACGATGCGCTGGAACTTGGTCATGTCGCCGACACCGCCGAGGCGCTTGAGAAAGGCGAAGCGGCAACCGCAGATGCCGGCCTTGTCGAGCGCAGCAAGCTCCTTTTCGGTCATCTCGTCGCTGACATTGGCGATGCCCTTGTAGGCGCCCTCGCTCTGCGCGATGGCGTCGGTGACAACGCGGTTGTCGGTGCCGTGCACGGTCGCGTTCACGATCACGCAGCGCTCGACGCCGATCTTCTCGTGCACGCTGCGAAACATCTCCAGCGGAGCATCAGCCGTATTGTACGGCCGCTTTTCCGAGAAAGGATAACGTGACGCCGGCCCGAAGATGTGGGTATGGCTGTCGCATGATTTCGGCGGCAGCTTGAATGACGGCGTCTCGGGATGGGGATCAGGCGGCGTGATTGTCGGAATCACCTTCTCTTCCGCACGCGCTCCGCTCGCGAGCGTCGCTCCAGCCAATCCGGTCAAGAGATGCAAGCACTCCCGCCTGTTCATTTCCCAAAACACCCCATGACATGTCCGCTTGCGAGCGGAAGCGCTATAATGCGCCTCCCCTCGGCGGTTTCTTTCAAGTTTTGCTGCTTGCGACAGTCCGCCGCCGTGCCGGCGCGGCCTGGTCCAGCGCCGGCGCCTGGAACGCGGCCACGGTCGCCTGCACCAGCTGCTCGATGGCGTTGGCGGGATCGCTGCCGTCGGCTTCGCCGCGCGACAGGCGCGAGACACGATCCGGCGTTACCAGCGAATAGTAGAGCGCGCCGAGCAGGAAGTGGCTGCGCCAGACGATGTCGGTGCGCGGAATGTGTGGCAGGCTCTCGTGGATCGCATCGATGAAGGCATGACTGGTATCATCGAAGGTCTGCGCGATGATTTTTCGCGCGACTTCGTTGCCCTCGGCCGACATCACCGCACGCAGCCGCGTGAAGCGCGCCCCGCCCCCGGCGAGATCGCTGCCGGAGGTGAAGGCCGGCACCACATAGGCCCGCACGATCGCTTCCAGCCGGTCCTGGAGATCACGCACGCGCTTGGCGGCGGCGAGCAGCTCCGAGCGGCGGAGGTTCATCGGCCCGCAATGGCGCCGATAGATCTCCAGCAGCAGACCGTCCTTGGTCTTGAAATGATAGGTGACGCTGCCGGGATTGGCCCCAGCCGCCTGCGCGATGTCGCGCACGGATACGGCGTTGAAGCCGTTGGTGGCGAACAGCTCCTCGGCCGCGGCGAGAATCGCCTCGCGCATGTTCGGCTTGCGGGCCGTTTCCTTGCTGGTGGACTTGCGTGCCATGTGATTTGTACTATCGTACAAAAGATCAGGTCTCGTCAACAAAAACCACGGGCAACGTCCGGAAGCGGCTCGAAAGCCGCCGCGCGGAGGCGAATGCCCTCAGGGAGTGCTGAAATATGCTGGGTTTGAGCAAGAAGATCGGCGCATTGGTGCTCGGCGCCAGTCTGCTGCTGGCCGGCAGCGTCGCGCAGGCCGCCAACACCTATCCGAACAAGCCGGTCCACATCCTCGTCCCCTATGCGGCCGGCGGCGCGGTCGACGTGCTCGCCCGGACGCTCGGCCAGGCGCTGGCGAAGAATTGGGGGCAGCAACCGGTGATCGACAACCGCCCCGGTGCCGGCGGCATCGTCGCCTCGCAGGCCCTGACGCAGGCCGCGCCCGACGGCTACACGCTAATCCTGGTCGCGAGCGGCCATCCGCTGAACCAGTTCATCTATCCGAGCGTGCCCTACGATACGTTCAAGGATTTCACCGCCATCAGCGAAGTGGCCTCCTCGCCACTTGCAATCGTGGTCGCCAAGGACAGCCCCTACAAGACGCTCGGCGATCTCCTCGCTGCGGCCAGGAAAGAGCCCGACAAACTCTCCTACGGCATGTCGGGCAACGGCACTTCGCGATCCCCTACAAGGGCGGCGCGCCGGCGCTGACCGCCGTGATCGCAGGCGAAATCCCGCTCAGCATCAATCCGCGCGCCGAAGCCATCGGCCAGCTCGACGGCGGCCCGGTGCGCGCACTCGCGGTGACGTCGGCCGAGCGCTCCAAGGCGCTGCCCAATGTGCCGACCGTCGCGGAATCAGGCGTTCCCGGCTATGACGTCTCCGTCTGGTGGGGCGTGCTGGGACCTGCAAAAATGCCACCGGAAATCGTCGCCAAACTCGAGACCGACCTGAAGGCCGCGCTCCAGGATCCGGGCGTACTCTCCACGCTCGGCAAGATCGGCGCAGCCCCAGTCGGCTCCTCGGCCAAGGACTTTGACGCCTATATGCACGCCGAGGCGACCAAATGGGAGCCAATTCTGAAAGCTGCCGACATCAGGGCGCAGTGAGGTCTTTCAGATGAGAATCTCATTTGGCCGTGCTGCATACACCGCCCTGCTCTTCGTCTGCCTGCCCGGCGCGTCCGCGCACGCCGACGGCGAAGCAAAGCTGTTGGCGCCGAGCGGTACCTTGCGTGTCGGCATCTATCCCGGCAGCCCGACCTCGATGGTGACGGATGCCGCTGGCAAGCCACATGGCCTCGCCTACGATCTCGGCGGCGCGCTGGCAAAACGCCTCGGCGTTCCCATCGACTATGTCAGGTTTCAGCGCGTTGCCGACATCGTCACCGCGATCCATGACGGTCAGGTCGATTTAACGGTGACGAACGCCACGCCGGCCCGCGCCAACGAAGTCAGCTTTAGCGAGCCCGTGCTGGCGATCGAGCTCGGCTATCTCGTGCCGGCGAACTCGCCGATCGGCAAGGCCGAGGATATCGACAAGCCCGGCGTCAAGATCGGCGTCACCAAAGGCTCAACCTCCGAACGTACCCTGCCGACAAAGTTCAAGACCGCGACCATCGTTCCTGCCGAGAGCGTCAAGGTCGCCATCGCCATGTTCGGCCGCGGCGAGATCGATCTCTACGCCACCAACAAGCCAACGCTGTTTGAAATGTCGGACCAGATGCCCGGCGCGAAAATCCTCGACGGCAATTGGGGCGCCGAGCACATGGCCATCGCGGTCCCGAAGGGACGCGAGGCCGCCCTTCCCCTGCTCAACCGCTTCGTGGCGGAGGAGCAGTCGTCAGGCGCGCTGGACACCATTCAGCAGCAGGCGGGCCTTCGCGGGGCGACCAAGGCGGGCCGCGAGTAGCAAGCTATCCGCCGCCACCGATGCCGTATGGCTTTTGGACGATGTCGCCAAACACCCAGATTCATCGAACGATGAGCTGGCGTCAGGCCAGACGATGATACCCGGCGGCCTCTCGGAAAGCGAGGTCGAGCGTCGCACGCGGTCTCTGCACAAGCTGCTGGCAACGCTCAAACCTGCAAACGATTGGCACTCGCCGCGATCGGCGCCCGACTGAATTTGCTGCAGATCAACGCCGGCATCATGGACAAAGCGTCATTTGTCTTCGACGCCGCGCCGGGCGATCAACGCTGCGCACCGCCGGAGACCGAGCATGAGCAAGCCATTATTGTTGACACTCCATCGTTGGATCACGCTGGTCTTTGCGCTTCCACTGTTTGCGATCATCGCAACCGGCCTGATCCTGTCGTTCGAGCCGATGGTCCAGGTCAGCGGGCTCAATGGGTCCGCGATTGAAGCCGCGCGCATCGCCGAGCTGGTGAAGCGATACGATCCCGACGGCAAGGCACGCGGTCTGTCGATCAATGCCGCCGCGCAGCGCATGACGTTGCAAGGCACGGGTGGTCCGGCGATCGACCTCGCCACCGGCGAGCTGGCACCGACCGGCTCCAGCCTCCCCGACCTTTTCCTCTGGGCGCGCATGACGCATGAGCGGCTGCTCGGCCAGGCGTGGCTTGTAACGAGCTCGACCATCGCCATGATCGTCCTCATGCTGCTTGGCATCCTCATGGGACTGCCGCGGCTGCGCAATTCGCTGTCCGGCTGGCACAAGGGGACCGCCTGGTTCACGTTGCCGCTGATCCTTCTGAGCCCGCTCACCGGCCTGTGCATGGCCTTCGGCCTGACCTTCCAGAGCGGATCTGCCCCGACCAGCGAAGGCCGCCCGCTCCCGCTGCCCGACGCGGTTCGCATGGTCGCGGCCTCCCACGACCTTTCGCACGTAATCTCGATCGGCACGCGCGGCGGCCGTGCCATGGCGCGAATCTACGAGGACGGTGAGCTGCGCGCCTATGCCGTCAATGCATCTGGCGTTACGCCATTGCCGCGCAACTGGCCGCGGCTGCTCCATGAAGGAAACTGGTCGGCGATGATCGCATCGTCGCTGAATCTCGTGACCTCGCTCGCGCTCGTAACGCTGCTGTCGACCGGTCTGCTGATCTGGGCGCGGCGAAAACTGCGCAAGCCGCGCTCGCGCACTCACCGGCAGACCGACGCTTCTGTCGTACGAGCGGCCTGATCGCGTCTGCCGTCAATTGCGTGCGCTCGCCCGCATCCTTTCCGGAGCGGACTCGCGTTGGAACAATTCGATGTCATCACCCCCGCCCTGCGGGATCAGGATCGCGCGTTCGCGCGGCAGGGCTTCCGGCATCTCGTCGCGGATGAACGCGATCAGCTTCTCCCTGACCTCGCAACGCAGATCCCAGGATTGCGGCGCGTTCCGTGCGCTGACCAGCGCACGCAGCTCGATGGTACGTGAATCCGCATCGATCACCTGCAGATTGACCACTGCGCCGTCCCATAGCTTGGAGTCCTTCACAGCGCCCTCCAGCCACCGCCGGATGCGTGGCACGTCGGCGCGATAGTCGACATGGAACGCGATGACGCCGATCAGGGAGGCGGTATCGCGGGTCCAGTTCTGGAACGGCTTCTCGATGAAATAGGACAGCGGCACCACCATGCGCCGCCAATCCCACAGCCGGATCACGACATAGGTCGCGGCGATGTCCTCGACCCAGCCCCACTCGTTCTCGATGATAACGGCATCCTCGATGCGGATCGGCTGGGTGATCGCGATCTGCAGGCCGGCGATCAGATTGCTCAGCAATGGCCGCGCGGCAAGGCCGACGATGATACCGGCGGCGCCGGCAGAGGCGAACAGGCTGACGCCGTATTGCCTGACCGAGTCGAACGTCATCAGTGCGGTCGACACCGTGATGATGACGATAATGATGTCGGTCACCCGCTTGAAGACGCGGACCTGGGTGACATGCTTGCGCGCCACGAAATTCTCGGTGACGTCGCGAAAATTCTGCAAATAGCGCGCCGCACTCATGTCGACGATCCTGATCGAGATCCAGCCGATCAGCGCGATGAAGGCGACGACGAACAGGCTTGTCAGCGGGGTGCGGAACGCATCATTCAGCGGCGCGAGCGGCAAGACCAGTGCGACGGCAGCGAGACAGAGTGCCAGCTGGGCCGGCCCTGAGGTGCGTTCGATGAACACGCTCAATAGCGGAAGCCGGGCTCCGAAAGCGCGATTGAGCAGCCAGATCGCGAGGCGGTAGAACGACAACGCAAGCAGGATCGCCCCGGCCACGAGACCAAGACCGATAATCCATGACGGTATCCATCCGAACATCTTCTCGATGTCGGTCATGAGGGCCTGCCTTGTCATTTACGTCCCCGGTATTGCATTCCGTCTCGCCAACGCGTTCCGCCCGGCTTCGCTCCCCCACCTCGTGCAACGCAGCATTCCCCTGGTGCAACCGTCCCCGGATTGCTCTAGTTTGAGGCAATCATGACTCGCCGAACCGGCAGCGCCGATCTTCCTCTCCACACCGGGCGGGTTCCGCCATGGCTGGCCAGCCGCATGGCCTCGCTGGGGGCGATCGTCACGCAGGCGATCGTGCTGCATTATGGTCGCGATGCGTTCATGCAGCGCCTGTCGCATCCGTTCTGGTTCCAGTCGTTCGGCGCCGTGATGGGGATGGACTGGCACTCCTCCGGCATCACGACCTCAGTGATCGGTGCACTGAAGCGCGGGCTCGGTCCGCTCCAGGATGAGCTCGGCATCTATGTCTGCGGCGGTCGCGGCCAGCATTCGCGCAAGACGCCGGACGAGCTGTTGCAGCTCGGCAACCGCGTCGGCTTCGACGGCGCGAAGCTCACCCGCTCCAGCCGGCTGGTTGCGAAGGTTGACAGCGCTGCGGTCCAGGACGGTTTTGATCTCTATCTCCACGGTTTCTTCGTCACGGCCGACGGCAAGTGGACCGTGGTGCAGCAGGGCATGAACGGCGACAAGCGGCAAGCCCGCCGCTATCACTGGCACTCCGAGGCGCTGAAGAGCTTTGTCGACGCACCTCACAGCGCGATCGACGGCCCGCAGCAGGGCGAGATCGTCAATCTCACCGACCATCGTGCCGACGTCTCGCGCAGCGCACAGCTCGAACTTCTCTCGGATCTCGGGCCTGACCGCATCCTCGCCGAATTCGAGCGGCTCAGCGGCAGTGCGCCCGAGCCGGCGCAGGCCATGCTGCCGCATCTGATCATGCCCGCGCATCACGACATCAGGCCGAAAGATGTATTCGCACGCCGTCTGCACGGCACGCTGGCGGCCGCAGCCGAGCGCGGCCCGGTCGATTTCCCCGAGCTGCTACTGACGCCCGGCGTCGGTGCGCGCACCGTGCGATCGCTGGCGATGGTCGCCGAGGTCGTGCACGGCGCCCCCTATCGTTTCAAAGACCCTGCGCGTTTCTCGCTCGCCCATGGCGGCAAGGATCGGCATCCCTACCCCGTTCCGATCAAGGTCTATGACGAGACCATCCGCGTCCTGAAGGGCGCGATCCAGAACGCAAAGCTGGGACGCGAGGAGGAGATGCAGGCGATCAAGCGCCTCGACGACCAGGCGCGACGGCTGGAACGAACCGCAAGCGGCCCGTCGGTCGAGTCGTTCATTGCAGGTGAACGTGCCGCATCGACTGATCTCGACGGCCGCTCCGTGTTCGGCTGGGAACGCGACCTCGTCGCCGCGAAGAAGTCGACGGGCTCCTGAGCGCGCCTAGTCTTCGGCCGCCTCGTCGTCGATGAGCCGATTGGCGGAATGGTCCTGATATTGTTCGGTCTGGATGAACTTGCTGTCCATGCCTCTGATGTCGGAATGCTGCGCCTTGTCGCGGTTCGACAGGATCATGTTGTCACCGATCTTGTCCTTGGGAATGTCCGTCATCGCTCCATTGCCTGCGCCCTTGCCATGCGCGCCTGAACCGATATGCGTCCTGCCTCCGTGGGGCATGGATTGCTCCATCATCATTGTCAGTCATGGGCCAACGCCAGCACCGCCGGGTTTGTTTCGCGGTTGCATGTGGGAACGCCACGGTTCCTCAGCTTGCGAGCAGCTGCTCGCTCTTTTCCGCCTTTGGCTGACGCCGCTCACCGGCATCGGCCACAACAGGCAGCCTTGCGATTGCGCGCAGGCCCGGCCGCTTGCGCCAGTGAATCTGCGACGCCTCGACCGCGAGCCCAAGCCGCGGCCAACGCGTGAACAGCGCCTGGAGCCCGCAAATCGCCTCGATCCGCGCAAGCTGATGTCCGAGGCAGAAATGAATTCCCGTACCGAAGGAGATGTGGCGGTTGGGCTTGCGCTCGAGGTCGAGCCGCTCGGGTTGATCGTGCACCGCCGGATCCATGTTCGCTGCGGCGAGCATGACCATGACGCGGTCGCCCTTCTTCAGCCTGACACCATCGAGCTCGACATCCCGCCGCACATAGCGCGGTTTTGAGAACTGCACCGGCGAGACGAAACGCAAGAACTCCTCGACGGCGAGCGCGGCACGACTCCAGTCTTCTTCCAGCCAGTCCCGCAGCCCCGGATTCCTGAGCAGTTCAAAGACCGAGCCGCTGATGAGATGCGTCGTGGTCTCCGAGCCCGCCGCGAGCAGCAGGAATACCATCGAGACCATTTCGTCCGGCGAGATCTCGCCGCCCTCGCGTTCGACCTGGACCAATTCGGCAATCAGACCTTCGCCGCCCTGCTCGCGCGCGATTTGCAGTTGGCCTTCGAGATAGCTCCGCATCTTGCGGAACGCGGTCAGCAGGCGAAAGAAGCTGACGACATTCGTCAGCGAGGACATCGCGTTGGCCCACGCGATGAAGCGCGGGCGATCCGCCACGGGCAGGCCTAGCAGCTCCGAGATCACCGACAGCGGCAGGATGCGCGCATAGCGCTCGACGAGATCAGCGGGGCTGCCGTTCGCGAACAGCTCATCGGCCAGACTGTCCGCAATGGCGCGGATACGCGGCTCCATCGCCACGATCGCGCGGCGGCGAAAGGCCTCGTCCACGATGCTGCGCAGCCTGGTGTGGTCAGGCTCATCCATGGTCAGCATATTGTTGGCGATGGTGCTGACGAGCTTCGGCATCCACCAGCGCAGGCCGGCGACCTTGCCATCCTCTTTGCGCAAGGTGAACGTGGCGCTGTCCTTCAACACCGCAGCCGTCGCGTCGTGCGTGGTGGTAATCCAGACGTCGCCGATCAGGGGAAAACGCGTGGCGACCACGGGGCCGGACGCCCGCAGCGCCGCGACTCGCTTCGGCGGGTCACGAAAGAAAGCCTCGCTGGTGAAGTCGATACGCGGCGTCATGAGATCACCGACGTGGTTGATACGCTCCAACCAGATGGTGCGCGCCGGCGGCTCTGCAAGGGCCGGAACCGGGCTGATCGCCGTGAAGGGATCGCGCGAAAAAACCTATCCGCGGCCCGGCGTGCGTGGACCGGCCTTGCGCTGCTGCTGATTGGTGTAGGCGTCCCAATGGCTCCAGCTGCCATTGCTGAGGCTTTGCAGGTCGGTGCCGAGCGGACGGCGCGTCCGCTTGTCGTGTTCCGCAATCGCGCGTTCGGACAGCGTGATCTTGCGCTTGAGATCAGCGATCGACTTCTGGGTCTGGCCGTTGCGCTTGGAGGACGCGATTTCGCCCATCGTGAAGCGCGCGGTCTCCAGCGCCTTCAACTCGGCGCGGTTCTTCTTCAACTGAACCCGGTGCCAGGCGATGTTGCTGTCGCTGTCCGCAACCATGTGGGAACTCCGCTGATTCGGTCCCACAGTGTATCAAGCGCCGAATCGGCGCCGCAACGCCCGCCGGGCGGCGAAAATACGGAGATATTGTGCAGGTCTTGCCGGCTCAGCGCTCGGCAAAGGCCTTTTCGACCACGAACTGGGCCGGCTCGCCATGATTGCCTTCGACGAAACCGCGCTCGCCGAGGAGCACACGGGTGTCGGCGACCAGTGCCGGGCTGCCGCAGATCATGACGCGGTCGTGGGCGGCCTCCAGCGTCGGCAGACCGATATCGGTGAACAGCTTGCCTGACGTGATGAGGTCGGTGATGCGGCCGCGGTTGCGGAACGGATCGCGCGTCACGGTCGGATAGTAGATCAGCTGGTTCTGGATGTACTCGCCGAGCATCTCGTCCTTCGGCAAATGCTCGGTGATCATCTCGCCATAGGCGAGTTCCTTGACGTGACGGCAGCCGTGCAGCAGCACGACCTTCTCGAACCGCTCATAGGTCTCGGGATCCTTGATCACGCTCAGGAACGGCGCAAGGCCCGTGCCGGTGCCGATGAGGTAGAGGTTGCGGCCCGCTTCCAGATTGTCGATGACGAGCGTTCCGGTGGCCTTGCGGCTGACGATGATCTCGTCGCCTTGCTTCAGATGCTGAAGCCGCGACGTCAGCGGACCATCCGGCACCTTGATCGAGAAGAACTCGAGGGTGTCCTCGTAATTGGCGCTGGCGACACTATAGGCCCGCAGCAGTGGCTTCTCGCCCACCTTGAGCCCGATCATGGTGAACTCACCATTGCGGAAACGGAAGGTCGGGCTGCGGGTGGTCTTGAACGAGAACAGCGTGTCGGTCCAGTGGTGGACGCTCAAAACGCTTTCCTGATTGAAATTGCTCATCTCACCTTCCCTGTCGCTTCCAATGCGGTTCCGAGGCGGGCAGCTATGCGTCGTTTGTACACGATCATTCGTGTACTAATGAATAATCCCGCTTGATCCCAGGGTCAAGGCTGCCCAAGATCGATAGCGTTGCAGTTAGGAATTAGGAGCCCTTTCCATGGCGCATGACGCACCCCAGGCCACCGGACCCTCGAAGCTGGTGATCCGCAATATCGGCCTGATCCTGTCCGGCGCCCTGGAAAAGCCGATCCTGGACGGCGACACCATCGTCGCCGAGAACGGCAAGATCATCGCCATCGGCCGCTTCAAGGACCTCGACACGGACGGCGCCACCACCATCGTTGATGCCAACGGCACGACGGTGACCCCCGGCCTGATCGACAGCCACGTCCATCCCGTCGCCGGCGACTGGACGCCCCGCCAGAACCAGATCAACTGGATCGACAGCTCGCTCCATGGCGGCATCACCACCATGATCTCGGCGGGCGAAGTGCACATGCCCGGCCGGCCCCGCGACGTCGTCGGGCTGAAGGCGATGGCGATCTTCGCCCAGCGCGCGTTCTGGACGCTTCGTCCGGGCGGCGTGAAGGTTCATGCCGGCGCGCCGGTGATCGAATGCGAGATGGTCGAGGAGGACTTCAAGGAGATGGCCGCCGCCGGCGTCAAGCTGCTCGGCGAAGTCGGCCTCGGCGGCGTCAAAGACGGTCCGACCGCGCGCAAGATGGTGGGCTGGGCGCGCAAATACGGCATCCAGAGCACCATCCACACCGGCGGCCCCTCGATCCCCGGCTCCGGCCTGATCGACAAGGACGTCGTGCTGGAGGCCGACACCGACGTGGTCGGCCATATCAACGGCGGCCACACGGCACTTCCCGACGACCAGATCCGCTGCATCTGCGAGGGCTGCAAGCGCGGGCTCGAGATCGTTCACAACGGCAATGAGCGCTCGGCGCTCTACACGCTGCGCATCGCCCGCGAGATGGGCGACCTGCACCGCGTCATCCTCGGCACCGACGGGCCGGCCGGCTCGGGCGTGCAGCCGCTCGGCATTTTGCGCATGGTCTCGATGCTGTCTTCGATCGGCGAGCTGCCGGCCGAGCTCGCGTTCTGCCTCGCCACCGGCAACACCGCGCGAATGCGCGCGCTCGATTGCGGCCTGATCGAAGTGGGGCGCGCCGCCGATTTCGTCATCATGGACAAGGCCCAGCACTCGCCCGGCAAGACCATCCTGGAGAGCGTCCAGCTCGGCGACCTCCCCGGCATCGGCATGACCATCATCGACGGCATCGTGCGGACTCAGCGCAGCCGCAACACGCCGCCGGCGGGGAGAGTGCCGGAAGTGGTGGCGAAGTAACCAGGAAAAGTCTCGACCCGTCATCCTGAGGTGCTCGTCTTGCGCAGCAAGGCGAGCCTCGAAGGATGAATCGGCCAAGATGCGGCCGGGCCGTCGCCCTTCGAGGGCCGCTGAAGAAGCGGCCACCTCAGGGTGACGGTTAGAGAGCTGATATCACCGCAGCTTGTTCAACAGCGCCATCAACAGCTCGCGCTCCTTCGCATCGAGCGGGGCCAGCGTTTCGCGGGTGATCGCCATCGCATTCGGCGCGAGTTTTTCCGCAAGCTGCTGACCGGCACGCGTCAGGCTGACCAGCAAGCGCCGTCCGTCTTCGGGATCCTGGCTGGTCTCGGTCAGGCCGCGCGCCGTGAGGCGATCGATCACGCCCTTGATGGTGGCGACATCCATCGCCGTCAGTCGGCCGAGCTGGTTCTGCGAGCACGGGCCGGTCTCGGCGAGCTTCGACAGCGCCGCCCACTGGGTCGGCGTGAGGTTCGTGCCTATGTCACGCGTGAAGATCGAGCTGTGGCGCTGCCAGACCTGGCGCAGGATGAAGCCGACCTGCTCGTCGAGCACGTAAGGTGGCTTGCCCTGTTTGAGGCTCTTCTTCGCCGTGACGCTTCTCGCCATTCCTGCCCGCCCCCTACAACGACAAATGCGCGTCGCGGATATCCGGACGCGCGTCGAGCTCGGCCATTGTGCCGCCAAAGCAGATGCGGCCGCGCTCGATGATGTAAGCGCGATCGGAGATCAACCGCGCAAAGTGCAAATTCTGTTCGGAGACGACGATACTGACGCCCTCCTTCTTCATGGTCAGGATGGCATCGACCATCTGCTCCACGATCTTCGGCGACAGGCCTTCCGAGGGCTCGTCCAGCAGCACCAGCGATGGATTGCCCATCAGCGTACGCGCGATCGTCAGCATCTGCTGCTCGCCGCCGCTCATGCGCCCGCCCGGGCGGTTCTTCATCTCTCCGAGATTGGGAAACAGCGCGAACAGTTTTTCGCGGGTCCAGTGCGGAGCATTCGGCCGCTTCGGCTGCCGGCCGACTTCGAGATTCTCCTCCACGGTCAAATCGGTGAAGATGCGCCGCTCCTCCGGCACATAGCCAAGCCCCTCACGCACGATCTCATGCGTCGGCTTCACCGAGACGTCCTTGCCCTCGAACATGATGCGGCCGGTGCGCTGCGCGACGAGGCCGACGATCGAGCGGAACGTGGTCGACTTGCCGGCGCCGTTGCGCCCGAGCAGCGCCACCACCTCGCCCTCGCCGACCTCGAATCCGATATCGAACAGGATATGCGCCGGACCGTAATGGCTGTTGAGGTCTTGCACGGTGAGCTTCATGCCGAGGCCCCCTCGCGATGCCCGGCTTCGTACAGCAGGCCCTCGCCGAGATAGATCGCCTGCACCTGCGGGTTGGCGCGCACTTCGGCCGGCGAACCTTCGGCGATCAGCGTGCCACGGTTGAGCACGATGATGCGGTCGGCATGTTCGAACACCACGTCCATGTCGTGCTCGGTGAAGAGCACGCCAATCGATTTTTCCTTCGCGATCTGCGCCGTGAGCCGCATCAGCTCGACGCGCTCGCGCGGCGCCATGCCGGCGGTCGGCTCGTCCATCAGCAAGAGCTTTGGATCGTTAGCGAGCGCGACCGCAAGCTCGAGTCGCTTGAGGTCGCCATAGGCCAGCTCGCCGCAGGGCCGGTCCGCGTAGCCGCCCATGCCGACCAGCTCGAGCAGCCGTCCGGCCTCGTTGCGATCAACATTCGGCGCCGAGCCCCAGAGATTGAACAGCTGTCTACCGTGCGAGATCAGCGCGACCTGCACGTTCTCGCGCACCGTCATGGTGGCGAAGGTCGCGGTGATCTGGAAGGTGCGTCCTACCCCCATGCGCCAGATGTCGCGCGGCTTCTTGCCCGTGGTCTCCTCGCCGAGCAGGCGAACATGGCCACTATCAGGCTTGTTCTGGCCGTTGAGCATGTCGAAGCACGTGCTCTTGCCCGCGCCGTTCGGGCCGATCAGCGCCAGGATCTCGCCTGATCGCAGCGAGAACGAGACGCCGCGCACGGCGTGGACGCCACCATAGGATTTGGTCAGGCCTTCGACCGCGAGAAGTGGGGGTGCGACGCTCATTCGGCAGACTCGACCGGCTTGGCAAGCAAGGATGATCCCGGCGGTGATGACTTCCTGCGGCGCTGCGCCAGAATCTCCAGCATGCCGACGATGCCCTTGGGAAAGACGACGACGATCAGCACGATGAAGCCGCCCAGCACGAGTTTTGACAGATCGGTCTGGCTGACCAGCCAGATGTTCAGAGCCTTGTAGACAATCGCGCCGATCACCCCGCCGGACACCGTCTCGACGCCGCCAAGCAGCACCATCACCAGCGCATCGACCGAAAGTGATATGCCGAGATTGTCAGGAAAGACGCTGCCTTTCAGATAAGCGAACAGCGCGCCGCCGATGCCGGCAGTCGTGCCGGCGATGACGAACGCCGTCCACTGGATGCGCTTGGCGTCGATGCCAACCGCCTCGCTGCGCAGCACCGAGTCGCGCGTGGCGCGGAGCGCGTAGCCGAATGGCGAAAATACCGCGATCCTGAGCGCAATCGTCACCAGCGCGGCAACGCCAAGTGCCAGCCAATAGAAATGCGACGGGCTCGCCGCCCAGCTCGCAGGCCAGACGCCGAGAATGCCGTTGTCGCCGCCTGTGACGCTCACCCACTGGAATGCGATCGACCAGACGATCTGCGCGAAGGCAAGCGTCAGCATCGCAAAGTAGACGCCGGAAAGCTGCACGGCGAAGAAGCCGAACACCGCGGCCCCCATGCAGCCGAGCAGCGGCCCGAGCAGGAGACAGACGATCATCGGCAGACCCGCCATCTTGGCGAGGAAGGCAACGCCGTAGGCCCCGAGGCCGAAATAGGCGGCGTGGCCGAACGACGCGAGCCCGCCGACCGACATCAGGAAGTGCAAGGAGACGGCGAAGATCACGAAGATCGCGATTTCGGCGCCGACGGTGAGTGCGTAATTGCCGGCGAACAGCGGCAGCGTCGCCGCAATGCCAAGGGCGACGAGAGACGCCAGCCGCTCGTTCGACGTCAGCGGCCGCCAGGGATTGACTGACAGCCCCGGGGTCTTGCGCGCGGGTGCCTCGGCCTTGCCGAACAGACCCCAGGGACGAACGATCAGCACCACCGCCATCACCAGGAAGACGAGAATGATGGAAATCTTCGGGAAGATCAGGATGCCGAAGGCATTGAGCTCGGAGACCAGCACCGCCGCGACGAAGGCGCCCACGATGCTGCCGAGGCCGCCGATGACCACGACGACGAAGACTTCGACGATGATGCGCAAATCCATGGCGTGGTGCACGGCATCGCGCGGGATCTGGAGCGCTCCGCCGAGGGCGGCAAGGAAGACGCCGACGGCGAACACGGATGTGAACAGCCATTTCTGATTGACGCCGAGCGCCGCAACCATGTCGCGGTCCTGCGTTGCTGCGCGCACCAGGACGCCCCAGCGCGTGCGCTGGAACAGCAGCCAGAGAATGCCGAGGACGACGGGTCCGAGCACGATCAGAAACAGATCATAGCTCGGGATGTTCTGGCCGAAGAAATCGACTGCGCCCTTGAAGCCCGGTGCGCGGCGGCCGACGAGGTCGTCAGGCCCCCAGATCAGCACCACGAGATCTTCGACCATCAGGGTCAGGCCGAACGTGCCCAGCAGCTGGAACAGTTCGGGGGCGTGATAGATGCGTCGCAGCAACACCATCTCGACGAGCACGCCGATCAGCGCGACGGCCAGCGCCGCCGCGACCACCCCGCCCCAGAAGCCGAACGTCCCCGAGAAGCGCTCGGTCAGCGTGAAGGCGATATAGGCGCCGATCATGTAGAAGGCGCCATGGGCGAAATTCACGATCCGCGTCACGCCAAAAATGATCGACAGGCCCGAGGCCACCAGGAACAGCGACGCTGCGCTGGCAAGACCGGTCAGAAACTGTACGACGTAAAAGGCCATCGGCGGTCCGGGTTCACTAAGTCTTTGTGTTTGGCTTCATCCTTCGAGGCGGCGCTTACGCGCCTCCTCAGGATGAGGTCCGGGACCCTCATGGTGAGGAGCGCGGCAGCGCCGCGCGTCTCGAACCACGAGGCCCCGGTCTCTCTTCGCGTCAATTCTTCGGCCGCAGCTTCTCGACTTCGGCATCACCAGGCAGATAGTCCGCACCCTTCTTGTAGGACGCATCCACCATCACGCCCTTGCCGTCCTTCTGCGCGGTCTTGCCGACGAAGGCGCCGAGGGTCGACTGGTGATCGATCTTGCGGAAGGTGATCTCGCCGAACGGCGACGGCATCGAGATGCCTTCGGCCGCCGCGATCAGCTTGTCGGTGTCGGTCGAACCAGCCTTGGCCAGGATCGCCGCCGCTGCCTTGATGGTCTGGTAGCCGACGATCGAGCCGAGGCGCGGATAGTCGTTGTACTTGGCCTGGTAAGCTTTCAGGAATGCGTCGTGCTCGGGCGTCTTGATCGAGTACCAGGGATAGCCGGTGACGATCCAGCCCTCGGGCGTCTCGTCCTTGAGCGGATCGAGATATTCGGGCTCGCCGGTCAGGAACGACACGACCTCGCGGCCCTTGAACAGGCCACGGGTGTTGCCTTCGCGCACGAGCTTGACGAGGTCAGGACCGAAGGTGACGTTGAGGATCGCTTCCGGATTGGCCTGCGCCACCGCCTGCACCACCGGACCGGCGTCGATCTTGCCCTGCGGCGGCCACTGCTCGTCGACCCACTGGATGTCGGGGCGCTTCTCCGACATCAGCTTCTTGAACACCGCGACGGCCGACTGGCCGTATTCGTAATTCGGCGCGATCGTCGCCCAGCGTTTTGCGGGGAGCTTGCTGGCCGCTTCCACCAGCATCGCGGCCTGCATGTAGTTGGAGGGGCGCAGGCGGAACGTGTACTTGTTGCCCTTCGCCCAGGTCACGGCGTCCGTCAGCGGCTCGGCGGCGAGGAAGAACACCTTCTTCTGGTTGGCGAAGTCGGAGACCGCAAGGCCGATGTTCGACAGGAACGTGCCCGTCAGCATCGCAACGCCTTCGCTGGAGACGAGCTCATTGGCCGCGGTCTGCGCATCGGCCGGTTTGCCGCCGTCGTCCTTGGAGACGACCACGAGCTTCTTGCCGTTGATGCCGCCTGCGGCGTTGATCTCTTCGACCGCGAGCTGCCAGCCCTTGCGGTAGGGTTCAGTGAATGACGGCAGTAGCGAGTAGCTGTTGATCTCGCCGATCTTGATGTCCTCCGCCAGGGCCGAATGGCCCATGCCGGCAGCCAGAAGCGCAAAGGCCGCGCCGACGAAAGTATTTCTTGCTCGCATCCCAACCTCCAGTTTTGAACTTTATCTCTCGATCACGATCCTGCCGGAGAAGCTGTGCCCGCCTCGCCGAGCTGTCCTTATTTCAAACCGTCTTCGCCCTTGATCTCGGCGACCGTCAGCCCGCCGACGCGCGGCAGCGGACGGCCGCTGTCGGTGACGGCGACCGCCACCATGATCTCGTTGGCGCGCGGCGCATCGTTGATCTGCACCTCCATGCCGTCGAAATGACTGCGGACGAAGGCAGCGTCCTTATGCCCAAGCGGAATGTCGAGCGTGGTGCCGGGGCCGCTGCGCTTCTTCGACGACGGGATCAACGCCGCGCCCTTGCTCAGAACCTTGCGCACCGGCGCGCCCATCTTGGGGTGAAGGATTGCAGCGGCATGCTCGAGCTCGCCGTTCTCGCCGACGGCCGCGGCCTTGCCATAACTCTGCGCCTTGGCGCCATCGATGCCGAGCGCCGCCACCGCGCGCTTCGCCAGCAAATCACCAAGCTCTTCGCCGATCGCGATCAGCGGCGACAGATCCTCGACGTATCTTCCGGCAAAGGGATTTTCGATCACGGCAATCGCGGCCGCGCGCCGGGTCGGCGGCGAGACCTGACGGCCCATCTCCATCTGCGTCTCTTCGACGACGGTGACGATCTTGCGGATGATCGCGCTCATGCTTCGCTTCCCTGTTCAGGCACCGACCGCGTTCTCCAGCACGAGCGGGCGCGGCCGTTGCTCTTCTATATCCTTGGTTCCGATGACAAGCATATCACCACAAAGCCTGAGCACGGCACCCTCGATCAATCCGCGATCGAACAATTGACGTGCACATTCCGCGCCAGTTTCGAGCGCGGTGGCGATCTCTTCTCGCGACAATTCACCGACATTACGGGTAACGAGACGCGCGCCGAGATCGCTGTCGGGCTGCAGCTCGTTGGCGGGTTGCCTGACAATGGCGGGATGCCCGGGCAGATCGACCGCATTGGCGATCACGGTCGCCGCCGCATCGGCCTGCGAGGCCGTCGCCGCCAGCACCGTGACCGCATCGGCGATGCCGAGCGAAAAGCTGCGACCGTGGCGCCCACTGGTCGCGATGCCGCGAACCGGATCGTCGGCCTCGATCCTGATGGCGCGCATCACGCCGTCGCTATCAGGCCGATCCATCAGGCCCACCGAAAAATGCTCGCCCCGCCCGAGATGCAGCGCGATGTCACCGCCATTGTTGACGTAGACCCGGTCGAGCGCCGCCGCGCCGAGCATCGCGCCGAGAATTTCCTCGGCCACGCTGCCGGCCACCGCGGCCATTGGTGTGATGAAGCCATCAGAGGCATAGGGCGCGACGGCTGCGTGCATCCGGCGCGCCACCACGCCCTTCAGCGAAGTCTGCCTTTCCGCGCCCATCCGCAGTGCCGGCAGTTCTGCACAGAGTTCATCGAGCAGACCGGTGAAGCGGCGGGCCGCAGCTTCGTACGCGGCGCGTACCTCGTGCCCTGTCCCCCTCGCCTCAATAATCAGATCAATCGGTCCATCCTGCAAATGCAGCCGCCGGCCATCAGACAGCAATGCGATTTGCGGGAGCCTCGTCATGCCCGCCGTCCCGGAATCGGGTTCTGCCAGGGCAGCTGACGAACATCATCGCCGCCCCTCACCTCCGACAGCGGTTTTACGTAATCCATGTGTCCGCCAAGCGCGGCATAGTCGGACAGCTTCATCGTGAATTCGATCGGCGCGACCAGCGCCGGCGTCGGCACATAGCCGAATGCACCCGCCGGCATCTGCGTCACATCAACCATGTAGGTGATGCCGCCGCCCGGCCAGACATAGACCGCGGCGCCACCGCTGGTGACACGCGTCAGCGCATCCTTCACCGAGCGCGTCAGCCGCACCGGATTATCGGTGACGCCAGCCCGCAGCGAGCCGCCGGCACCGGCCATGAACAGCACCGTGCACAGCGCGGGCTCGCAATTCTCCTGGATACGCTCGACCGAGAATTTCAGGTCGGCGGGCATCTCGGTCTCGATAGGCTTCAAGGCCTCGTCGAGCACGTAGTAGGAGGAATGCTCGCCTGTCGTGGACACCATCAGCATCGAGAGGCCGGGCTTGGCCTCCCTGGGGTCGAACGGACCGAGGATCGCCAGCGGATCGGAGATATTGGTGCCGCCCCAGCCCGTGCCGGGATCGGCGACCTGGAAATAGCGGCCTGGCGTCGAACGGCGGCCCTTCATCTTGATGCCGGTGTCGGCGATATCGAGCAGCTTGCCGGCCTGATGCTCGCTGAGCACACCGGTGATGTGGTCATCGACCACAACGACCTCGTCCACCTTGCCGTGCCATTGCTTGGCGAACATGCCGATCGTCGCCGAGCCGCAGCCGACGCGCATACGCTCTTCCTTGACGCCGTTGACGATCGGCGGCTGGCCGGCCTGCACCACCACGCTGGCGCCGCCGTCGATGGTCAGTTCCACCGCCTTGCAATTGGCAAGGTCCATCAGCGTGTCGCAGGTGACACGGCCCTCTTTCTTCGAACCGCCGGTCAGATGATGCACACCGCCGAGCGATAGCATCTGCGAGCCATATTCGCTTGTCGTGACGTGGCCGACCGCCTCGCCCTGCGCGCGCACGGTCGCGGTCTCGGGCCCGAGATAGCGGTCGGTGTCGATCTTCACCTTGACGCCGCAATAGGAGAAGATGCCCTCGGTGACGACAGTCACCATGTCGACGCCGTCGACCTCGGAGGAGACGATGAAAGGCGCCGGCTTGTAATCGGGATAGGTCGTCCCTGCGCCGATCGCGGTCACGAAGGTCGAGGGCTCGTGGACGAGCTTGCCGTCCCAGTCTTCGGTGCGGCTGAACGGCACCAGCTTGCCGCCCTGCGACACCGTGCGCTCGAGAATGACGTGCGGATCGACACGGACGAGCTTGCCGTCGTGGTTGGCGTAGCGATCGCAGGCGCCGGCCGCGCCCGGCTTGATGTAGCACATCACCGGACAGGCATCGCAGCGGATCTTGTCGGTGGCCGCGCTCGTTGTTTCCATCACCATGTCAAAGCCAGCAGGCACTGCGGTTATCATTCGTATACGAACGATGTTGCGCGCGGTCCCGATAGCTGTCAAGCGGCGCCGCGCGCGAAAAGGCGCGCCTGCCGAATAAAACCTCATTTGCCTCCCGGCCTTGTCCACAAAGCGGGCAACCACGCTGCACTGCGGCATGGCCGCTTGCACGTTTGTGTACAAACGGTATCGTCGCGACGTAGATTTTGAGCGATCTGGAATTTGACGAGCGCTTGGCAGCGGGCTTGGAAACGAGAATGACGCAGACACCGATCCGCCTCACCGTGAACGGCAGGATCCACGACGTCACGGCGGAGCGCCAGACGCCGCTGCTCTATGTGCTGCGCAATGATCTCGGGCTCAACGGCCCGAAGTATGGGTGCGGCCTCGGTGAATGCGGCACCTGCACTGTCCTGATCGACGGCGCAGCCGCGCGCTCCTGCGTGATTCCGGTCGGCGGCTGCGCCGGCCGCGACATCGTGACGCTCGAAGGCCTCGGCACAAGCGACAAGCCTGACGTGGTGCAGCAGGCCTTCATCGACGAGCAGGCGGCGCAATGCGGCTACTGCCTCAACGGCATGATCATGACGACCAAAGCGCTGCTCGCGATCAACCCGCAGCCATCAGAGCAGGAAGCGCTCGCCGCGCTGCGCTACAATCTCTGCCGCTGCGGCACCCATGTGGAAATCCTGCGCGCCGTGATGCGCGCCTCCAGCCAGCTCGCCGAGGCCGGTGATTGATGGTCTCCCCTCTCTCGAACGGAACAGAGCGGGGCTCGCTCGTTGTCGTCCGCACGGTGGACGAGGTCACATCCGAGACCTTCGTGCGGATCACCGCTGACGGCTCGGTCACCGCCTATAATGGCCACGTCGATCTCGGCACCGGCATTCGCACCGCGCTCGGCCAGATCGTTGCCGAGGAGCTCGATGTCTCCTTTGCCCGCGTCGTCGTGGTGCTCGGCGACACCGCTGTCGTGCCGAACCAGGGCGCGACGATTGCGAGCGAGACCATCCAGATCACCGCCGTTCCCCTGCGCAAGGCCGCAGCCCAGGCGCGGCAGTTCTTGCTCGCGCGCGCGGCCGAACGGCTGGAGCTGCCGGAGACCGATCTCACAATCGAGGACGGCCTCGTTCGCAGCCATAATCGCAGCGTCAGCTATGGCGAACTGATCGGCGGCGAGACCATTCGTCTCGAACTTGCCGACGACGTCGCTGTGAAGCCTGTCGGCGATTACGCCATCGTCGGCCAATCGATGCCGCGCGTCGACCTCCCTGCCAAGGCCACCGGCGAATTGACCTTCGTGCACGACATCCGCCTGCCGGGCATGCTGCACGGCCGCGTGGTGCGTCCGCCCTATTCCGGCGTCGATGCCGGCCCGTTCGTCGGCACCAGCCTGATTGCGGTGGACGAATCCTCGGTGCGCGACATCCCCGGCCTCGTCGCAATCGTCCGCATCGGCGATTTCGTCGGTGTCGTCGCCGAGCGCGAGGAGAATGCGATTCGCGCCGCCGAGCAGCTCAAGGTCAGCTGGAAGCCGACGCCAAAGCTGACTGATCTCGCCGATGTCGAGACCGCGCTGCGCGCCCATCCCTCGACGCCGCGCACGCTGATCGACAAGGGTGACGTCGATGCGGCGATATCAGGCGCCGCCAAGCCGATGCAGCGCACTTACGTCTGGCCGTACCAGATGCACGCCTCGATCGGCCCGTCCTGCGCGGTCGCCGACTTCCAGGACGGCAATATCCGGGTCTGGTCAGGCACACAGAACCCGCACGTGCTGCGCGCCGACCTTGCGTTGCTGGTCGAGCGTCCCGAAAGCGAGGTCGAGGTTATCCGCCTCGAAGCCGCCGGTTGCTACGGTCGAAACTGCGCCGACGACGTCACGGCGGACGCGCTCCTGCTGTCGCGCGCGGTCGGCCGGCCCGTGCGCGTGCAGCTGACGCGCGAGCAGGAGCACGCCTGGGAACCCAAGGGCACCGCGCAGCTCATCGACGTCAATGGCGGGCTTGACGCCAGCGGCGGCATCGCCGGTTACGATCTCGCCACGCGCTATCCGTCGAACGCCGCGCCGACGCTCGCGCTGCTGCTCACCGGTCGCATTCCGTCCGAGCCCACCGTGCTCCAGATGGGCGACCGCACCGCGATTCCGCCTTACGACTACGACCACATGCGCGTCGTCGCCCACGACATGGCGCCGATCGTGCGCGCGTCCTGGTTCCGCGGCGTCTCGGCGCTACCGAACACCTTTGCGCATGAATCCTACATCGACGAGGCAGCATTCGAGGCCGGCGTCGATCCCATCGAATATCGCCTGCGCTATTTGAAAGACCAGCGCGCCGTCGACCTCGTCAACGCGGTAGCCGAACGCGCGGGCTGGACGCCGCGCTCGGTCCGTGAGGAGAAAGACGGCGAGATCGTGCACGGCCGCGGTTTCGCCTACGCGCTCTATGTCCACAGCAAGTTTCCCGGTTATGGCGCGGCGTGGTCGGCCTGGGTCGCCGACGTCGCGGTGAACAAGTCCACCGGGGACGTCAGCGTCACGCGCGTCGTCGCGGGGCAGGATTCCGGATTGATGATCAACCCGGATGGTGTCCGCCACCAGATCCAGGGCAACGTCATCCAGTCCACCAGCCGCGCGCTGATGGAGGAGGTTTCGTTCGAGCGCGGCGCGGTGGCGGCGCGGGAATGGGGCGCCTACCCCATTATCCCCTTCCCCGACGTTCCCAAGATCGACGTGTTGATGCTGCCGCGGCAGGACCAGCCGCCGCTCGGCGTCGGCGAGTCCGCCTCGGTGCCATCAGCGGCAGCAATTGCGAATGCGATCTTCGATGCCACCGGCGTGCGCTTTCGCGAGCCGCCGTTCACGCCGGAACGCATCCTGAAGGGATTGCACGGCGAAGCGTCGCCGGTGCCACAAGCCCTGCCCGCGCGGGCAGCGCCGCAGCCGTCTCACACCTGGGAAAATCCGTTCGCCAGGCGCGCCGGCGTCTTCGCGACCATCGCGGCCGTCTGCACCGCCGCGATCGGCATCGGCGCGGCGCTGCTGCCTGGACGCGCGATAGCGCCGATCGCGCGGCCCGATGCATCGGTTTATTCCACTGCAACGATCGCGCGCGGCGAGCAGCTTGCGGCGCTTGGCAATTGTGCAGAGTGCCACACCAACATCAGTGGCGTGCTCAACGCCGGCGGCCGCGCGCTGGAGACGCCGTTCGGCACGATCCATTCGACCAACATCACGCCCGACGTCGAGACCGGTATCGGCGCGTGGTCCTATTCCGCCTTCGAGCGCGCGATGCGCGAGGGGCTGCATCGCGACGGCCGGCACCTCTATCCCGCCTTCCCCTACACGCACTTTGCCAGGACCAGCGACGCCGACATGCAGGCGCTCTACGCCTATCTGATGGCGCAGCCCGCGGTGCGCGCGACAGCGCCTGCGAACACGCTCGCCTTCCCCTTCAATCTCCGCCCGCTGCTTGCGGGCTGGAATGCCTTGTTCCACGACACCAGAGAGTTCAAACCCGATCCGGCCAAATCCGAGACGTGGAATCGCGGCGCCTATCTGGTCGAGAGTCTCGGCCATTGCAGCGCCTGCCATTCGCCGCGCAATGCGCTCGGCGCCGAGCAGCGCCAGGCCTATCTCGCCGGCGGCTTTGCCGAAGGTTGGGAAGCGCCGCCGCTGACCTCGCTCTCGCATGCGCCGATCCCGTGGAACGAGGACGAGCTGTTCACTTACTTGCGCACCGGTCATTCGCGCTATCACGGCGTCGCGGCCGGACCGATGGCGCCCATCGTGAGGGACCTCAAGTCTCTGCCCGATCAGGACATCCGAGCGATGGCGGTCTATCTTGGCTCGTTCAACGAGTCCGCGACGGATGCGCCGGCACTCGCAGCAAAGCTCGAAAGCACAACCCAGGTCACCGTCGCCTCGTCCACCGGCGCGCGGCTCTATCAAGGCGCCTGCGCCGTCTGCCACGAGGTCGGCGGCCTGCCGCTGTTCGGCAGCCGGCCCTCGCTCGCGCTCAACAGCAATCTGCATAGCGCGACGTCGGACAATCTCGTGCAGGTGATCCTGCACGGCATCACCGAACCAGTCTCCAGCGATCTCGGCTACATGCCCGCATTCAAGAACAGTATGAGCGACGCGCAGGTCGAGGAGCTCGTCACCTTCCTGCGCGGACAGTTCGCGCCGGACAAGCCGGCCTGGACCGGCGTCCGCGAGACGATCGCGCGCATAAGGGCGTCAACCCATTAAGCGTGCTTCATCTCCACCGGCGGCGTGCCGTGGGTGTGGAAGGACTCGATCGTCTTCAATCCCCAGGCCTGGCCCTTCTTGCGCTCTTCCTCGGTCCACACGATCGGCTTCCAGTCCGGCGCTAGGATGAGGCGCGCGCCGGCATTGGCGACTTCGACGCGATTGCCGCCGGGCTCGTAGACGTAAAGGAAGAAGGTCTGCTGGATCGCGTGCTTGTGCGGGCCGGTCTCGATGTGCACGCCGTTCTCCAGGAAGATATCGGCGGCGCGCAGAATCTCCTCGCGGCTGTCGAGCGCGTAGGTGACATGGTGGAAGCGGCCGGGCGTGCCGGAATGGTCGAGCGAATAGGCGAAATCGTAGCTCTTGTTCGACATGGTCAGCCACATCGCCGCTTCCCTTCCGTCATTGAGCACGATCTGCTCGGTGAGGCGGCAGCCGAGATAGTTTTCGAAAAACTCGCGGTTGGCCTTGATGTCGACGGCGAGGCAGTTGAGGTGGTCGAGGCGGCGGACATTGACGCCGCGCGCCGGAAAGCGCTGCGCCTGATTCTTCAGCGCGGGCTTGAGCTCCGGCGGCGCCTGATACCATTCGGTCTCGTAATAGAGCTCGACGATGTGGCCGTCGGGGTCGCGGCAGCGGAACGTCGGCCCCTGCCCCATGTCGCCGTCGATCCAGCCGATGTCGAAGCCCGAACCCTTGAGCGCGGCGACGCGACGCTCCAGCGCCTGCTGGCTGCGCGCGCGCAGCGCCATGTGCTCCATGCCCGACGTCTTCGACGCCGTCAGCTTGAGCGAATAGCGCTCGTAATCATCCCAGCCGCGCAAATAGACCGACTCGCCCTTCTGCCCGCTCACCGTCATGCCCATGACGTCGACGAAAAATTTCAGGCTCTCCTCGGGCTTCGGCGTCAGCAGCTCCATGTGGCCGAGATGAGCAAGATCGAGGATGGGTTCAGGCTGCATGGTTTCCTCCAGAGGCGCGGCAATCCGGGCCGCGGGATCGCGCGACCGGGCGCGCCCGGCGCGGACACTCGGGTCCGTTGAGCTCATTTGTACTAATGTACAAATGATTAGGTCTCGTCAACAAATCAACGCATGCCGGTCCGCCGCAAAGGCCGCGGCCCGGCGGAGCCCGCGCGCCCCCGAACGATTGACGGACTGCCCGAATGGTAAAATTTTCCTTAACGCGGATCCAGCCCTAGACGCTTGGAAAAGCAGCACTTTTTGGTCGTTTCCGTACCCAATATGAATTCGGAACAAAGCTAATCGCCGAATTGTCGTGGATTTAACGAAGCGGCCGCGCCCCCGGTTTAACCGTTTGTCCAGCGACGGCCACGCATAGTCGGACAAACATCTTCGTCTTCTCAGGTTCATCCATCGTGACATCCTTTGGACGCGTGATTTCGGTACGCGGATCGCTCGCCCGGGTCGGGCTTCTGGCGGCAAGCCAGATGCCGATCTCGGAGGTTCGGGCCACCGTTGGCCGCTTCGTCAGCATCCGCTGCGCCAGCTCGGTCATCGTCGCCATGATCACCGAGGTCTCCTGCGAGAATTTGTCGAGCAGCGACAATTACATCGCCATCGCCTCGGTCGACCTGCTCGGCGAGATCCTCAACGCCGCCGACAAGGCCAAATTCCAGCGCGGCGTCACCAATTACCCGACCATCGGCGATGCCGTGGACCTGATTACCAGCCAGGAGCTGCGCACGATCTACGCGCCAACCGGGTCGGACCAGATCAATGTCGGCTTCCTGCAGCAGGACCGGTCGGTGATCGCCTATGTCGACGTCGAGGAAATGCTGTCCAAGCATTTTGCCGTACTAGGATCGACCGGTGTCGGTAAATCGACCGGCGTGTCGCTGCTGCTCAACGAGATCCTGAAGGCGCGGCCGAACCTGCGCATCTTCCTGCTCGACGTGCACAACGAATATGGCCGCTGCTTCGGCGACCGCGCGCTGGTGCTCAACCCGCGAAACCTGAAGCTGCCGTTCTGGCTGTTCAACTTCGAGGAAATCGTCGACGTGCTGTTCGGCGGCCGCGCCGGCGTCCCCGAGGAGCTCGACATCCTCGCCGAGGTGATCCCGCTCGCCAAAGGGCTCTACACCCAATACCAGAACGCCGACCGCATTGGTCTGAAGCGTATCGATCCCAAGCAGGTCGGCTACACCGTCGACACGCCGGTGCCGTACCGCCTGGTCGATTTGATGTCGCTGATCGACGAGCGCATGGGCAAGCTGGAAAACCGCTCCTCGCGCATCGTCTATCACAAGCTGATTTCGCGCATCGAGGCCGTGCGCAACGACCCGCGCTACGCCTTCATGTTCGACAACGCCAATGTCGGCGGCGATACCATGGCCGAGGTGATCAGCCATCTGTTCCGCCTGCCCGCCAACGGCAAGCCGATGACGGTGATGCAGCTCGCCGGCTTCCCGGCCGAGGTCATCGATTCCGTCGTATCCGTGCTCTGCCGCATGGCCTTCGACTTCGGCCTGTGGAGCGACGGCGTCTCGCCGCTGCTGTTCGTCTGCGAGGAGGCGCACCGCTACGCCTCCGCCGACCGCAATGTCGGCTTCGGCCCGACCCGCAAGGCGGTCTCGCGCATCGCCAAGGAAGGCCGTAAATACGGCGTCTATCTCGGCCTGATCACGCAGCGGCCGGCCGAGCTCGACGCCACCATCATCTCCCAGTGCAACACGCTGTTCACGATGCGTCTTGCCAACGACCGCGACCAGGCGTTGCTGCGCGCCGCGGTGTCGGATGCGGCCGCGAACCTCCTGTCCTTCGTGCCGTCACTGGGCACCCGCGAGGTGCTGGCATTCGGCGAAGGCGTCGCGCTGCCGACGCGGCTGCGCTTCAAGGAGGTGCCGCCGCACCAGCTTCCGCGCGGCGAAGCCACCATCGCGAGCGTGCCCTCGATCAACGCCGGGCACGACATGCATTTCGTCAGTGCCGTGCTGGAACGTTGGCGCGGCGCGACATCGAATCGCGACTCGGCGCCGAACGACCCGATATTCTCGGCGCCGCCGGCCAAGACGCTGGCGCCGGCCGAGACGCCGATGCTGCAGCCCTCGATGGGCCTAGATCCCGACCGCTTCTCGCTGCTGAAGAAGCCGCTGCGGTAACTCTCGTGTCCCGGACGCGCTGCAACGCTCTTTCGTTGCTGCGCAGAGCCGGGACCCACGCCACAATCACCGCACTCTCGGAAACATGGGCCCCGGCTCTGCAGCGCACCGTTCGCTGGACGATGCTCCGCATCGCCAGGAAAGCGCTGCGCTGCGTCCGGGGCACGAGTGCGACAGATTGAGCCCACCCCCCGCATCGACTATGGTTTCCCGCCCCCAAGCCGGAATCCATGCCCATGACAAAGCCTGCGCAACGCTTCCAAGCCCCCGCCATCGACAGCCTGCCAGACGACATCCGCACGCGCCTGCTCGCCGTTCAGGAAAAGAGCGGCTTCGTGCCCAACGTGTTCCTGACGCTGGCCTACCGGCCTGACGAGTTCCGGGCCTTCTTCGCCTATCACGACGCGCTGATGGAGAAGGACAGCGGGCTGACCAAGGCCGAGCGCGAGATGATCGTGGTGACGACCTCGGCCGCCAACCAGTGCCAGTATTGCGTGATCGCCCATGGCGCGATCCTGCGCATCCGCGCCAAGAATCCGCTGATCGCCGACCAGGTCGCGGTGAACTATCGCAAGGCCGACATCACGCCGCGGCAGAAGGCGATGCTCGATTTCGCCATGAAGATTTCGGCGGACGCGCAGCGAATCTCCGAGGAGGATTTCGCAAGCCTCGCCCCGCACGGCTTCAGCGACGACGACATCTGGGACATCGCCGCGATCTCCGCCTTCTTTGCGCTGTCGAACCGATTGGCGAATTTCACCGGCATGCGGCCCAATGACGAATTCTATCTGATGGGACGCCTGCCCAAGACTGAAAAGACCAAGACTGACAAGAAATGACGGAACTCGACTGGCCCGAAATCCTGCTGCGCCTCGGTGTTGCGACGCTCGCCGGCAGCGCGATCGGACTGAACCGCGACCTGCAGGGCAAGCCGATCGGGCTGAAGACGCTCGGCATTGTCGGCCTCTCCACCGCGACCGTGGTGCTGCTGGGGCTGCAACTCGCCGATCCCGGCAAGGTCGTCGATGCCACGAGCCGGGTGATCCAGGGCATCCTCACCGGCATCGGCTTCCTCGGCGCCGGCGTCATCGTCCACGAAAGCCGGGGCTTTCGCGTGCGCGGCCTCACCAGCGCCGCCTGCACCTTCCTTGCCGCCTGCCTCGGCATCGTCTGCGGCGCTGGTCAATGGAAGATCGTTGCGGTCTCGCTGGGCTTGGCGTTCGTGCTCCTCACGGTCGGCCGACGCATCGAGCACCACGTGCACCGCATGCTCGGCGGCAAGGATGAGTCGCACGAGGCGCAGACGCCGCCTGGCGAGCGTCGGCAAACCTGACGCATGATCCGGAAACGTATGAAGCGCAGATAATTGCTGCGAAAAATCCGCAACCGGCGGTCCCGCGACCGTTCGCACCTCAAGAGGAATGATGGATAGCAGAGCACACGAGCCCGGCGAGGTGACGTTCGACTTCCGCGAGCTGTCGGCGCGCGACAAATACAAGCTGTTGATCGGCACGGTCGTGCCGCGGCCGATCGCGCTGGTGACGACGGTCGATCCGCAAGGGCGGATCAACGCGGCGCCGTTCAGCTTCTTCAATTGCCTCTCGGCTGATCCGCCGATCCTCGCGCTCGGCGTCGAGAACCATCCGGACATGCGGTTCAAGGACACCGGTCTCAACATTCGCCTGACCGAGGTCTTCACCGTCAACATCGTCTCGCATGCGATTGCCGAGGCGATGCATGTCTGTGCGGTGCCGTTCGCGCCGGAGCACGATGAGTTGAAGGCCGCGGGCCTGACCGCGATGCCGGGCAAGACCGTGGCCTCGCCCTGGATCAAGGAAGCGCCGGCCGCGTTCGAGTGCCGCCGCCATGTCACCCTCGAACTCGGCAAGTCGCGCCAGATCATCCTGGGCGAGATCTTGTTCGCGCATTATCACGCCGACGTCGTCGATGCCGATCGCCTGCATATCGATCCGGCCCGCCTCGACGCCATCGCCAGGCTTGGTGGCAGCACCTGTTCCACCATTCGCGATCGTTTCGACATGGAGACGCCAACGCTCGACGACTATTGGAGCCAGCGGCAGCCGTAAGCACTTGTGCGCCAAGGGCGCGTCGAAACCTCAGGACGTATGTCCGTCGAAATCGCCCGCGGCCGGCGTCTTCTTGGCGCGCTGCGAGGTCATCCTGGCCGGATCCGGCTGGCCGGGAACACCGCGCGGTCCCAATTGCGCGCGCTGCAGATCGTCCTCGGAGAATGGCGGCTCGACGCCATTGGGTTCGGTTCGGCGTACGGCATGGATATCGTCGTGCCTGTTCATGCTGTGCTCCTGTTGCATATCGCGGCGCGTTCGGCCTGTTGAAGCCAGTGCTGCTTCCGCACAGGTTCCTGCACGGCCTGTTCGAGGCATGCCCGGGCTCGTCTCAGGCGCTCTTCGCGCTGCTTGTCGGAATTCCGCATGGCCTCGCTCCGTCCTGGCACTGCGAGAGCCGATCAATATTCAATCAAGACCCCATGCCGACGTTCCCTGGCCGGCGCCGGAAGCAGACGAGGTGGAACCTGTCGCCAATCGTCATGACCGGCCGGCGTTCCTAAGTCGGAGGCCGCAGGCCCGGCGACGTCATCCAGTCGTCGAGATGCGCCGTGGTGTCGGCGTTGCGCGCTGTCTTCAAGAGTTGATCTCGCTCCACGCCCGGTGGCAGCGCTTGAGCGCGCTCACGCAGCTCGGCGGCGAACCTCGCCAGTCGTTCCTGGAGTGTCTCGGTCTGTTTGAAGCGACGCCTGTGTTTCATGTCGCACCCCATCCGATCCGGATCCGGGCTCGACGCTAACGCCAATCGGCGAGGCGTTCTGCAACATAGGTTATGACCGCAGGCGATTTAGTCGCGACCGGTCAGCCCTGGCTTGCCCGAATCGAAATCTGGAAGACGCGCGCGCCGTCTTCCGTCTGGACCTCCAGCCGCCAATCATCGTCCGGCTGCAAATCACCATCGAGGTCGCGCAGGCTGTCGCCGGCATACCGCGTCGCAATTTCCCACGCCGCACGCCGGTCCGGAAGTTCCTGGCCAAGATCGTCGCGGTCGTTCAACCGATTGCCGCTACAAACGTTGAAGTAGAATCTGGGCATTACCAATCCCCGTCGCGGGAACCCTGACGGGTAAAGTAACCCATGTTAATTTCGTTCCTATCGGCCCTGCTAGTTTTGCGCTCCGGTAGGCGGCCGCGGAGTACCATCGGATGACGACAGGCGGTAGCGTTCCCGCAAACGATCCGCTCCGACAGGAGATCGCGGACCAGCGCGCGGAGACCGCGACGCTTCGGGAGAACGCGCGAACCTCGGAGCGGAACGAGGGCTGGCTGACCGCGCAAAAGGATACGTTTCAGGCGGCCATGAATGGCGCGCCGCTGGAGACCTCGCTCGCCATCATGATCCGCACCGTCATCGCCCAGGCGGACGGCGAGCCGCGCTGCGCCTTCTACATCAACACCGGCAACGGCGGGCTTCACCACCTGGTCGGAGTGCCCGAAACCGACGCGGACCGTGTTCGCGACTTCGAGAAATCGCTGGAGTCGCTGACTTACGGACCGGCCGCCGCGAACGAAGCGCCGGTGATCACGCCTGACGTGCTCGACGAGCCCCGCTGGCAGCCCTGGACGTGGCTCGCCAAGGAGCAGGGCTATCGCGCCTGCTGGTCGTTTCCCGTCGAAACGACGTCGGGTCGTCTCGTCGGCTTTTTTGCGATGTATTTCAGCGAGCCCCGACAGCCTTCGCAGCCGGACCTCGATCGGGCGGAGGCGCTGACGCAGACCGCCGCCATCATCATTTCCCGGCATCAGGAGGCCGAGGAGCGGACGCGGGCTGAAGAGGCCCTCAGGGCGAGCGAGGCGAGGCAGAACCTGCTGATCTCCGAGCTTCAACATCGTGTCCGCAACATCCTGGCGACCGTGCGCGCGATCGCCAGCCGCACCGGGCGGAATTACCGCTCCGTTGCCGATTTCCAGGCCCATTTCGACGGGCGCCTCTCCGCGCTCGGCCGCACCCAGAGCGTTTTGACCCGCACACCCGGCACCGGCGCCGACCTGGAAAATCTCGTTCGCCAAGAGCTCGTCGCGCAAGCTGCGCCCGAGCAGCAGATCGCGCTCGCCGGCTCTCCCATTCGCCTGCCGCCGAAGGCCGCCGAGGTGGTCACGCTGGCGGTGCACGAGCTTGCGACCAATTCGGTGAAGTACGGCGCCCTCGCCCAGCAGCGCGCCCTGATCAACATCGCCTGGACCGTCGCCGAGCGCGACGGTGAAACCTGGCTTTCGATCGGATGGAGCGAGAGCGCCGTGCGCATGCCGAAAACGAAGCCGACACGGCAGGGCTTCGGCACCGAACTGATCACCCGCCGTATCCCGCACGAGCTGCACGGAGAAGGATCGATCGTGTTCGCCAAGGACGGCCTCCGCGCGAACATCTCGTTCCCGCTCCGGGAGGCACACAGCGCGCTCGAGACGGGCTTTGCCCTGCCGCCGGAGGGACCGACCTCGTGAGCAAGACACCGCAGGACCTGCTGGCAGGACTGACCGTTCTCCTGGTCGAAGACGAATTCTACCAGGCCGCGGAAGCCCAGGATGCGTTCGTGCGCGCCGGTGCCACCGTCCAGGGCCCGTTCAGCACCGCCGCGGCGGCCATGCACGAACTCGAGCAGGCGCGGCCGGATTGCGCGGTCATCGACATCAATCTCGGCACTGGGCCCGAATTCGATCTTGCGCGCGAGCTGAAGACGCGGGGCATCCCGACCGTCTTCGTCAGCGGCTATCACGCCGCGATAATTCCCGAGGATCTGCGCGACCTTCCTTATCTCGGCAAGCCCGCGGAAACTCCGGCGCTGATCAACGCCGTCCGCGCGCTCGTGCCAACAGGCAGGTGAGCGCGTCACTCAATGGCGTCGAGCTGCCTGCCCTCGCGTTCCATGTGAAGATAGTTCGGGTTGAACAGGCCGGTGTCCATCAGCCGCTCCAGGCTCGGCACCGTCAGCATCTTGCCCTTCAAGACGATGAGCCCCTCCGTGCGCAGCTCCTGCAGGGTGCGGTTGACGTGAACCTTGGACAGTCCCGTCGCGTCGGCAAGGTCGGCTTGCGTCAGCGGAAATTCGCAGCTGGTGCCGTCGGTCAGGCCGCCAAGGCGAAGTCGGAAGAAGATCTCGCAGAGCAGATGCGCCATCCGCTCGGAGGCGGTGCGCTGACCGAGATTCATCGTCCACTCGCGCTGGATCGCCGCGTTGACCAGCGTCTCCCACCACAGGGCGGTGGCGATGCGGGGATAGCCGGCGCTGATCTCGTCGAAGAATTCGCGCGCAAGATCGGCGATCGTGACCGGCGTGATGGTGCCGATCGAATGGTCCATCTCCTTCAGGATAAACACGTTGAGATCGCACAGGTCGCCGGGCAGGAAGAACGACATGATCTGGCGTCGCCCGTCGGCCAGCTGCTTGTAGCGGCAGGCCCAGCCCGACAGGATCAGGTGCACGTCCCGGGGGCGATCGCCCTCGGCGGTAATGTCGACGCGGGCATTGAACTTGCGCACCCGCTCCGACGCGGCGCGGATGAGCATCGCCCGGTCGCTGGCCGACAGACGCACGAATTGTTCGAGCTTTCGGATCAACGGGCTCACGGGCTTGACCTTCCGTGCGATAAGCCGGGTCCGAGCCGGGCCCACCAATAACCTATGTTACTTTTCCGATGGGGGGCCGGCAATCAGGAGGATATTTCGTGCCGGGAGGGATGGCCAGCTACCGGCCATTCTCCTTTTTCGGATCAATCTCGACGCGAAAGACCTCGGCTCCGTTCGCGGCCCTCACCGATATCCCGTAGCCCCGGCCCACCAGCTGGGGCCGCGTTTCCCGGACTTCCTGCGCCAGGTCGCGCGCCACGTTCCTCGCCTGATCGTCGTCGGCGAGCAGCGCACCGCCGGCGTCGGTGACGCTGTTGGTGTCGACCAGGTCGAAATGATATCGGCGCATTGCTCATGACCCCCTCGGAAAAATGGACGGCCCCGGTCGCTACGCAGGTACTGTGCCGGGACCGCCGCTGAAGGTGCGACCGGCAGGCCGGGTGGAAAGCCAGCCGCACATGACCGACGCCAGCGTGAGGTTGACGTTCCTATTTTTCGCCGGGGTTAGCTTACGTTAACGACCGGCACCGCAGGCGTCGTCATTCTCGTCTTTCCGGATGGGGGATGCGCAATGTCCTGGTTTCAGCAGCTCTGCTTCGTCGCCGCCGCAACTGGAATGATCATCCTCGTGGCCGCCAGCGTCACGCTGCTGATGTCTTGATCGGTATGCTGGGGCGCATTTCGACGGTCACGACGACTTGGCTTGCCGGCGCATGCGCGAGCTCCAGCCATTTGATCGTTTCATCGACCCAATAGTCGTGATTGAGAGGATCAGAAGCGGCCTGTTCGCGGCAGGCGGCCGCTTGCATCAGGCAGGCCGCCCTGCGATCCACGGCGGTCACTTCGGCATGGGCTGGCCGGGCGAGGCCAGCCATCCATTGATGCTCCGCGCGATGTCCGCCTGGCGGGCCTTCTGCAGCATGCAGTTGCGCGCCTCGCCTTGCGGCAGCCGCCTCGCGGTCCGGCGCGCCGTCACCGCCGCCTGACGCAGTCGATCATCGAACGAGACGGTCTGCTTACGGCGGTTGCGCTTCTGTGTCATGGAAACCTCCAGTGCCCGGTCTCCAAATTGCGCCTCGACAGCGCTCGCGTCGCTAACCTGCGTTACAGCGAGCCGGCATATAAGTTTGCTTATCGCAGGAACAATCGTGCCGTCTGCGCGTCTTGCGCGACGACGCCGGACTAGCCGTCTGCCAGCTCTTCGACCTCGAGCGTGATCGAGATCTTCAGGCACGGCGCATGCTCGTCCTCGCGCACGTCGACGACGACATGATCGGCACTGCCGGCCACGAATGCCTCGCGGGCGATGGACGCACCGGTCAGCATCGCTTCCTTGCGGGCAACATCCACGCTCGCGAAATTCTGCCCATCCTCGTCCGGGATGAGACGGCTGTCCTCACGGATATCGAAATGAAATCGCGGCATCGGACCTCAAAGGGTTGGCGATTGATGGAGGTAACGGTCATCGAAATCCGCCAGTTCCTGAAATTTCCGCTCGTCGAGCACATTGACGCGGCCGCGATTGAGCTCGACGATCCCGTCCTGGCGCAGCTGCCGGATCACCCGGTTGGCGTGCACTGCGGTGATCCCCAGGGCTTCGCCGATCTGCTCCTGGGTCAGCGGCATCTCGAAATTGCCGCCGTCGACGCGGCCGATGACCTTGAGGCGTTCGCGCAGCTCGATCATGACATGGGCGAGTCGCGCGGGCGCGGGCCGCTGGCCGACATTGACGATCCACTCGCGGAACATGGCGGAATCGATCAGCGTGTCCCGCCAGAACATCTCGGCGATGCCGGGGCTGCGGCGATGCAGCTTTTGCAGCGTCTCATGGCTGATGAAGCCGAGCGTCGACGGCGTCAGCGTCGACAGATCGTGGTCCATCACGTGCAGGAACAGGCTCATGAGATCGGGTATCTCGCCGGGAATGTGGATCGAAAGGATTTGCCGCTTGCCGTTCGCAATCGTCTTGGAGCGCACGCAGAAGCCGTCCGCGATCAGGCAGCAATCGGTCGCCCGCTCGCCGTCGCGCACCACCGCCGTCTCGGCGGGGTAACTCCGCACCGAGATCGGAAGCGCTTCGATCTCCCTGACGTCCTCCTCCGTGATCGCGGAAGAAATGCGAAGGCGCTTGATGAGCGCCGCGCGAATGGCATCGCTGTGCACGGGAGCTGGCTCCTGGTCGCGAGGTTGAAACTTGCGGCTGGTGCGAGCGGTGGAACTCGCGGCGCCGCCACCATGAAAAGCCCGCGACCGGCCGCCGGTTCCAACAAAAGTTAAGGACGCAGCTTCGCCGCACATGGTCTGCTCGGCGCCGGAAAGGGCAAACCATGACGAAGAAGCGCAATCGCACGCGACCGGCCCTGTCTCTTCAGGAGCGCCTCAACAAGTTCGCACAGCAGGCGCGCGTCGCCGCGCAGAAGCTGCCCGCCGGCGCCGAACGCCACGCGCTGCTGCAAAAGGCCCGCGACGGCGAAGCCGCCGCCGAGATGGAGCGCATGCTGTCGCCCGAGCTGCACGATCCGAAATGATCGGCGCGACCTGCAGCCGCGAAGCGCGGTTGAGCTAGTGGTTCACCATCAGCGGCAGCGCGGGTGCAAAGCGCTCGGCGAATGTCAGCGTGCGAGCCTGATGGACCGCGGCAAACGAGGCCGAGATTCCCACTGAAGCGACCGCAACCAAAGCAATTGCGAAAACCAGACGGCGCATGTGAGCCTCCTGTGTGAGCCCAACTCCGAACAAGCCTGCGTGAGCTCGACGACCACCATTAAGCGGATCGCCGTGTTTCAGGACGGTTTCGTCGGCGCGGAAAATGATTTCACTCAAGCGCCTGTGATCAGATCCGCCTCGCCCGGCTGCCTGCCATCCCCAACTCATGGATATCGCAATCGTCTTGCGGCGAGCGCGAGCCGTATCGGGAATTTCCCGTCCGCCAGCACGATCGGACCAACAGGAGGATCGCGACAAGCAGCATGGCTTGCGTGCCGCGTCGTCGAGGAGCCACTCAGATGAAAGTCGTCATTCAAAAGCTCAATGGCCTATGGCATCTCATCGTCGGGTCGAGCCGGATCCGAACGCCCTTCCTGGAAACCCAGGACCGCGCGCTGGTCGTCACTTACGCCCGGCGCGTCTACCCCGGCGCCAAGATCTTCCAGCGCGATTGATTTGAGCGGTTGCGCCTGACCGGCCCCGCACTACAAGCACGGGGTATATCCAGTCGCCTGCAGCGCGGTGACCTTGCCATCCGACTTGATCGACCATTTCACCGAGATGTGCGTGGAGCCGCAAACGAAATTGCCCGGCCAGTGATATTCGTAGGTCATCTCCCGCGTGCCTGCAGGGCACACGCGAAAATATCTCATCGTCCCCGGCTGCGATTCCAGTCCAGCGCAGCGCCCTTCCATCGCCGCGGAAGCCGGCGATGACCGGCGGAATGGCCGCCATCATCGTGAAGATGAAAACACCCTGCTGGGGCCACATCGCTGCGCGGAATTCCCGGTGTGCTAATCGTCCGATGCCGGTCCGCACCAGCCGGGCAGATAGATCGCATCCTTGCTCTTGGCCGCGGCCAGCGCCTTCTCGAGTGCCTTGTCGAAATTGGCGTCCACCGCCTTGCGCGAGAGTTTTCGGCGCAGGAAGTCGGCCCACAGGAATTCGGAGAACGGCGTGGTGTCCTTGGCGAAGCCGCCCATGCGGCGGAGCTCGCCGGCGAGGCTACGGAAGGGATCGTCCTTGAGATCGGAGACCGATTTCGGCAAGTCGCGGAATGCGCGACGCTCGCCCTTGGCGTCGTAGGGATAGACCCAGCGCTTGTTGTCCATCACACCCCAGAACGCCTCGCGCTCAACCATGCGAAGGTCGCCGACGACAGTGACAAGCACCTCCTTGATGCCCTCGTCGTGCAGCGCGCGGCCGAGATGGTGATGGTCGATCACGTAATAGCGGTCATCGGGCCCATACACGACGGGGATCATGTGGGTGCCGAGCAGGTCGGATTGCTTCTTCTTGCCGTGCTCGCGCCAGCGCTTGCGCTTCTCCTTGACCTCGCGCATGCCGACCGTCATCTGCGTCGGCCGCAGCGACAGGATCGGTACCGGGTGCACTCTCGGCTCGCGCGCGCTGGTGGTCATATTCGAACGGCCTCTCGTCTGGTGGCAGATTGTGGTTCGGGTTCCGATTATGCCATGGGCCTTGTGGCGGCAACATGGGTTGCGAGGCTGGCCGCGCCATTTTGCAGCGCACCTCCCGCAGGTTGCATCGGGATGACGGACCGTTCCGGGAATCCTGTGCGGCGTCCAACGGCGACATGCGAACGCGCAAGGCCTGCGAGAAGATTTTCTGCAACCCCTGCGCCGCCTGTGCTATCTAAAAATCGCTGCTTCGGAGTAATTCCCGCACCATGACATCCCAGCGGCCCATAACCTCGGACGACGAGCACCGGGTGCTCCAGTTCAGGCCGCGAAAGACGCCCTCCCCTGTGATCCACCGGGGCGGCGGTGTCGTGCAGAAGCTGCATGCAGCAGCGCCCGAACCGCTCGATCTGTCGCGCTACGAACAGCCTCGCGATGTTCAGGACGATTTCCGCCAGCGCATGCTGGCCAATATCGCGGCCCTTGCCTTCACCATCGCGCTGACTGCGATCGGGATCTGGCTCGCCGTCAGCATCGCCGATCTGCGCCGGACCCAGGATTGCGTGCTGATGGGCCGACGGGACTGCGTCAAGATCACGACACCGCATCTCTAGGCCTGTTCAGCCAAGCTTGGCGCCCGACGCCTGCCGGCCGCGGGGCACGCCTGGCTAAGGCCTCCCCAACCGGCATCCCCAGGGCCCGTCCATGGCCCTGTCCGGCTCCATTGAACTCGGGGCGGCGCTCCGATATACGGGCTCTCGACCCATCCAGAGGGGGGTTAGAGGGCGTCATCAGGGGCGCGATGCCCACCCACCGTGCCACTCTGGGATACCTGAAAAATATCCGCAATATATCAAAGGCTTAGTGATGTCCACTACATTCGATCAGGTCGCTACGATCATCGCTGAAACCTGCGACATCCCGCGCGACACGATCACGCCGGATAGCCATGCCATCGATGACCTCGGCATCGACAGCCTCGATTTTCTGGACATCGCGTTTGCGATCGACAAGCAGTTCGGCATCAAGCTGCCGCTGGAAAAGTGGACCCAGGAAGTCAACGACGGCAAGGCGACCACCGAGCAATATTTCGTGCTGAAGAACCTGTGCGCGCGCATCGATGAGCTGGTTGCCGCCAAGGGCGCGAGCGCCTGATCGGGCGGTCATGCAACTCGAATACTTCCACATGATCGATCGCATCGTCGACCTCAAGGTCGACGAGAAGACGATCGTCGTCGAGGCCCAGGTTCCCCAGGAGAGCACCGTCTTCGAGGGGCACTTCCCGGGCTATCCGCTGATGCCCGGCGTGCTGCTGATCGAATCGATGGCGCAGGCCTCGGGTTTTCTCCTGCTGGGCGTCCTGAAATTCGAGCGCATGCCGATTCTCGCTGCCGTAAAGGAAGCCAAGGTGCGCGGCTCGGTGTTTCCCGGCGATCTCATGAGCATCGAGGCGAGCCTCACCCATGAGGGCTCGGGCTATGCCATGACCGAGGCCAAGATCCGGGTCGGCGGCAAGCTGCGCGCCAATTCGGCGCTGACCTTCACGCTGATCCCCTTCCCCAATGCGGATATGCGCGGCTACATGGACGCGGTCGCACAACGTGTCGGCTTTCCGCAACAGGCCGTATCGCCATGACTGACACCGCTTCGAAGCCGGGCCAGACGGAAGTCTGGATCACCGGCATTGGTCTTGCCACCTCGCTCGGCGAGGGTCTCGACGCCAACTGGACCGCGCTTTCAGAAAAGCGCATCAATGTCGACGAGAAGGGTTTTGCGCCCTTCATCGTGCACCCGCTGCTGCCCGTCTCGTTCGATAGCCAGATCCCGAAGAAGGGCGACCAGCGCCAGATGGAAGCCTGGCAGCGCATCGGCACCTATGCCGCGGGACTCGCGCTCGACTCGGCCGGCATCAAGGGCAACAAGGACATCCTGTCGAAGATCGACATGGTGGTCGCTGCCGGCGGCGGCGAGCGCGATCTCAACGTCGACACCGGCGTGCTCACCGCCGAAGCCAAGGGCGCCAACGCGCCCGGCTTCCTCAACGAGCGGCTGATGAGCGATCTGCGCCCCACGCTGTTCCTGGCCCAGCTCTCCAACCTTCTCGCCGGCAACATCGCCATCGTCCACGGCCTCGGCGGCACCTCGCGCACCTTCATGGGCGAAGAGGTCGCGGGTGCGGACGCAGCCCGCATTGCGCTCGCGCGCATCGCTTCGGGCGAGAGCGACATTGCGCTGGTCGGCGGCTCGCATAACGGCGAGCGCAAGGACCTCATGGTTCTCTACGAATTCGGCGACTTCAACCTCAAGGACAAGTTCGCGCCCGTGTGGGCACGCAAGGACCACGCCGGCTTCGCGCTCGGCTCGGCCGGCGCCTTCCTGGTGCTGGAATCGCGCGCGCATGCCGAGGCACGCGGCGCAAAGCCGTTCGCCAAGCTCACGAGCGTCGTCGCCGATCTCGCCCGCCGCAAGCAGCCTGGCGACATGGAAGCGACGCTGGAGAAGCTCTGGGCCAAGCTGCCCAGGCGCGATGGCAAGGGCGCGATCATCTCGGGCGCGACCGGCGCTGAGCCGGCGACGTCGGAGGAGCGCGGCTTCCTGAAGAAGCACGCCGACTTCCCCGTGCGCGCGACCGGTACGATGTTCGGGCACACCATGGAAACGCAATTCCCGCTCGGGATTGCGCTCGCCGCATTGGCGATCTCGCGCGGCGCGCTGTTCCCGCCGAATGATTCCACGGGGACCGAGGTTGAAATGCAGGGGTCGCCCACCCAGATCGTCGTGGTGGGCGCTGGACACTGGCGCGGCGAAGGCATGGCGCTGGTCGAAGCGGTGAGCTGAAGCGCCTCGGCGCTTTGGCCGTTTTTGTTTTGAGCATGATCTTGTCGGAAAACCGCGTCACACTTTTCCGGATCATGCTCTAACTCTATCGGGGGATCGACATGACTGCACCACGCGACAAGTTCGGGCGCCCCGTCGTCGTCGTCACCGGCATGGGTATCATGACCTCGCTCGGCGCCGGCAAAGCCGACAATTGGTCCAAGCTCGTCGCGGGCGAATCCGGCATCCGCACCATCACGCGCTTTCCGGTCGACGGACTGAAGACCACGATGGCCGGCACGGTCGATTTCGTCAGCGTCGATCCGTTCTCCTCCACTGGTCTGTCCGAACGCATGGCCGAGCTGGTCACGCAGGAAGCGCTCGAGCAGGCCGGCATCGGCGCCAAGGGCGATTTCCCCGGTCCCCTCTTCCTGGCCGTTGCGCCGGTCGAGGTCGAATGGCCGCAGCGTCGCGAGCTCGGCCGCGCCGTCGGCAAGCCCGACTTCACCTATGACGATCTGCTGCGCATCTCCGGCGGCGGCAAGTACAGCGCCTATCACCACCGCTTCATGTTCGGCTCGGTGGCCGCCCACCTCGCCGAGACCTTCGGCACCAAGGGCTCGCCGATCTCGCTGTCGACGGCCTGCGCGTCCGGCGCGACCTCGATCCAGCTCGGCGTCGAGGCGATCCGCCGCGGCGAGACCGATGCGGCGCTGTGCGTTGCGACCGACGGCACCGTGAACCCCGAAGCGATGGTGCGCTTCTCGCTGCTGTCGGCGCTGTCGACCCAGAACGATCCGCCGCAGTCCGCCTCCCGCCCCTTCTCCAAGAACCGTGACGGCTTCGTCATGGCCGAGGGCGCCGGCGCGCTCGTGCTGGAGAGCTATGAAGCGGCGACCGCGCGCGGCGCCAAGATTCTCGGCGTGATCGCCGGCTGCGGCGAGCTCACCGACTCCTTCCATCGCACCCGCTCCTCGCCCGACGGCAAGCCGATCATCGGCTGCATGAACAAGACGCTCGCCGATGCCGGCATGACGCCGGACCAGATCGACCACATCAACGCGCACGGCACCGCGACGCCCGAGAACGACAAGATGGAGTTCAACACGACCTCGGCCGTGTTCGGCGACCTCGCGCAGAAGATTCCGGTAACGTCGAACAAGTCGATGGTCGGCCACACCATCTCGGCCGCCGGCGCGGTGGAAGCGATCTTCTCGCTGCTGACGCTCGAGCATCAGCGCATCCCGCCGACCATCAATTACGAGACGCCGGATCCCACGATCCTGTTCAACGTGGTCGGCAACAAGGCGCGCGATGCCCGCGTCACCGCCGTGATGTCGAACTCGTTCGGCTTCGGCGGCCAGAATGCCTCGCTGATCCTGACCCGCGAACCGGCCTGACCTGACGCAGCATGGCGCTGATTTCCATCAGCACGAAGATTCGCGCGCGGAATGCGGCCAAGTCGATCAGCGGGGGCCTGATTGGCGCTGCCACCGTCGGCATGCTGCGCACCACGCGCTATTTCGATCCGGTCAAGACCTCGGACTTTTTCGCGCGCGTCACCAAGGCGATCGGCCCGCACCTGCGCGAGCATCGCATCGGCCGCGCCAACCTCACCGCGGCCTTTCCCGAGAAATCGCCGGAAGAGATCGAAGAGATTCTGATGGGCGTGTGGGACAATCTCGGCCGCGTCGGCGCCGAGTTCGCCCATATGGACCACGTCTGGGATTACGATCGCGCGCATCCGGAAAACAGCCGGATCGAGCTTCCCCAGAGCAGCATCGAACGGTTCGACCGCATCCGTGACGACGGCAAGCCGGCGCTGATCTTCGCCTCGCATCTGGCCAATTGGGAATTGCCGGCGCTCGCCGCGGTCGCGCATGAGCTCGACACCGCGATCCTCTATCGCCGGCCGAACATCGCTTCCGCCGACCGCATCATCCAGGAGATGCGCCAGGTCAACATGGGTACGCTGATCCCCGCGGGCCGCGATGCGCCCTTGCGGCTCGCGCAGGCATTGAAGGACGGCAAGCACGTCGCCATGCTGATCGACCAGTACCTGACCGGCGGCGTCGAGGTCACCTTCTTCGGCCGCAAGACCCGCGCCAATCCGATGCTGGCGCGCCTGCTCCGCCAGGTCGAATGCCCGATCCACGGCGTGCGCATCATCCGCCTGCCCGGCTTCCGCTTCCGCGCCGAGCTGACCGAAGAGATCCCGCCGGTCCGCGATGCCGATGGCAAGATCGACATCCAGGGCACGACGCAGGCGATCACGAGCGTGGTGGAGAGCTGGGTGCGCGAGCATCCCGAGCAGTGGCTGTGGCTGCATCGCAGGTGGCGGTAGGCGGCATCGCTCTCTCCGTCATGGCCGAGCTTGTCCCGGCCATCCACGCGCTTCCAAACGCGAGAACAAAGACGTGGATGCTCGGGACAAGCCCGGGCATGACGACTGAGCACGCGGCGCGCCCTCGCCTACCTCTCCGGCAATCCCGCACCCACTTCGGCCTGAACGACGCGCTCCCAGGCTGCGATGCAAATCGGGCTTGCGTTCTTCATTGGCGGCGAGACGCTTTGCCTGGTCGTGCCCGGCCGCAAGCGCAGCCCCTCCGCGATCGCGGCCCTCGCCTCCTCGAGGCGGCCCGATCGCTGATAGGCGGCTGCGAGCAGCAGGTGCGAGCGGCCGGTCCCCGGCGTGATCGCGATCGAGCGCTGCAGCCACGGCAGCGCTTCCTCGTCACGCCCCATCAATACGTTCGCAAGGCCCGCGCCGAGCAGCCAGGTCCAGCGCGAGGCCGCCGGCGTGTCGTAACGATCAGCTTGCTGGAAGGTCGCGAGCGCATCATCGAAGCGGCCGAGAAAGATCTGGCCGAGGCCGATCAGATAGAGCGCAGACCCGTCCCACGGGTCGAAGCTCAACGCCCTGGCGCAGGTGACGAGACTTTCCACGAAATGATTGGTGGCGCTGAGGAAGCGGCAATGGGCCTCGATCACCGGAATCGAATTGGGCTTGAGCCGCAACGCCTGCTCGAGGGTCGCATTGGCGCTCGCCTCGACCATCGCGGCCTCCTCCGGGCTGAACCAGACCATCTGGATGCCGCGCAGCTGCAGCGAAGACAGCGCGACCGCGAGATCGACATTGGCAGGGTCGTCGGCAAGCGCCTTCTGCAGCATGGCCTGTGCCGCGCCAAAACGCTCGCGCGTGGTCTGATTGATCGATGCGAGCGCCTGCTCGACGGCCACCTTGTCGCCGCCGGCCGACGCCCCGGCAGCCAGCGGGCGCGGCGCACGCGACTCCAGAATCTCGTTGAGACGGCGCGCAAGCCCATGACCGACGCCCGCGACCAGACGCGACTGCGCGAGCTGCGCGTCCGCCTCGTCCGCGGCGACGGACGCTGTGACGACCGACTGAACCTCGCCGGTCGCGGCCTTGATGATGCGCGCGCGCAGCGTCCACGACTGATCGCGACGCTCCAGCTCGCCGCGCAGCTCGTAATCGGATGATGCGGCGGACGCAGCAGTGCTGTCGCCGCCCTTGGCCGCCAGTCGTGGCGCAACCACGCTGATGTTCTGGATCTTGGCAAAACCATCGGTGAGACGAGCGGTGACCTCGGCGGCCATCGCCGCGCCGCGCGGGTCGTTGCTGTCGTCAACGATCGGCATCACCGCGAGCCGCGGCGGCGTTCGCCTGAACAGGAGGTCCGGCTTCAGCACGGGTGCGGCGACCGCAAGCCCCATGACGATCACACAGAGCCCGGCCACGGCGGCAACCGTGGCCTGCCGGCTCAAGCCGAACCAGGCGCGCTGTGGCCTTGCGGCGGCGATCTCGGCGGGCGGCGGGGACGCGACCTCGCCGGGCGGGCCCGGTCGGATCTCCTCGGCCTGCGCCGGGTCGGCGGCGGGCACAGCCTCAACCTCCGTCGCCAACAGATAGCCGCCGCCGGAGGCGAGCTTGATCAGCTGCCGCCGCTCGTCGCCGAGCGCGGTGCGGAGCTCGCGGATGCATTGGAACAGGCTGTCCTCGCCGACATGGACGTTCGGCCAGACCGCTTCCATCAGCTCCTGCTTGCTCAGCACCCGGCCGCCGCTGGTGGCAAAGAGCCGCAACATCTCGAAGGTCTTGGGCCGGAGCTTGATCGGCGTGCCATCGGCTCCGCGAAGCTCCGCGCGCTGCTGATCCAGCTCGAAGCCGGCGAAACGAAGCAAGCTAACCCCCAACACGTCTCTCAAGGCGGCTCATATAGCGGAAGTCTGGCGAAAATGCCCGAAAATCGGGTCTGAAACGCAAATATCAGAAACTTTCAGAAAGTAGCCAAGTCCTTATCAGGACACCAATCCCCACCCGATGCGAAGAATCCCATCGAGGACTCGGGACCGCGTGTTGGGGGAAGTGGTGAAGACCGGGAAAGATTGTTTCAAAGCGACCCGCCGCCTGCGGGCGGCGCTGCTGACGTCGTCGGCGCTGACGTTGGCTTGGGCATTGCCGGCCGCGCCGGCTCAGGCGCAGGATGCCACCTGGCTGGCCTCGCCGGCGACCAACGTCTACAGCAGCGGCGCCAACTGGGACACCGGCACGGCGCCGACGGGAACCGCCTATTTCGGTGCGACGAACAGCAGCCACCTGGCGGTCGGCGGCGGCGGCGGCCTCATGGCAGTTGGCGGCTGGACGTTCACCGCTGGCGCGCCAGCCTATACGTTCGACAACTATAACTTGCATTTCGTGTTCGACGGGGCTGGCATTGTCGCTAATGGCACCAGCGTTACCATCAACAACGCCAACACTGGGTCCCAACTGTTTTTCCACAACTCCAGCACGGCCGGCAGCGCCGTCATCGCCAACTTGAACAACAACTACACGATTTTCTACGACACCAGCTCAGCCGGCACCGCGTCCATCACCAACACTTTCTCCTTCCTGATTTTCCGGGACTCCAGCACGGCTGGCAGCGCATCCATCACCCACAATTCCGGCACCGTCGATTTCGCCGGCTCCAGCTCGGCGGGAACCGCGACGATCACCAGCAACGCCGGCTTGATATTTCTTGGCTCGAGCACGGCCGGCAGCGCTTCCATCACGAGCTCCGGCATCTTCGGCGCCACGGTCTTCATCGAGAACAGCACCGCCGGCAGCGCCTCCATCACCGTCAACAACGCCCTCACGTTCGCCGACAACAGCACCGCCGGCAGCGCCACCCTTCTCAACAATGCCAGCGGCGTGGTCGATTTCTCGTACACGACGGGGCCCAACGGCGACCACAGGATCAGCGCCGGCTCGATCGCGGGCGCCGGCTCCTACAATCTCGGGGCCAACGAGCTGACCGTCGGCTCCAACAATCTCTCGACCGAAGTCAGCGGCGTCATTGCCGACGGCGGCTACAACGGTGGCACCGGCGGCTCGCTGGTCAAGATCGGCACCGGCACGCTGAAGCTGTCGGGGAACAACACGTTCACGGGCGGCGTCACCCTCAGCGCGGGTGCGCTGGGGCTCGCCAGCAACAACGCGCTCGGGACCGGTGTGCTCACGACCTATGGCGGGACCGTCGCCTATGCCGACGGCGTCACCATCGGCAATACGATCGACCTTCGCGGCAGTACGACGCTCGATGTCGCCGCCGGCAGCGCGACCCAGGCCGGCGCCATCGGGCAAACCGGCGGCGCGTTCGGCATCGTGAAAACCGGCACCGGCGCGCTGACCCTCTCCGGCAACAACACGTTCACGGGCGGCGTTACACTCAACGCCGGCACGCTGGGGCTTGCCCACAACAATGCGCTCGGCACCGGCGTGCTGACGACATATGGCGGGACGATCGCCTATGCAGATGGCGTCGCCATCGGCAATACGATCGACCTTCGCGGCAGCACGACGCTTGATGTCGCCACCGGCGGCGCGACCCAGGCCGGCGCCATTGGCGAAACCGGCGGCGCGTCCGGCATCGTCAAGACCGGCGCCGGCAGGCTGACCCTGTCGGGCGCCAATACCTATACCGGTGGCACCACCATCAACGCCGGCACGTTGCAGCTCGGTGGCTCCGGCGGCGGTGTCGGATCGATTGCGGGGACCGTCACCGTTGGCGCCAGCGGCACATTCGACGTCGTCAACGCCGACGCGCGCGGCATCACCAGCATCTCGAACAGCGGGATCACGAACTTCCGCAACAGCAACAGCGCCGGCGGCGCCAACATCACCAATGACATTGGCTCGACCATCCTCTTCTACGACACCAGCTCCGCCGGTGGGGCCACGATCAACAATACAACCACCACGGCAACGCTGAACTTCCTGAACAGCAGCACCGCCGGCAGTGCCACCATCACAAACAGCGGCGGATTCAGCTTCTCGAACTCGAGCACGGCCGGCAGTGCGACCATCAACAACATCAGCGACTACATGCATGGCCAGTTTACCGTTCTGAATTTCCACGACTCCAGCACGGCCGGCCGCGCCAACATCAACAACGACATTTTCTCCACCATCAACTTCCAGGACTCCAGCACGGCCGGCGGCGCCACGATCACGAATGCGAACGCCGCAAGGCTGAACTTCCTGAACAACGCCACGGCCGGCAGCGCGGCCATCAGCAACACCGGCAACATAAGCTTCCAGGACTCGAGCTCGGCCGGTAGCGCGACCATCGACAGTGTGGGCTTTATCAACTTCTCCAACGCCGCGAGCGCCGGAAGCGCCCACATCACCGGTGGCGGAATCGGGTTCACCAATACGAGTACGGCCGGCAACGCGACCATCATCAACAACAACGGTGGGCTCGGGTTCGGAGACAGAAGCTCAGCCGGAAATGCGACGATCGTCAGCAGCATCAATCTGCAGCTCGCATTTGAGGACAACGCGACCGCGGGCAGCGCCACCATCACCAACAACGGCTCGATGATGTTTCGGAACCAGGCCACGGGCGGCGATGCGGCCATCACCATCACCGGCACGGGCTCTCTCTATTTCGGGGAGACCAGCACCGCGGGCCATGCGACGATCCTCAACCACGGCCAGACCGTGTTCGACGCCACGTCGACGGCGGGAAGCGCCGATATCACCAACGACAGCGCGCTGAGCTTCAGCACCCATGCCACGGCCGGTAGTGCCGCCATCACGAACAACAGCAATGTGCTGTTCTTGATGTCCTCCAACGCCGGCAACGCGGAGCTGATCAACAGCACCTCGGGCGCCGCCTTCGATTTCTCCAGGACATCGGGCGCAAACGGCGACCGCAAGCTCACCGCCGGCTCGCTTTCCGGTCGTGGAGTGTTCGCGCTCGGCGGCAACGAGCTGACGGTCGGCAGCAACAATCTATCCACCACTGTGACCGGCGTGATCGTCGACGGCGGATCCGGCGGCGGCACCGGCGCCTCGCTGGTCAAGGTCGGCACCGGACGGCTGACGCTCTCGGGCGTCAACAGCTATACCGGCGCGACGACGGTCGACGGCGGCACGCTCGCGGTGAACGGCGATATCACGGCGTCGAGCGGCGTCAGCGTGAACAGCGGCGGGGTTCTCGGCGGCACCGGCATCGTCGGCAACACGACGATTGCGAGCGGCGGCGCGCTGGCTCCGGGCAATTCCGTGGGCACGCTGACCGTCAGCGGCAATCTGACTTTCAGCGCCGGCAGCTCCTACACGGTCGAGGTTTCCGCCGCCGCCGCCGACCGGACCAACGTCTCGGGCACCGCGACGCTCACCGGTGCCACGGTGCAGGCGGTGGCGGCGACCCCCGCCAGCTTCCGAAGCCAGACCTTCACCATCCTCACGGCGACTGGCGGTTTCAGCGGGACCGAGTTCGCCGGGCTGAGTGTCAGCGGCACGTTCAACAGCGCACGCAACCCGCACCTCACCTATAACCTCAACAACGTCTATCTCGTGCTCGATCCTGGCACGCTCATTCTGCCTTCAGGCAGCAGTGGCAACCAGACCGGTGTCGCCGGCAGCATCAACAAGGCGGTCGAAGGCGGGGCCGCGCCGCCCGTGGGCTTCGATGCGCTGCTCAACATGAGCGACGCGCAGCTCGCCCGGGCGCTCAATCAGGTTTCCGGCCAGCCGGGTGCGGCCAGCACGCAGGCGGCGTTCAACGCCATGCAGCAGTTTCTGGGCATGCTCGATCCGCTCGGGAACGGAATGGACACCGAGCGCGGCATGACTGGAGGCGCTACGGACGGTGGCACGTTGAGCTATGCCGCCACCGCACAGGGCGACGCCAGGGTGCGCGAGGCGTTTGCGGCCGTGACGCCGCGCGAGGCCGGCGACGAGGCCATCGACCGTCGCTGGGGCGTGTGGGCCTCTGCTTACGGCGGCGCCAGCAATTTGAGCGGCAATGCGGCGGCGGGTTCGAGCTCCACCACCAGCCGCATCTACGGCACCGTGGTCGGCGCCGACTATCGCCTCTCGCCGGACACGCTGGTCGGTTTTGCACTCGGCGGCGCCGGCTTCAATTTCTCCGTCGCGGATGCCCTCGGCGGCGGGCGCGCCGATGTCTTCCAGGCTGGCCTCTATGCCCGACATAATTTCGGGCCCGCCTATCTCTCCGCGGCGCTAGCCTATGGCTGGCAGGACGTCACCACCGATCGCACCGTGACGGTGTCGGGCACCGACCGGTTGACCGCCAACTTCAAGGCCAGCACCTTCGCGGGCCGCCTCGAAACCGGCTGGCGCTTCGCACCCATCCCCGCCTCCAGCTTCGGCGTGACGCCTTACGCGGCCGCACAAGTGACCACCTTCCATCTGCCCGGCTACGGCGAGACCGCCCTCGTCGGCAGCAACCAGTTCGCGCTCTCTTACGGCTCGCAGGACACGACAAATGTCCGTACCGAGCTCGGCACACGCACCGACCAGAGCTTCCTCGTCGACAATGGCTTGCTCACCTTGCGCGGCCGCCTCGCCTGGGCCCACGACACCAACACCAACCGCCTCGTCAGCGCCGCTTTCCAGTCGCTGCCGGGCGCAGCCTTCACGGTCAACGGCGCGCAACCTGCCGCCGACTCCGCGCTCGTCGGCGGCCGCGCCGAGATGAAGTGGCGGAACGGCCTGTCGCTTGCGGGCACCATCGAAGGCGAATTCTCGCGCAGCACGCAGACCTACGCCGGCAAGGGGACGGTCCGTTACGAGTGGTAGTCGGCACATCGGCGCTCGGCCATCAGGACTTCGAGACATCACCGGCAGCAATTCAGGCTGCATGATTTCCACGTCGGGCGTCACCGACATCAACATTGCCGCTGCTCACGGATTGAGCGAAACAGAGTTGGATTGAGCGATGCAAATTTTTCCCAGGAACTCATTTTGTTGTCGTCACCCGCTTCTGCTCATCGCTGCGCTGCTGCCCGCTTTGTCGTGGCACGCGAACGAGGCACGCGCGCAGGCCTGCGTCGGCTCGCCGGTGCAGACCAATCAAACCTGCAGCAACAGCACCACTTTGATCAACACGAGCACGTTTCTTGGCAACCCTATCGGCCTGCAGGATTCGGCAACGCTGACTCTGACAAATACAGCGACCGGTACGATCTCCGGCGTCGTCGCGGGAAGCGCGACCGGCGTTGGAGCTTTTGCCGCTCAGGACGCCAACGTGACCAACGCCGGCACGATCTCCGGCAGCGCGCCGTCCGCGGGTGGCTATGGCATCGACGCCTACCGGGATAGCAACGTGACGAACTCCGGCACGATCACCGGCACGGGAGCGTACGCCGGCATCGGCATCGCCGGCACGAATGCCAACGTGACGAACACCGGCACCATCTCCGGCACGGCAGGGACAAGGGGCTACGGCCTCGGCGTCACCGCCAATCGGGACGCCAATGTGACGAACTCCGGCACGATCTCCGGCACGGGAGGACCGGGCGGCTACGGCGTCGGCATCTACGCCGTGTCCCACAATGCCAATGTAACGAACTCCGGCAGCGTCACCGGCACAGCAGCGAACGGCCTCGGCCTCGGCATCTGGGCCAATACGGCCAATGTGACCAACTCCGGCACCATCTCGGGGAGCGTAGTCGGCATCTACGCCACCACCGCCAACGTGGCCAACTCCGGCACCATCTCGGGAGGCTCGGTCGGCATCACCACCTCCACCGCCAATGCGACAAATGCCGGTACCATCTCCGGGGGCCAGGTCGGCATCTACGCCTACAACGCCTCGGTAACGAACTCCGGCATCATTTCTGGACCCATTGCGTTGCAGCTGACTGGCAATGCCGACACGCTGACGCTTCTGCCGGGCTCGCGCATCATCGGCGCGATCTATTTGGGCGCGGGCGGCGCCGCCGCCGGGCTCGGCGAGCGCAGCCACAGCATCGCGCTCGGCAGCGGCAACACCGTCAATTTCGGCGGCGGCAACCAGAACCTGACCTTCAATACGCTCGCCGGCGCGACCGTGACCGGCACCGCGCCGTTCGCTGCCTCGGGCAACCAGGCTGCCGCCATCGACCCCACCTCCTTTGCGGCGAACTGGCGCTCGCTCGCCGATTTCACCCGCGGCGTGTCCGATGCCGTCCCGGTGTTTTCCGGTGGCACGTCCGGCGGCACTCCGCCGCTCGCCTTCGCAGGACCTGATGCGCCCACGCGTTTCGACGATGTCTTTGCCGCAATTCCCGGACTTGCCTCCGCCTATGCGAGCGAGGCTGCCGTGTTCAAGGCGCCGACGGCAGCCTATGCCGACGGCACGACCGTGTGGGCCCGCGGCTTTGTCGGCCAGCGCATCCAGCAGCAGGACGGCGTCCTGCTGCGCACCGCCAATCTGTTCTATGGCGGCATGATCGGCGCCGACTTTGCGGCGCGTCCCGACCTGCGCACCGGACTCTTCCTCGGCGGCGGCAAGACCCGCACCGGCATCGATCTCAACCAGGGCAGCACCGATTCCGACCTGCTGTTCGGCGGCGCCTATGCCCGCTACGACATCGGCGCATCCTTCCTGCACGGCGCGATCCAGGGCGGCAGCTCGCGCAACAGCGCGACGCGCACCATCAACAACAACCTCGTCGCGGGCGGGATCGAGACGGCGAGCGCGTCCTTCAACGGCTGGTATGTCAGCCCCGAGCTGACCTTCGGTCATCGCTTCGCGCTGGGCCAGCTCGCGGATGCCACCTACACGCTGACGCCGAGCGCGCGCCTGCGCTATCTCTACGGCGCCTTCGAGGGCTATACCGAAACCGGCACCACCGCGCCGCTGACCGTGGGCGAGCAGACCGCGAGCACCGTCGAGGAGCGCGGCGAGGTCAAGCTGACGCGCAGCGTGGCGTTCGGTCCGACGAGCCAGCTCTCCACCAGCCTGTCGGGCGGCGTGCTCGGCACGCAGCGCGTCGGCAGCTCCACCGTCAACGCCGCCCTGCTCGGCCAGGCCATTCCGTTCGCGACGCCCGGTCAAGCCAACGTCTGGGGCGGTTTTGGCGGGCTCGGCCTGGAGTGGCGCAGCCGCAATGTCAGCCTGTTCGCGGCCGCCGAATATCTGGCGCTGTCGGATAGCTCCAACGTCGTCAGCGGCCGCGCCGGCGTGCGTGTCGGGTTCTGAGCACCTGATGGGCAGGATGCAATTCTGCCAGTGTTTTGCCCGACGGGTCAAACACAATTTCGTAAAATCGAAAGTCGCGTTTGCGCTCGACGGCTACTGTGCATGGGGTTGATTTGAAGAATTTGCATGCGGACAAGACGTCGTCATGCCCGGGCTTGTCCCGGGCATCCACGTTCTTTCGTGCCGCGGGGCAAGGCGTCGATGGCCGGGACAAGCCCGGCCATGACGCTGTGGATGCTTCAGCGCCTCAGCGCCCGGTCTTCACCTTGGTCCAGAGCCGGTTGATGATGCGCTGGGTGGCGGGATCGCGGGCGGTGATGACGAACAGCTTTGCGAGCGTCGCCTCGTCTGGATAGATGTTCTTGTCGTTCAGGATCTTTGGATCGACCAGCTTCTGGCTGGCTAGGTTGCCGTTGGCGTAGGACAAAAAGTCCGAGTTCTTGGCGGCAACGTCCGGACGATAGAGATAGTTGATCAGCTCGTAGGCTTCCTTGACGTTCTTGGCATCCGCGGGGATCGCGAGATTGTCGAAGAACATCTGCGCGCCCTCCTTCGGGATGGTGTAGCCGATCTCGATGCCACTCTTGGCTTCGGCCGCTCGGGCGCGAGCCTGCATGATGTCGCCGGACCAGCCGACCACGAAGCAGATCTCGCCGGTGGCGAGCGCGCTCAAATATTCGGACGAGTGGAACTTGCGCACGGAGGAGCGGACCTTGGCGACGACGTCGGCGGCCTTCTCGAGGTCAGCCTGCTTGGTCGAGTTCGGATCGAGCCCGAGATAGTTCAGCGCCGCCGGGAAGATGTCGTCGGCGGAGTCGAGCATGTGCACGCCGCAATCCCTGAACTTGGCGAGGTTCTCCGGCTTGAAGACGATGTCCCAGCTGTCGATCTTCGCGTCAGGCCCGAGAATCTGCTTCACCTTGGCCACGTTGTAGCCGATGCCCGTCGTGCCCCACATGTAGTTCGCGGCGTAGACATTGCCGGGATCGTAGATGCCGAGGCGCTGCGTCACCACGGGCCAGGCGTTGGCGAGGTTCGGCAGCTTCGACTTGTCGAGCTTCTGGAAGATGTTCGCCTTGATCTGGCGCTGCAGGAAATAGGCGGTGGGCACCACGACGTCGTAGCCGGACTTGCCGGCCATCAGACGCGTCTCCAGCGTCTCGTTGGCATCGAAGGTGTCGTAGACCACCTTGATGCCGGTTTCCCTGGTGAAGGCCTCAAGAACGTCGGGCGCCATGTAGTTCGACCAGTTGTAGAAGTTGACGACCCGCTCTTCCGCCCTCGCGGGGACGGAAAGCAACGTCAGCGCTGCGGCGATCGCTAGACCAAAGCCGAAACGAGAGCGGCTGACGTTCGTCATCTCTGTCTACCTCTTGCGTCCACGCACCGCGTCCGACAGCCGCTCCAGCGCGGTGTCGAGCGTCTGGTCCTTCTTGGCAAAGCAGAAGCGCACCACCGAGGTCACCGGGTCCTGCTCGTAGAAGGCCGAGACCGGGATCGCCGCGACCTTGTAGTCCTTCACGATGCGCCAGCAGAACTCGGTGTCGCTCTCGTTGAGCCCGAGCGGCGACAGGTCGACGGTGAGGAAGTAGGTGCCTTGCGACTTCAGCACGGGGAAGCCCAGGCTCTCGAGCCCCTTGGTCAGGCGGTCCCGGCTCCGCGTCAGATCTTTCCGCATCGACAGGAAGTAGTCGTCGGATTTGCCGAGGCCGTAGGCGACGGCGGCTTGCAGGTTCGGCGCTGAGGTGAAGGTCAGGAATTGGTGCACCTTGGCGGCGACGCGCAAGAGCGGCGGCGCGGCGCAGACGAAGCCGATCTTCCAGCCCGTCAGCGAGAAGATCTTGCCGGCCGAGCCGACCTTGATGGTGCGCTCGCGCATGCCGGGGATGGTGATCAGCGGGATGTGCTTGTGCTCGTCGAAGGTGACGTGCTCCCAGACCTCGTCGCAGATGGCGATGACGTCGAACTCCTGGCAATAGCGCGCGAGCAGCTCCAGATCCTCGCGCGGATAGACCACCGCCGACGGATTCAGAGGATTGTTGAACAGCACCGCCTTGGTCTTTGAATTGAATACGCTTTTCAGCATGTCCTCATTCAGCCGCCAGTGCGGCGGCTCGAGGCGGACGAGGCGCGGAATGCCGCCGGCCTGGCGGATGATCGGCAGGTAGGAATCATAGACCGGCTGGAAGCAGACCACCTCGTCGCCGGGCTGCACCACCGCCAGGATCGCCGAGGTGAGCGCCTCGGTGCCGCCTGATGTCACCATCACCTCGCTCATGGGATCGAGCTTGAGGCCGTGCCAGTGGCCGTAATGGGTTGCGATCGCCTGGCGCAGCTCCGGGATGCCCATCATCGACGGATACTGGTTGTAGCCGTTCAGCGAAGCCTCGGCCGCAGCGCGGCGGATGTCCTCCGGGCCGGGATCATCAGGAAAGCCCTGGCCGAGATTGATGGCATTGTTGTCGCGCGCGGCCTGCGACATCGCCTCGAAGATGGTGACGGGAAGGTCGGCGAAGACCTTGTTCAGCGAGGAGCTCTTGGTCGTCATCGCCGGGCTAGCCACCGACCTTGCTGGGAAGCCCCGCCGCCTTCCAGCCCAGCATGCCGCCGGCCAGATGCTTGTCGTAAGGCAGGCCCGCGGCCTGGGCGGCGAGCGAGGCCGTCACCGAGCGCTTGCCCGAGCGACAGGCGAACACGACCTCCCTGCCTTGCGGATCGGGGATCGCCTTGGGATCGAAGGTCGAGAGCGGCACGACGACGCCGTAAGGGTAGGCCTCGGCCTCGACCTCGTTTGGCTCGCGCACGTCGACCAGCAGATAGCGCCCTTCCGCGACACCCTTTGAGACCTCGTCCGGGGTCAGATCCTGTACTTGATTTGCCACATCATCCTCCAACGTCGCGGGGCGCTTGCCGGGGCGATCCCGGCCGGCGGCAACCTCGCCTCTCGGCATGCAAAAATCAAGCGCTACAAAGGCTTGGGCAAGGCGCCGGAACTTAAAGCTAAACCGCTGAGAGGTGAAGCGCGGCTGGAGGCCGGACGCCAGCCTGAAAAGGCTATGCGGATACCGGGCGCTTCGATGCACTCGCCCCACCGGCCTCCCCGTCATCAAACGCGTTGCCGGACTGACATGGTTACCCTACGGTCGTGACGATGGGGATCCCAGGCGCCAGCGCCAGCACGTCGCACGACCGACAGGGCACCGCGGTGTCACACGGCGTTGATATCGCTGCCTTCACCGATCCGGAAGCCTACGCTTTCGAGGCCATCAAACTCGCGGCTGGCGCCAACGTTCTCGGCTTTGGCAGCGCTGTCGGCAAAACATTCCACGCGAGCCTCACCCGCGTAAGCCTCGACCGGCTGAGCATTGGGCTGCGCACGGCCTCGGCCTCCGTGACTCTCAACTCGGGTGTTCCCAACGCGCACGTCTTCATGTTCGCGACCGACCCCACTGCCGCCCGTCGCATCTCCGGCTGGACCGTCAGCCACAAGCATATTTTTCACCCGAGGCCCAATGACCTCTGCTGCGCCATCCCGCCCCGCCAACCGGGGTCCGCTGCCGTCGTCACCGTGCCATTTGACTTGCTGGCAGCATACGGTGCCGATGTCGCCGGCCTTGAACCCAGCGTCCCGGCGCACGACGACCGGTTGTTTTTGGCTCCCGAGCCGCAGCGGACGCGGCTCGTTTCCCTGATGAACGATGTGGAGCGCCTCGCCAGAGAAGAGCCTTGGGTCGTCCAGATGCCGGCACCGGCCAAAGCGCTGGCGGCTACCATCACGGAGGCCTTGCTTGCCTGTCTCACCGCCGGCCAGCAGAGCCGGGACCGAGCTGCTCCCGGCCGCCATCGCCAGATCGTTGCGAGCCTGGAGCGCGCGCTACGGGAGCGTCCGGAAGACATGCTTTCGCTTTCAGACCTCTGCACCGAGGTGGGTGTTGCGCAGAGAACGTTGAATCTCGCCTGCGAGGAGTTTCTGGGTCAGAGCGCGATGCGATACGCGCGCGGGCGCCGCCTCGATCACATTCGCCAGTGCCTGCTGATGTCCGATCCTGCCGCAACTACGGTCACCGAAATTGCCATGCGGTACGGCTTTTGGGAGCTCGGTCGATTCGCGCAGGCCTATCGTGTTCGTTTCGGCGAAGCTCCGTCGAAAACCCTGCGGCGGAATGCGACACTGGCCGAGCTTCGCCAGACGACTGATCCTGTTCATGCCAGAATTGCATAGCGCGCGCCGTGCGCAACGTGCAGGACGGCGTCAACCGCCGGGCGCTCCGACCGCCCGGGGCGCAACAGGAGAACTGGACATGACGCTTCGTATCAACGCCGAGGCCCCGAATTTCACGGCCAATACCACGCACGGCCCGATCGACTTCCACACCTGGATTGGCGATAGCTGGACCATCCTGTTCTCACATCCCAAGGACTTCACCCCGGTCTGCACCACCGAGCTCGGCTACATGGCCGGCCTGAAACCGGAGTTCGACAAGAGAAACACGAAGATCATCGGCCTCAGCGTGGATCCCGTTGAGAATCACGCGAGATGGTCACAGGACATCGAGGCCACGCAGGGCCACGCGGTCAACTACCCGATGATCGGCGATACCGAGCTCAAAGTGGCGACCGCGTACGACATGCTGCCCGAGGGCGCGGGCACGATGTCCGAGGGTCGGACGGCCGCCGACAACGCCACGGTCCGCTCAGTGTTCGTCATCGGCCCTGACAAGAAGATCAAGGCGATGCTGACCTATCCGATGACCACCGGCCGCAACTTCGATGAGGTCTTGCGCCTGCTGGACTCTTGCCAACTCACCGCGAAACACGCGGTGGCAACGCCGGTGAACTGGAAGGTAGGCGATGATGTCATCATTCCGCCCGCTGTGTCCAACGAGCAGGCGGCCGCGAAGTATCCGAACGGCTGGAAGACGTTGACGCCATATCTTCGCGTCGTCGCGCAGCCGGGCAAATAAGGGTTCGATCTGTCGATCGTTTCGGCCGGACGGACGCGCCTGTCCGGCCGAAGGTCCCGGGGGCCTTTGGCCTGACCGCGGCGCTTGTATTCTTCGACGGCATGCCAACCTCGCGCCTCCAAACATCAGGCGCGACAAAGGCTTGAGAGAGGCGGCGCAACCTGAACCGCAACGCCTTAGATCGTCACTTGCGTCCCGACCTCGACCACGCGCCCCGAAGGGATCTGGAAATAGTCAGTGGCGTCGTTGGCGGAGCGGCTGAGCGAGATGAACAGCCTGTCCTGCCAGCGCGGCATGCCGGAATGGGCGGCGGGCTTGAGCGCCCTGCGCGACAGGAAGAACGAGGTCGACATGATGTCGAACTGCCAGCCGAGCTTGCGGGCGATGGCGAGCGCCTTCGGCACGTTGGGCGATTCCATGAAGCCGAATTTCAGCGTCACCTTGGAGAAGGTCGGGCTGATCGCTTCCAGCTTCACGCGCTCGGCCGGATCGATCCGCGGGGTCTGCGCGGTCTCGATGGTGAGAATGACATTCTTCTCGTGCAGCACTTTATAGTGCTTGAGACTATGCATCAGCGCGGTCGGCGCGCTGAGCGGGTCCGAGGTCAGGAACACGGCAGTTCCAGGCACCCGCTGCGGGGGCCGCTTCTCCAGCATCGCCACGAGGTCGGCCAGCGGGAATTCGAGCTTGCGCGACTTCTCGAACAGGAGCCGGCTGCCGCGCCGCCACGTGTACATCATGATGATCATGAGCGCGCCGAGCGCCAGCGGCACCCAGCCGCCCTCGAACACCTTGAGCAAATTGGCGGCGAGGAACGTCAGGTCCAGGAACAGGAACGGCGCGATCAGGGCGCCCGCGGCGAACGGCGACCACCGCCACACCTTCCAGATCACGACGAAGCCCATCATCGCCGTGACCACCATGGTGCCGGTGACCGAGATGCCGTAGGCCGAGGCCAGCGCGCTGGAGGAGCGGAACAGCAGCACCAGCAGCACCACCGCGACCAGCAGAAGCTGGTTGATGCGCGGGATGAAGATCTGGCCGGAATGGGCTTCCGACGTATGGCGAATTTCGAAGCGCGGCAGCAGCCCGAGCTGGATCGCCTGGCGCGTCAGCGAATAAGCGCCGGTGATGACGGCCTGGCTGGCGATCACGGTCGCGGCGGTCGCAAGCACGACCATGCCGCCGCGGGCCCAGCCTTGCGGAAACAGCTGGAAGAACGGGCTCTCGATCGCGCCGGGCTCGCCGAGCACGAGCGCACCCTGCCCCAGATAGTTCAGCGCCAGCGAGGGCAGCACGATGAACAGCCACGCGGTCTGGATCGGCCGCTTGCCGAAATGGCCGAGGTCGGCGTAGAGCGCCTCGGCGCCGGTGACCGCCAGGAACACCGCACCCAGCGTCACGAAGCCGATGATGCCGTGATGAAGCATGAACGACACGGCATAGAGCGGATTCAGCGCGAGCAGCACCTGCGGCTGCCGGATGATCGGATGGATTGCCACCACCGCCAGCACGGCGAACCAGACGCACATGATCGGGCCGAAGAAGGCAGCAACCCGGGCGGTGCCGCGGGACTGGACGGCGAACAGGACGACCAGAATCACGATCGTCAGCGGCACGATGTAAGGTTCGAACGTCAGCGTGACGTCTTTCATACCTTCGATTGCCGACAACACCGAGAGCGCCGGGGTGATCACGGCGTCGCCATAAAACAGGGCGCCGGAGATGATGCCGAGCAGGACGATGGTCGCCCCGCCGGTGCCGACCGCGCGCTGGGCCAGCGCCATCAGGGCCAGCGTGCCGCCCTCGCCGTTATTGTCTGCGCGCAGCAGGATCACGACGTATTTGAGCGTCACCACCACGATGAGCGCCCACAGGATCAGGGAGACCACGCCGAGGATGGCCGCCGTCGTCGGAGCGCCTTCGGCCCCCGAGGCCGCCATCACCGCCTCGCGGAACGCATAGAGCGGGCTGGTGCCGATATCGCCATAGACCACGCCAATGCTGCCGAGCGTCAGCGCACCGAAACCGGCCGTGGTGTGGGCGTCGCCATGCCCATTTGCCGCCGCCGTTTCCGGGGCGGGAACTGCTACGTCGCTTGTCATGGGAGAGCCCGGTGGCCTCTAAAAAAATGCTTCACTGCACAAAGGCGGAAGAGCGCGGGCTTATAGTCCTGCGCTGCTGGCATAGCCTAGCCCGATTCTGGGCCCACACCATGCAAATTTCGCATAGGTCCGCCAATTGCGTTCAAATGGTGACTTGTGTGCCGACTTCAACCACCCGGCCGGTCGGAATCTGGAAATAGTCGGTGGCATCGTTGGCCGAGCGGCTCAGCGCGATGAACAGGTGATCCTGCCAAAGCGGCATCCCCGACTGCGCCGAAGCCTTCAGCGCGCGCCGGGACACGAAGAACGACGTCGACATGATGTCGAACTGCCAGCCCTGCTTGCGCGCGATCGCAAGCGCTCTGGGCACGTTCGGCTGCTCCATGAAGCCGAAGCGCAGCCGGACCTTGGAGAATTTGTCGCTGATCTTCTCCATACGGAAACGCTCGGACAGATCGACCCGCGGTGTATGCGCAGTCTCGATCGTCAGGATCACATTGTGCTCATGCAGCACCTTGTTGTGCTTGAGATTGTGCAATAGCGCGGTTGGCACAAAGGCAGGATCGCTGGTCAGGAACACCGCCGTACCCTTGACGATATGAGGCGGACGCTTCTCCAGACTGCGGATCAGATCGTCCAGCGGCACCTCGATCCGGCGCGTTTTCTGGATCAGGATTCCCGAGCCGCGCCGCCACGTCCAGATCGTCGCCGCCATGGCCGCGCCAAACAGCAATGGCACCCAGGCGCCTTCGAGCAGCTTCAGCAAATTGGCGCTGAAGAACGTCATGTCGACCATGACGAAGGGCAGGATCACGACCGCCGCGGTCGCGGCCTTCCAATTCCACAGTTTCCAGATCACCACAAAACCCATGATGCCGTCGGCAACCATGGTGGTGGAGACTGCGATGCCATAGGCCGAGGCCAGGTTACTGGGCGTGTGGAACAGCAGCACCAGCAGCATCACGCCGATCAGGAGCAACCGGTTGACGCGCGGAAGATAGATCTGGCCGGCGTGGGTCTCGGAGGTGTAGCGCACCTCGAAGCGCGGCAAGAGACCGAGCTGCACCGCCTGATAGACCAGCGAATAGGCACCCGTGATCACCGCCTGGCTGGCGATCACGGTGGCGGCAGTGGCAAGCCCGACCAGCGGCAGCACCAGATGCTCGGGCACCATGCGATAGAAGGAGTGCTCGATCGCGCCTGGATCGGACAGCACCAGCGCGCCCTGCCCGAAATAATTGATTAGCAGCGATGGCAGCACGAAGAACATCCAGGCCGACTGGATCGGCTTGCGGCCGAAATGGCCGAGATCGGCATAGAGCGCCTCGCCGCCGGTGACGGCGAGGAAGACGGCGCCGAGCGTCACCAGGCCGATCGTGCCGTGCGACAGCAGGAATTGCAGCGCGTAATAGGGATTGATCGCGGCCAGCACGGACGGGTCATCGGCGATGTGAATGACGCCCAGCACCGCCAGACAACCGAACCAGATCACCATCACCGGACCGAAGGCCGAGGCCACCAGCGCGGTGCCCTTGCTCTGGACCGCGAACAACAGCACCAGGATCAGCACCGTCAACGGCACGACATAATGCTCGAACGCCGGCGTCGCGAGCTTGAGGCCGTCGACGGCCGACAACACCGAGATCGCCGGCGTGATCATGGAATCGCCGATGAACATCGACGCGCCGACCACGCCGAGCGCGAGCAGGAACCAGCTTCGTCGGCCCAATGCGCGCTGGCCGAGCGCCATCAGCGAGAGCGTGCCGCCCTCCCCGTTGTTGTCGGCGCGCAACAGCAACAGGACGTATTTGGCGGTGACGACGATCAGCAGCGCCCACAGGATCAGCGACAGCACGCCGAGCACCATGATCCGCGTGACCGGCTCTCCATGGGCCGCGCCCCTGACGGCCTCGTGGAATGCGTAGAGCGGCGAGGTCCCGATGTCGCCAAACACGACACCGATGCTCCCAAGCGTGAGAGACCAAAAGCCCGAGGTGACCGGCCCCTCCTGGGTCTCAGCCGATGTGATGCTCGCCGTCATGAAGGTGGAGAACGCTTCGTCCCTGGAATTGATCCGGCGCCTTTTGACGCTTCCGCTCCGACTGTCAATCGGGTCGCCACCATAGCAGGCGCAGCGGAGCATGCTGTGACGGGCCGGCCACGTTCATCGCCTTCGCGATCAAAGCCTCAGGTAAAATGGTAGCGCAAGGGCCCTAGGGCTTCAAGTTCGGCGGCAGCGGCGGATCTTCGCGCATCAGCGTGATGGTCACGCGGCGGTTCGCGGCGAGCGACGGATCGTCCGGGAACAGCGGCTGGGTATCCGCCTTGCCGGAAACGGAAAAGACATGTGACGGCGGCAGGCCCTCGCGCTCGAGGATCTGGCGTACCGCGTTGGCGCGGTCAGCCGAGAGATCGAAGGCGCCGTAATCGCTCCGGGTCGGCACGAAGCCGGCCGCAGTGTGGCCGGTGATGGAGACCCGCAAGGGGGTTGCCTTGAGCGGGACCGCGAGCTTCTCGATCAGGCGGCGGGTGCGGTCGTAGGGCACCTTGGAGCCGTCCGCGAACATCGAGCGGCCGTCCTGGTCGACGATCTCGAGATTGAGCCCCTGCTTGGTCTCCTCGAACATGATGTGCTTGGACATCTCGGTCAGTTCTGGCATGTCCTGCAACGCTTGGCGCAGCGAAGCCGCAGCGAGGGCAAAGTTGCGATCGATCTTCAGCTTCGCGCCCGAGGTGCGGTCGCGATCCTCCTGGTCCGGCGTCGGCGTGTTGGAGGCATCCTCGGGCTCGATATGGTCGACGTTCTTCAGCCGCGGCCGGGTCGGCAGGCCGTCGGACTCGACGATGCCGGCGTATCGCGCTTCGCTCTGGACGCCGAAAGCGTCGCGCATGGAGCCGGCGACGACCTTCAGCTTGTTGGCGTCCTGGGTCGAGAACGCGACGAGCATCACGAAGAAGCTCATCATCAGCCCCATCAAATCGGCGAAGGTCACGAACCAGCCGTGACCACCTCCATGTGCATCGCCGCGCTTCTTCTTGGCCATGAGCTAGATCCCGGCGGCGGCCTCAAGCCGGCACCGGCTCGCCTTCGGCGTTACGATGCTTCTCCGGCAGGTAAGCCAGCAACATCTCACGCACCAGCGTCGGGCTCTTGGAGTCGCGGATCATGAGGATGCCGTCGATGATCAGCGTGCGGTTGGTCTCTTCATCGAGCAGCTTGCCGTGCAGCTTGTCGGCGATCGGCAGACAGAACAGGTTGGCCACCAGCGCGCCGTAGAGCGTGGCGAGCAGCGCGGTCGCCATGAACGGACCGAGCTTGGAGGGGTCGGTCATGTTGGCGAACATCTGCACCATGCCGATCAGGGTGCCGATCATGCCGAAGGCCGGGGCGCAGTCGCCGATGGCGCGGTAGATCTTGCTGCCCTCGTCGAGGTGCATCAGGAAGTTGTCGCGGTCGCGCTCGAGATTGTCGCGGATGAAGTCGAGGTCGTAGCCGTCGGCGACGTAGCGGATTCCCTTGGCAAGGAATGGTTCGTCGGTCTCGACCTTTTCCAGGCCCACCGGGCCCTGCTTGCGGGCGATCTCGGCGATGCGGGCGAGCTCGTCGACGAGGTCGTGGGCCGACAGGCGGCTCATGGTGAAAGCGAATTTGGCGCCGAGCGGCAGGCCATGCAGCAGCGCGCTGAGGGGAAAGCGGATCATGGTGGCCGAGATCGAGCCGCCGAAGATGATGATCACAGCATGTTCGGAGACGAACATGTGCAGGTCGCCGCCCATGAGGACCATCGTCACGATGACGATGGTGCCCGCCGTGAGACCGACACCCGTCATGATATCCATGGGAGACTCCAACGCGAACACGACAACGGCCGTCCTGGCCGCTGGCGCGGCCCAACCCCGGACCGCATCGGAAACCCTAGAGTGCCCCCCTTAAAGCCGCGTAAAGGTTAAGTTCCGCCGGTGCGATAGAGCGGCGCGGGTGCGCCGAAAGCACGCCGGCTTTGCCGTTCAGCGACCTGAATCTCAACGCTTTGCTAACCATAAAGGCGGCCGTCAGGACGATAGTCCCGTCAGCTCCAGGCTGAGCATGCGCAGGCGCCGGCGCGCATCGGCATCGTAGGCCTGCGGATTGGCGCGCGCCTTGTTCAGGCCGTTGAAGAACAGGCCGCTCTTGCCGGCAACGTCGTCGCCTTCGACAAGATGCAGGATCGCCGCGCCGCCCTGCTCCACCGTCGACATCGGGGTGATGCCGCCGGCGTGGACCATCGTGGTGTTCATATAGGTCGCAGGATGCAGCGCGTTCACGGTGATGCCGGCGCCCTTCAACTCCTCGGCAAGATCGATCGTGAACATGATCTGCGACAGCTTGCTCTGTGCATAGGCACGCGAGCCGCTGTAGCCCTTCGTGATCATGACATCGTCGAAATCGATCGGATGCTGGCCGAGCGAAGCGACATTGACGATACGCGAGGGCGCGGCCGCCTTGAGCAACGGCAGCAGCAGATGGGCGAGCAGGAAGCCAGAGAGATAATTCACGGCAAAGCGCAGCTCATGACCGTCACGGCTCTCCTGCCGTTGCGGCCCGTCGTTCTGCGAACCGATGCCGGCATTGCTGACGAAGACGTCGAGACGTCGATGATCCCGCATCACGGCCGCGGCGAGCTCATGCGTCCCCGCCATCGATGACAGGTCAGCCTGGTAGAAGGTCGGCGCAGCATGGCCGGCCTCCACGATCTCGTGGATCAGCGCTTTCGCCCGCGCCACATCGCGGCCGTGGATCAGAACGTGCGCGCCTTCGGCGGCAAGACGGCTCGCAACATAGCGCCCGACACCATCGGTCGAGCCCGTGATCAGCACCGTCTTGCCGGCCATGTCCATGGATTGCCCCCGCGTTCAGTGAATCTCCGCCGAGCGCTTCAGCGCGGCCTTGAGCTTCTCCAGCGAGAAGTCGGGGCTGCGGGCGATCTCGAGGATCGGCGTCTCGCGGCGGCCACAGAGCTCGGCGGCCTCAGGCAGCTTTGCGGCGACGTCGAGCGGAATCACGATGGCGCCATGCTGGTCGGCGTGGATGAGGTCGTCGGACTTCACGGTCATGCCGGCGACACGCACCTCGCCGCCGAAGCTCTCGGCATGCACCCACGCATGCGACGGGCCGATCGAGCCGGCGAGCGCCTGGAAGCCCGGAGCCCATTGCGGGATGTCGCGGATCGAACCATCGGTGATGACGCCGAGGCAGCCGAGCGCCTTGTGCACGTTGCTCTGCACCTCGCCCCAGAACGCGCCGTAGCCGACGTCGGGGCCGTCGATATCCTGGATCACCGAGATGCGCGGGCCGTGGCCGGTGCCGACATATTCGTAATATTCGATACGGCGCTTCGACTGCTCTTCGGCCGGCAGCGAGGACTTCAGCACCGAGCGGATCGCGACGGTGCGGGCGTAGCCGACGATTGGCGGCAGATCCGGGAACGGGCAAACCAGTTGCTTGGTGGTGTAGCCGATCAGGCGGCGCTCCGGCGCCACGATCTCCATGGCGTTGCAGATCGTCGGCGTATCATAGCGGCCCAGCGCTTCGAGGACGGAAGCGGGCAGCGGCCCGGTGGCGGAATTGGTCACGGCGTTCTCTCCCAGATTGGCGGCCGCTGTTGGCGCGGGGCCGCCGATACCGGGCGATATAGCCGAGATCGGGCCTCAACCCAACTCAGGCGCTCTCATGGCAGATATCCGCGTGCGATCGCTCAGTGCAGCCGCCGGTCGTCATGCGGCGGCTCCGACAGGCTCGCCATCGTCGGTGCAGATGGCGGCGACGGCACCTCCCCGCCCGCCGGCGCCACGGCGTTCGTCGCCCGCGCCTGGTCGCGGTAGGATTTGTAGCCGAGCGGCAAGGCGAGAAGATACAGCACCGTGCCGATCGACAGTACGTACCAGGGATAGCTGATCAGCAGCGCGATGAAGAAGATCACCGCGACGAACGCCGGCAACACCAGCTCGGGCGGCACCCGCATCCGCATGCTCTTGCCGGAGAACACCGGCAGGCGCGACACCATCAGGAAGGCAATCAGCAGCGTGTAGCCGGCCGTCAGCGCCGCAGGCCAGCGGCCGAAATCCAGGAACGCCGCATAGATCGGCAACATCACGGTGATCGCGCCGGCCGGTGCCGGCACGCCGGTGAAGAAATTGGCGGCGAAGGCCGGCTTGTTCGGATCGTCCAGCGTGGCGTTGAAGCGCGCGAGCCGCAGGCACATCGAGATCGCAAACACCATGGCCGCGATCCAGCCGGCATTGCCGAGTTCGTGCAACTGCCAGAAGTACAGCATCAAGCCGGGGGCGACGCCGAAATTGACGAAGTCGGCGAGGCTGTCGAGCTCCGCGCCAAACTTCGACTGGCCCTTGATCAGGCGCGCAATGCGGCCGTCGATGCCGTCGAGCGCGGCCGCGAACACGATGGCGTAGACGGCGAGCGCCATCCGGCCCTCGATCGACAGCCGGATCGCGGTCAGGCCGGCGCAGATCGCCAGCAGCGTGATCACGTTCGGCACCAGCATCCGCACCGGGATCGGGCGGAACCGGCGACGGCGGATGTCGGGATCTCTATCGTCGTAGGGCGTCATGGGCTCGTCCTCACCTCTCAGCGAGATATAGCAAGCCGCATTCCCCTCCGCCATTGCGGCGGAAGGCCCCTCGACACGGCCTTTTGGTTAATTGGCGCGATAGGCGCGGCCGGGGTCGTCTCCGGTGAGATCGGCCAGAATGGTCTCGCCGGCGATCGCGGTCTGCCCTTCCGAGACCAGCGCCTTGGTCCCGACAGGCAGATAGACGTCGAGCCGCGAGCCGAAGCGGATCAGGCCGAACCGCTCACCGGCGCCTATCGCCTGGCCTTCCTTGACGAAGCAGACGATACGCTTGGCGATGAGGCCCGCGATCTGGATCACGCCGATGCGGCCCTGCGGCGTCGAGATGACGAGCGAGTTGCGCTCATTGTCCTCGCTCGCCTTGTCGAGCTCGGCATTGATGAACAGGCCGGGACGATAGGCGATGCGGTCCACCCTGCCCGCCACGGGCGCGCGGTTCACATGGCAGTTGAACACGCTCATGAACACGGAGATGCGCGGCAGCGGCCGGTCGCCGAGGCCGAGCTCGGCCGGCGGCAGCGCGGTGGTGATCATCGAGACGCGGCCGTCGGCAGGCGACACCACCAGCCCCTCGCGCACCGGCGTCACGCGCACGGGATCGCGGAAGAACAGCGCGCACCACACGGTCAAGATCGTGCCGATCCATCCCAGCGGCGACCACAGCCAGAACAGGACCAGGCTTGCCAGCGCAAAGCCGCCAATGAAGGGATAACCCTCCTTGTGGATCGGCGGGATCTGACGCTGGATCGAATCGAGAATGGACATCGCTATCTGCCGCTGATGGGGTTGATGGCGCGGGTCGTCTCGCGCACCGGGGTTGTTTAGGCCAGAGTTGGGACCGGAGACAAGCTCACTCCGCTGCCGCCTGCGCCGTCAGGGCGTCCTCGACCGGCGGCGGCTCCCGATTGGGCGCATCGCTCGAATCGGTCATCCGGGCCAGCTTCTCGCGCGCGGCCTCGGCCTCACGCTGCCTGTCCCACATGCTGGCGTAGAGACCGCCCTGCGCGAGCAGGCTGGCATGGGTCCCGCGCTCGGCGATGCGGCCCTGGTCGAGCACGATGATCTCGTCGGCACCGACGATGGTCGAGAGCCGGTGGGCGATGACGAGCGAGGTGCGGTTCTTCGCGACGCGGTCGAGCGCGCCCTGGATCTCGTGCTCGGTGTGGGTGTCGAGCGCCGAGGTCGCCTCGTCAAGGACGAGGATCGGCGGCGCCTTCAACACCGTGCGCGCGATCGCGACACGCTGCTTCTCACCGCCCGACAGTTTCAAGCCGCGCTCGCCGACCTGGGTCTCGTAGCCCATCGGCGCCATGCGAATGAAAGGATCAATCTGCGCCAGTCGCGCCGCTTCCTCGACTTCGTCGTCGCTGGCGTCCCAACGGCCGTAGCGAATATTGTAGCGGATGGTGTCGTTGAACAGCACCGTGTCCTGCGGCACCATGCCGATCGAGCCGCGCAAGGAGCCTTGTGTGACCTGGCGGATGTCCTGGCCATCGATCAGGATCTTGCCGCCGGAGATGTCGTAGAGGCGGAACAGCAGCCGCGAGATCGTCGACTTGCCCGCACCTGACGGGCCGACGATCGCGACCGTCTTTCCGGCCGGCACCTCGAAGCTGATGCCCTTGAGGATCGGCCGCGTCGGTTCATAGGCAAAACGCACGTCCTCGAAGCGCACGGTGCCGGCGGAAACGACGAGCGGCCGCGCATCGGGCGCGTCCTTGATCTCGGCCTCGCGGTGGATCACATTGAACATCTTCTCGATGTCGATGATCGCCTGCTTGATCTCGCGATAGACCATGCCCATGAAATTCAGGGGCTGGTAGAGCTGGATCATCATGGCGTTGACCAGCACGAAATCGCCGACCGTGTTGGTGCCGTTGCGTATGCCGATCGCGCACATCAGCATGGTGGCGGTCAGCCCGAGCGTGAAGATCACGGCCTGCCCCGTGTTGAGCACGGCGAGCGAGGTATACGCCTGGACGCTCGACTCCTCGTAGCGCGCGACCGAGCGGTCGTAGCGTTGCGCCTCGCGCGCCTCGGCGCTGAAATACTTGACGGTCTCGTAGTTGAGCAGCGAGTCGATCGCCTTGGTGTTCGCCTCAGTGTCGGAATCGTTCATCTTGCGACGGATGCCGATCCGCCACTCGGTCGCGACATAGGTGTAGTACATGTAGACCGCGACCGTGATCAGCGTCGCGACCACATAGCGCCAGTCGAACTGCCAGAGCAGCACCGCCATCAATAGCGAGACCTCGACAATGGTCGGGATCAGCTGAAGGATCACCATGCGCACGATGACTTCGATGCCCGCGCGGCCGCGCTCGAGTACGCGCGTCAGGCCGCCGGTCTTGCGCTCGAGGTGAAAACGCAGCGAGAGCTCGTGCATATGGATGAAAGTGATGTTCGCGAGCTTGCGCACCGCATGCATGGCGACGCGCGCAAAGATGCCGTCGCGCCATTGCGTCAGCACCGCCATCACGATGCGCATGAGGCCATAGCTCGCCGTCAGCAGCAGCGGCGATGCCACCACCCAGAGGTGCCAGTTGCCGGCCTGCACCGGCGCGGTGTTGGCACCCGTGAGCGCATCCGTTGCCCATTTGAAGCTAAACGGGACCGCCAGCGTGACCAGCTTGGCCGCGAGCAGCAGCACCATCGACCAGACCACCCGCATCTTCAGGTCGAAGCGATCGCCCGGCCAGATATAGGGCCACAGATGGGCCAGCGTGCCCATCAGCGTGGCCCGCTCCAGCGGTCCACCTTTGGGCTCAGGCGTGTCTGGCGAATGAGAGTGAGGTGGGCTCATGAAGAAACCTGGAGGGCCCGCCGGATGCGGGCGCGTTGCGATTAACTGTTTTCGCTCGTCATATAGAAGCTTCCGGGGCCAAGCGCACCCCGCCAGATGGCGAATCTTCGATTGTTTGTCGCCATTTACCGGTAGATTTCCGGGTAGTCCGAATCACCCGAAGGGCTTGACGGCCCTCCGCTGCAATGCATCATGACACCAATGAGCACCATTAAAACCGTCTGTGTCTATTGCGGCTCCGGCCCCGGAACCAATCCCCGTTTCACCGAAGGCGCCAAGGCGTTCGGCAAGGCGCTCGCCGAGAACAACATTCGCCTCGTCTATGGCGGCGGCTCGCTGGGCCTGATGGGCTCGGTCGCAACCTCCGTGCTGGATCACGGCGGCACCGTCACCGGCATCATCCCCGAATTCCTGCGCAAGCGTGAGAACGCGCTGACGCGCGTGCAGGAAATGATCGTCACCCCCGACATGCACGAGCGCAAGCGCCTGATGTTCGAGCGCTCCGACGCCTTCGTGGCGCTGCCGGGCGGCGTCGGCACGCTGGAGGAGCTGGTCGAGCAATTGACCTGGAAGCAGCTCGGCCGGCACGCCAAGCCTGTTCTGCTCGCCAACATCGACGATTTCTGGGAGCCGCTGTTCTCGCTGCTGTCGCATATGCGCCAGACCGAGTTCATCCGCGCCGGCCTCTCGGTCGACATCCTCAAGGCCGATCGCGTCGACGATATTTTGCCGAAGCTGAGGTCAGCGGCAGCTCAGATCGCCGAGGCGGAAAAGCAGATGGCCCCGGACGTCGCGCGCAAGCTCTAAGCTTTTTGTTTGCGCATGATCTTTTCGGAAAACCGCTGCACACTTTTCCGGATCATGCGCTAGTCCTGCGGAAACGTCACCGCCTCGATCCGGTTACCATCGGGATCGACGATGAAGGCTGCATAATAGCGCACGCGGTCGTGCGGGCGCAGACCCGGCGCGCCGTCGGAGGCGCCGCCGCTTGCAAGCGCGGCGGCATGAAACGCGTCGACCTCCCCTGGCGTTTTCGCCCGCAGGCAGATGTGCACGCCGCTCTCCGGTGGGACACGCGGCATGGCCTCGCGCAAATTGATCCAGAATTCGGGATAGGCCTTGCCGAAGCCGATCGTGCGCGGCCGGGTGACGAGGCGCGTGAGGCCGAGCGCGGCGAGCGTTGCTTCATAAAACTTTGCGGAGCGCTCGAGCTCGCTGACGCCGACGGAGATGTGGTCGATCATTGTTAATGCCCCCCTCTCTCCCCGTCATTGCGAGCGCAGCTAAGTAATCCAGAATGCATCCCCGGAGACAGTCTGGATTGCTTCGTCGCTTCGCTCCTCGCAATGACGGTATCCGTGGCAACACCTACGCCGGCGCGCCTGACTTCACGAGCTTGTAGATCACCGAATCCATCAGCGCCTGGAACGAGGCGTCGATGATGTTCGGGGACACGCCGACCGTGGTCCATCGATCGCCATTCTCGTCCTCGCTCTCGATCAAGACGCGCGTCACCGCGCCGGTGCCGCCATTGAGGATACGGACGCGATAGTCGATCAGCGTCAGGCCCTCGATATATTTCTGGTACTTGCCGAGGTCCTTGCGCAAGGCAACGTCGAGCGCATTGACCGGACCGTTGCCTTCGGCGGCCGAGATCAGATGCTCGCCGGCGACGTCGACCTTGACCACGGCCAGCGCCACGGTGACGCGCTCGCCGAGCGCGTTGTAGCGCTGCTCGACATTGACGTCGAACTGCTCGACCTCGAAATAATGCGGCACCTTGCCGAGCGTGCGGCGCGCCAGCAGATCGAAAGAGGCGTTGGCGGATTCATAGGCGTAGCCCTGGGCCTCGCGCTCCTTCAACTCCTCGACGAGCCGCGTCAGCTTGGGATCGCTCTTCTCATAGGCGATGCCGGCACGGTCGAGCTCGGCGATGACGTTGGAGCGGCCGGCCTGGTCCGACACCAGCACTTTGCGGTGATTGCCGACCAGCTCAGGCAGGATGTGCTCGTAGGTCTGCGGATCCTTCATCACGGCGGAAGCGTGAATGCCTGTCTTGGTCACGAAGGCGCTCTCGCCGACGTAAGCCGCATGCCGGTTCGGCACGCGGTTGAGCATGTCATCCAGCGTGCGCGAGACCTTGACCAGCGTCGCGAGCTTCTCCTGCGTGACACTGATCTCGAACGCGTCCGCGAACTCTTTTTTCAATTTCAACGTCGGGATCAGCGAGCAGAGATTGGCGTTGCCGCAACGCTCGCCGAGCCCGTTCAGCGTGCCCTGGATCTGCCGCGCGCCGGCGCGCACCGCGGCAAGCGAGTTGGCCACCGCCTGCTCGGTGTCGTTATGGGCGTGGATGCCGACGTGATCGCCGGGGATGTGCTTCGTCACCTCGGTGACGATGGCCTCGACCTCATCAGGCATGGTGCCGCCATTGGTGTCGCACAGCACCACCCAGCGCGCGCCGGCCTCATAGGCCGCCGTGGCGCAGGCGAGCGCAAAGCTCGCATCTTCCTTGTAACCGTCGAAGAAATGCTCGCAATCGAGCATGACCTCGCGGCCCGCGGCCTTTGCGGCTGCGACGCTGTCGCGGATCGAGGCGAGGTTTTCTTCCTTGGTCGTCTCCAGCGCGACGCGCACCTGGTAGGCCGAGGACTTCGCCACAAAGCAGATCGCATCGGCCTTGGCTTCGAGCAGCCCGGCGACGCCGGGATCGTTGGAGACAGAGCGTCCTGCGCGGCGCGTCATGCCGAAGGCGGTGAAACGCGCATGGCTGAGCTTCGGTTTAGAGCCGAAGAACTCGGTGTCGAGCGGATTGGCACCGGGATAGCCGCCCTCGACATAGTCGATGCCGAGATCATCGAGCATGCTTGCGATGATCCGCTTGTCGGCCAGCGTGAAGTCGACGCCGTTGGTCTGCGCGCCGTCACGCAGCGTGGTATCGAACAGATAGAGGCGCTCCTTGCTCATTGCGCAGCTCCGAGCGTCTTCTTCATGGTGGTGTTGGCGAGCCATTCGTCGTTCATGGTGACGCTGTTGCGCTGCTGGGCCGTGTAGCCGCGCTGGGCAAAGAAGTTCTGGGCGGTATCACTGGCATCGACCGTGAGCGCCGCAGCGCCGCGGCCGCCAGCGAGCTTCTCCAGCGCATCGACCAGCATGGTCGCGATGCCCTGCCGGCTCGCGGCCGGATGCACATAGAGCATGTGGATGTGGTCGGCGCCGCGCAACGAGGCGAAGCCGACGGGCGAGCCGTCGAGTGTCGCGATCAGCGTCAGGTCGGACGCGAGCCGCTTGCCGAACTCCTCGGTCTCGGCCGCCGCCATCCAGGCCTCCTGCTGCGCCTCGCTGTAATCGTCGCCGGTCAGCTCCTGGATGCTGGCGGCAAAAATCGCGGCGAGCATCGGAACGTCGGCCGGCAGGAACGGCCGAAGTGCGGGCTTGGGGTGCGCTTGTGCCATCATTTTCACCACATCCCGTAGAGTTTCAGCACGATCGCCACGGCGGCGCCGAGCAGCAGGATTTTCAGCACGATGTAATAGAGCCAGTGCCGCGGAAAAGGCGTGTCGGGGCGCGTCATCGCACAACCTCCCAGCTCGTTCCGGCCTTGGAATCCTTGATCGCGACGCCCATTGCGGCGAGCTGATCGCGGATGCGGTCGGACTCGGCGAAATCCTTGCGCGCCCGCGCGGCGGTCCGCTCCGCGATCAGGCGTTCGACTTCCCTGGCGTCGACGCCGCTCGCCCGCTGCTTGCGATCTTCCCATTGGGCGGCGCTTTCGGAGAGGAAGCCCAACAGCCGCAGCGAGCCCGCAAGGCCGGCTACGTCGCTGCCGCGCAGGCCGTGCAGCGCCGCAATCGCCTGCGGCGTGTTGAGGTCGTCGAGCAGCGGCTCGACCACGGACGCAGCCGGCTTGCCGGGCTCGACGTCGGCGGCGGCCCGATACCAGTCGTCGAGCGTCTTGGCGCTCTCCTCCAGCGACTTCATGGTCCAGTCGATCGGAGAGGTGTAATGCGTCTTCAGCATGTTGAGACGCAGCGCCTCACCCGGCCAGTCCGCGAGCAGTTCGTGTATGGTGATGAAGTTGCCGAGGCTCTTCGACATCTTCTCGCCCTCGACCTGCAGGAAGCCGTTGTGCATCCAGGTGTTCGCCATGCGCTGCTGGTGGAAGGCGCAGCAGGTCTGCGCCACCTCGTTCTCGTGATGCGGAAACACGAGGTCGATGCCGCCGCCATGGATGTCGAACTGCTCGCCGAGATGCTTCCAGGCCATGGCCGAGCACTCGATGTGCCAGCCCGGACGGCCCTCGGCCTCGATCCCGGCCGGCGACGGCCAGGACGGCTCGCCGGGCTTGGACGGCTTCCACAGCACGAAGTCGGTATTGCCCTTCTTGTAGGGCGCGACATCGACGCGGGCGCCGGCGATCATCTCGTCCAGCGAACGGTTGGACAGCGCGCCATAGCGCGGCAGCACGGAATTGGCCGCGTTCATCGCCTGCGGCGAGAACAGCACGTGGTCCTCGGCGACATAGGCGAAGCCACCCTTGACGAGTCTCTCGATGATCTCGCGCATCTCGCCGATATGCTCGGTCGCGCGCGGCTCGACGGTCGGCCGCAGTGCGCGAAGCGCATCGACGTCGGCGTGAAACTGTCTACCGGTCTCTTCGGTAACCTTGCGGATCGCCTCGTTCAGCGGCAGGCCGGGAAAATCCCGCGCGGCGCGGTCGTTGATCTTGTCGTCGACGTCGGTGATGTTGCGGACATATTTGACGTGCGCCTCGCCATAGACATGGCGCAGCAGCCGAAACAGCACGTCGAACACGATCACGGGCCGGGCATTGCCGATATGGGCGAAGTCATAGACGGTCGGTCCGCAGACATACACGCGGACGTTCTTCGCATCGAGCGGGACGAAGGTGCGCTTTTCCCGGCTCAGCGTATCGTAAAGGCGCAATTCCATAGGGACACCCGTCGGCTGGTGGCCGGGCGTCCAGTGCTCTCAATGTGTTTGAGAAAAGACGGCTCCAGCCAGCGAATCGCTAGCTCGTAATCTCGCGGCAAATAATGCAGATGGCGAGGAGACCGTTCATGCGGCGACATATGGGCTAGGAAGCGGCCCCGCGTCAAGGGAGCCGCGAAAATGCCGCCTTATCTCCGCAAAGCGCGTCGCCGCCCCAGCGGGTTCCGTTCTCCTTAACCTTTTGAGTTTATTAATGTGCCGGCGGTCCCCAGCCCCCGGTGCCCCATGCGATCCCTGTTCGCGCTCGTCTCCTGTGCCTCTCTCCTCGCGGCATCCAGCACTTTCGCCGAGACCCGCGTCTTCATCATCGCCAATCAGGTCGACGGCTATGGTGTCGACCAGTGCCTGGCCAAGGGCAAGACATGCGGCGCGCAGGTCGCCCGCACCTATTGCCGGTCACGAGACTTTGCGCAGGCATCGAGCTACCGCCGGGTCGATCCCGATGAAATTACCGGCTCTGTCCCCAAATCCGGCGCAAACTGCTCCCATGGCCATTGCGACGAATATGTCGCAATCACCTGCCAACGCTGAATTCGCTCGGAACTGGTAGACCTTAGGACCATCTTCGGCCCCTGAAACGACGTGACGATGCCGCCGGAAGCGGCTATTGGAGGGCGCGCTTCGGCCCGCAATCACGCATGAAAGTCACTTGAAAGTCACTTGGGGCCGTGACCTCGCTAGAATGGCGGATATGCCTGAATTTTTGTCTCTGTCCCGTCCCCGCTTCCTCCTTGCCTGCGCCGTGCTTCTCGGCGTCGTGCTCGCCACCGATGCCTTTGCACAGGCCGGCCCGCCCGGACCGCCGCCGCCCGCCCAAGGCGGGCTCGGCCCGAACCCGATGTGCGTGCGGCTGGAAGGACAGCTGGCCGCGCTCGACCGTGGCGGGAGCAGCGACCCCGCACGCGACGACCAGATCCGCCGCTACCAGGAGTCCCAGAGCCGTCAGCAGGCCGAGCTCGAGCGCGTCACCATGCAGGCCAAGCGCATGGGCTGCGATTCCTCCGGCTTCTTCTCGCTGTTCAACGGCCAGTCGGCGCAATGCGGCCCGGTCAATACCCAGATCCAGCAGATGCGCGCCAATCTGGATCAGATCACCAGCAATCTCGAGCGCCTGCGCGGTGGCGGTCCCGGCGGCGGCAGCCCCGAACGCGACAGCCAGCGCCGCTCGGTGCTGATGGCCCTGGCGCAGAACAATTGCGGCCCGCAATACGCCAACGCCGTGCAGTCGCAAGGCCCCGGCAATTTCCTGAGCAACCTGTTCGGCGGCGGCAACAACCCGAACAATCCGCCCGGTGCGCCGCCTGCCGATTTCGGCGGCCCGCAATCCGGCACCTATCGCACCGTATGCGTGCGCACCTGCGACGGCGCCTATTTCCCGATCTCGTTTGCGACCGTGCCGGCGCGCTTCCCCGACGATGAAAAGACCTGCAAGGCGCTGTGTCCGGCGGCCGAAGCCACGCTCTATGCCCACCGCAATCCCGGCGAGGACATGAACTCCGCGGTCTCCATCAGCGGCCAGCCCTACACGTCGCTGCCGAACGCCTTCAAATTCCGCAGCGAGTTCAACCCGTCCTGCTCTTGCAAGGCGGCGGGCCAGAGCTGGGCCGACGCGTTGAAGTCAGCCGACGACAAGGCAGCAGTGGAGCAACAGGGTGACATCATCGTCACCGAGGAGAGCGCCAGGAAGATGCAGCAGCGGCAGCTCACCAAGGGCGCGCCTCCTGCGAATGGCAAGAAGGGCGCAGCTCCGGCGCCAACGACCGCTACCGCACCGGCAGCGACACCGCCGGCGGACGCAAGCACGACCACCACCTCGGAGAACAAGCCGATCCGTTCGGTCGGGCCGACCTTCTTGCCGCAGCAGCAGAAGTAGACCGTTGCGCTCTGTCACGCCCTGCGAAGGCGGCCGCCTGACGCGGCTGTTTCGCTGTTACTCCCCGCCCTCGCGGCTCCACGGAAAGAGATTGGCCGGAAAGTCCGCCGCGTAGCGCTTTCCCTTTGGGGGCGACGGCAGCTCGTCCGGTGGATTCGGGTTCGGCTCGACCACCCGCCGGTAGAGGTGCCAGGTGGCATGACCAAGTACCGGCAGAACGACAGCGAGACCGACGAAGAACGGTAGCGAGCCGACCACGAGCAGCGCCGCCACGATGACGCCCCACCCGGCCATCGCAACCGGATTCGCCGCCACAGCTCGAAGCGACGTGCGGATCGCATCGATCGCAGTCGCATGCCGGTCGAGCATCAACGGAAACGACACGATGCTGATGCACAGCGCCACAACCGCGAACAGGAAGCCGACACCACAACCGACGACGATGAGCGACCAACCTTCCGGCGTCGTCAGCACGCGCGTTGCGAAGTCAGGAATGCTTGCGGCCGCCGCGTGGCCGAAGATTGAGACGTAGATCGCGTTCGCGACGCCGATCCAGGCACCGAACAGGACCAGCAGGAGCAGGCCGAGCTCAAGCATGGCGCCGAACGATGGTGCGCGCAACACCTTGATCGCATCCCACGCTTCGACCTCCTCGCCGCGCTCGCGGCGACGGCTGAGCTCGTAGAGACCGATCGCAGCAAACGGACCGACGAGGGCGAAGCCCGCAGCGAGAGGAAACAGCAGCGGCAGGACCGAATAGCCGAGGACCATCCTGAACAGGACGAGACCGAGGACAGGGTAAATCACGCAGACGACGATCGCGTGACTCGGCATCGCCTGGAAGTCCTCCCAGCCCAGGCGCAGCACCTCAGTCAAATCGGACAAGCCGATCTTGCGAACGGGATAAGAGACCGCCTCCCCGAAGACGTGCCGCTTTACGATGTTGTGTGAATACAGTGTCGCCATGGACACCTCCTCCTGAAAGTCGCGGCGGCCAACGACGCGCTTTCCGGCCGCGCGTATCCGCCTTGCGTACGGGAAACGCGATCGAGCCAAGTACGGCAAATTCAGGCTCAAAGAGGAGGAACTTAGCCGGACGAAACCCGTCGCGACCTGCCTCTTTGAGCTTAGCGGCACCGGCACTAAGCGACACTCACGGTTAGGTGAATTGCTTTAATGGTCAGAGGATTTGTGCGATGCATTACCTCACGCGGGGGGCGACTTCTTGGCCGGTAGCAGGGGGTCGCCCGCGCCAGCCAAGCGCGTTGACATGCTATTGACGCCGCGTTCGCAGGGGATCATCTTAAATGCCTAGACGCCCACAGCTCCAGTGAGAGTCGCGATGGTTCTCTTGAATATCGCGACCGTTTGAACGGGCGAGGCAAGAGGCGCGGCGATGGCGGATGTGCCAGCATAGCCAAGTGCCAGCATAGCAAAGTCCGCAATTGCGACAGACGTGAGCTCCGCCCTGGATTCGTATCCGTAGCCTTCGATGGCAAGGATGGATCAGGATGGCTGTCGCACTGATACTGCTTCTCGTCGCAATCGGCTCGGTGCTGTTTCACATCTACAGCCCGTGGTGGTGGACGCCTATCGCGACGAACTGGGCCTATATCGACCACACCATCAACATCACGTTCTGGATCACGGGCTTTGTCTTCGTCGCGGTCATCGCCTTCATGGCGTATTGCGTCTTCCGCTTTCACCACAAAGAGGGAAGACGGGCCGACTACAATCCGGAAAACAAAAGACTCGAATGGTGGCTGAGTGTCGGGACCGGCGTCGGCGTCGCGGCCATGCTGGCGCCCGGCTTGGTTGTCTGGCACCAGTTCGTGACGGTGCCCGCAGATGCCACCGACGTCGAAATCATGGGCCAGCAATGGCAATGGAGCTTTCGCCTTCCGGGCAAGGATGGGCGGCTCGGCACATCCGATGTCCGCAACATCGGACCCGACAATCCGATGGGACTCAATCGCGACGATCCTCATGGGCAGGACGATGTCGTGATCGAAAACGGTGATCTGCACCTCCAACTGGGAAAGCCGGTCAAGATCCTCCTCCGCTCGGTTGATGTCCTGCACGATTTCTACGTGCCCGAATTCCGCGCCAAGATGGACATGGTGCCGGGCGTGGTGACCTACTTTTGGATACAGCCAATCCGAACCGGAACATTCGATGTTCTCTGCGCGGAGCTTTGTGGTGCCGCGCACTACCAGATGCGCGCCAGGGTGATCGTCGACGAAGAACGTGAATATCACGCTTGGCTGGAGCAACAGAAAACATTTGCTGAATTGTCGCCTGGAAACGCCATCGTGAAGACGAGGTATCAATCCGGCGCCAAGTAGCAAGCGCTGAGGCGAAGATGGATCGGGTGCGTGAGGCCAACTCGTCGCCCCGATGGAAACGACCGAGGAGGTATTTCTATGGTCGATATTCCATATGATGGGATCGCAGGAACTCCGCCTGCCGAAGTGCCTGACGTCGAGCTCTATCATCCAAAGAGCTGGTGGACGCGATACGTCTTCTCACAAGATGCCAAGGTGATCGCTGTTCAGTATGCGCTGACAGCCTCTGCCATCGGACTGGTCGCGCTGGTGCTGTCGTGGCTGATGCGCCTTCAGTTGGGGTTTCCCGGCACCTTCTCTTTCATTGATCCCAACCAGTACCTCCAGTTCATCACCATGCACGGCATGATCATGGTGATCTACCTGCTCACGGCATTGTTTCTGGGAGGTTTCGGCAACTACCTGATCCCCTTGATGGTTGGCGCCCGGGACATGGTCTTCCCCTATGTGAACATGCTGAGCTACTGGGTCTATCTGCTCGCGGTCCTGGTATTGGCTTCGGCCTTCTTTGTCCCCGGCGGCCCAACAGGCGCCGGCTGGACGTTGTACCCGCCGCAGGCAATCCTCTCAGGAACGCCCGGGCAGGATTGGGGCATCATTCTCATGATGTCGTCCCTGATCCTGTTCATCATCGGCTTCACCATGGGCGGGCTGAATTATGTGGTCACGGTGCTCCAGGCGCGCACCCGCGGCATGACATTGATGCGCCTGCCTCTGACGGTGTGGGGCATTTTCACGGCGACGGTCATGGCGCTGCTGGCATTCCCCGCGCTGTTCGTTGCCTCGGTCATGCTGCTGCTCGACCGTCTGCTGGGAACCAGCTTCTTCATGCCTTCCCTTGTCGAGATGGGGCAGCTGTCGAAATACAACGGCGGCAGCCCGCTGCTCTTCCAGCACCTGTTCTGGTTCTTCGGCCACCCCGAGGTCTACATCGTCGCCCTGCCCGCTTTTGGCATCGTCTCCGATCTGATCAGCACGCATGCGCGCAAGAACATCTTTGGCTACCGCATGATGGTTTGGGCGATCGTGGCCATCGGCGCGCTCAGCTTCGTCGTATGGGCGCACCACATGTATGTCAGCGGCATGTTCCCGCAATTCGGGTACTTCTTCGCCACCACGACGCTCATCATCGCGATCCCCACCGCGATCAAGGTCTACAACTGGGTGCTGACCCTGTGGCGCGGCGACATTCATCTCAGAGTGCCGATGCTGTTCGCCCTCGGCTTCATCATCACCTTCGTGAACGGCGGGCTCACCGGTCTCTTCCTCGGCAACGTCGTGGTGGACGTCCCGCTCTCGGATACCATGTTCGTGGTCGCGCATTTCCACATGGTGATGGGCGTGGCGCCGATCATGGTCGTGCTCGGGGCGATTTATCATTGGTACCCCAAGGTCACGGGCCGAATGCTGAACGACGTGCTCGGCAAGTTTCACTTCTGGGTCACCTTCCTCGGCGCCTACCTGATCTTCTTCCCGATGCACTATCTCGGATTGCTCGGGGTTCCGCGCCGGTATTTCGAGCTCGGCGACGCAGCATTCATCCCGCCCTCGGCGCATTCGCTGAACGCCTTCATCTCCGTTGTGGCCCTGACCGTCGGCTTCAGCCAGATGGTCTTCCTGTTCAATCTGGCCTGGAGTCTGTTCAAGGGCGAGCCCTCCGGCGGCAATCCCTGGCGGGCGACGACGCTGGAGTGGCAGACGCCGGAGACGCCTCCCGGGCACGGCAACTGGGGCAAGGAGCTCCCGATCGTCTATCGCTGGGCCTATGACTACAGCGTACCCGGTGCCGACCAGGACTTCATTCCGCAGAACCAGCCGCCGCGGGCGACGCGGATCTCTCAGGGAGCAGCTTCGTGAGCGCCATCCTCCTGTTCCTGGCTGTGATCGCGGTCATCGCCGGATGGTGGCTCTCACAGCAACGGCTGACGGCCAAGCCATGGCTGGAGGAAGGTCCGGCCGGTGACTTCCCCGGCGGCGATGCAATGGCATGGCCAGCAGCGAAGATCGGACTTGGCGTGTTTCTTGCGGTCGCAAGCTCATTGTTCATCCTTTTCATCAGCGCCTACTCCATGCGCATGAACGCGGCGGATTGGCGGATACTGCCCGTCCCGAGGCTGCTGTGGTTCAACACGGGCGTTCTGGTCTTGAGCAGCATCGCGCTGCAATGGTCCTATGTTGCGGTACGCCGCAACGACACCGAAGGCATGATGCTCGGCCTGCTCGCGGGCGGAGCAGCCGCCGTGATCTTCCTGGCCGGACAGCTCCTGGCCTGGCAGCAGCTCAACGCGGCCGGATATTTCGTGGCATCCAATCCGGCCAATTCCTTCTTCTACCTGTTGACCGCGGTGCATGGGCTGCATCTGACGGGCGGCCTCGTAACGCTGGGCAGAACCTCGGCCAAGGTGTGGCGCAGCTCCGAGATCGCCGACATGCGCTTAAGCGTCGAATTATGCGCCATCTACTGGCACTTCCTGCTGTTGGTCTGGCTTGTCCTGCTCGGGCTTCTCACGGGCTGGACCGACGATTTCGTCGACATCTGTCGCCAATTGCTGAGCTAGGGAGGCGAGACCGGATGGCTGAGACGGCACTGACACATACAGCAGAAGCTCCTGGACGGCTTCCAGGCTGGCGCGGCATCGCTGCGGACTGGGCTTCGGATCAGCGCGCGTTCAAGAACGTGTCCTGGGGCAAGGCCATGATGTGGATCTTCCTCCTCAGCGATACCTTCATCTTCAGTTGCTTCCTGCTCTCCTACATGACGGCACGCATGTCGACGACCGTGCCGTGGCCCAACCCCAGCGAAGTCTTCGCCCTCAACTTCGCCGGCAAGCACATCCCGCTGATCCTGATCGCCATCATGACCTTCATCCTGATCAGCAGCAGCGGGACGATGGCGATGGCAGTCAATTTCGGCTACCGCCGCGATCGCGTCCGGACCGCAGTCTTGATGCTCGTCACCGCAGCGTTCGGCGCGACCTTCGTCGGAATGCAGGCGTTCGAATGGACCAAGCTGATCAGGGAGGGCGTGCGCCCCTGGGGCAACCCGTGGGGCGCGGAGCAGTTTGGCTCGAGCTTCTTCATGATTACCGGCTTCCACGGCACGCATGTGACGATCGGCGTGATCTTCCTGATCGCGATTGCGCGAAAGGTCTGGCGCGGCGACTTCGATATCAGGAGGCGCGGCTTCTTCACGAGCCGGAAAGGCTATTACGAAATCGTCGAGATCATGGGCCTGTACTGGCACTTCGTCGATCTCGTGTGGGTGTTCATCTTTGCCCTGTTCTATCTTTGGTGAGGTCGGCCAATGACAAATGCGACGGTAGACATGGAAGGACGGCTATACGCTCATGCGCATGACGCAGTCGCATCAGAAGCGGCGCATGGCCAGCAGCACCCGATCAAACTGTACCTCGTGGTCTGGGGCTGGTTGTTCGTCCTCAGCACGTGCTCCTACCTCGTCGACTACTTTGGCATACATGGCTATCTCAGGTGGTCGCTGATCCTGTTGTTCATGGTGGTGAAGGCTGGGCTGATCGTCGCTGTCTTCATGCACATGGCCTGGGAGCGGCTGGCGCTCACCTATGCCATCCTGGCGCCGCCGATCGCAGTATTGGTCTTTGTGACGATCATGGTGCTGGAGTCCGAATACACGCACCTGCTTCGGGTGCTGTTCTTTGCAATCCCGTCGTAGCACCGGCAGGCCCGGCCTCTAACGTCACCCCTCGTACGCGTCCGTCGAGGCGGCGTTACCGCGCGAGACGAGCGCCTCGTCCGGCGCCGGCAGCGGCGACCCATTGTCGCGAAAACGGTTGGTGATGGGATAGCGGCGGTCGCGGCCGAAATTCCTGCGCGTCACCTTCACGCCGGGCGCGGCCTGGCGGCGCTTGTATTCAGCGACGTTGAGAAGATGGTCGATACGCGTCACCGTCTCGCGGTCGAAGCCGGCGGCGATGATCTGCTCGAGCGGCTCCTCGCGCTCGACCAGCCGCTCGAGGATCGCATCGAGCACATCATAGGGCGGCAATGAATCCTGATCGGTCTGGTTCTCGCGCAGCTCCGCCGTCGGCGGACGCGTGATGATATCGGGCGGAATCACCTCGCCCGCGGGCCCGAGCGCGCCGTCGGGCTTCCATGCATTGCGCAAGCTTGCCAGCCTGAACACCTGCGTCTTGTAGATATCCTTGATCGGGTTGAAGCCGCCGTTCATGTCGCCATAGAGCGTGGCATAGCCGACTGACATCTCCGACTTGTTGCCTGTCGTCACCACCATCAGCCCGGTCTTGTTCGAAATCGCCATCAGAAGCGTGCCGCGGGTGCGGGCCTGCAGGTTTTCCTCGGTGATATCGGGCGGCAGGTTCTTGAAGATACCGGACAGGATGGCCTCGAAGCCGTTCACGGCTTCGGCGATCGGCAACACCTCGTAGCGGATGCCAAGATGGCCGGCGAGTTCGCCGGCGTCGGCAATCGAGCTTGCCGCCGTATAGCGATAAGGCAGCATCACGCCATGCACCTGATCGGCGCCGAGCGCATCAATCGCGATCGCTGCGCACAGCGCGGAATCGATACCGCCGGAAATGCCGAGCAGCACGCCGGGAAAGCCGTTCTTGGTGACATAGTCGCGGAGGCCCAGCACACACGCGGCATAATCGGCGCGGTCCCCTTCGGGTTGCTCGGCGACAGGACCGGCGCAGTGCCAATCATCGCCGTTCCTGGTGAAGCGCAACGTGGTGACGCTCTCTGCGAAAGCCGGCAATTGCGCAGCCAGCGAGAGATCGCCATTGAGCGCGAATGAGGCCCCGTCGAACACGAGCTCGTCCTGGCCACCGACCTGATTGAGGTAGACGAGCGGCAAGCCGCTTTCAGTGACCCGTGCGACCGCTACCGACAGACGTACATCGTTCTTGTCGCGGCCATAGGGCGAGCCGTTCGGCACCAGAATGATCTCGGCGCCGGTCTCGGCCAGCGTCTCGACCACGTTCTCGTAGTCCTCGGATTCTTCCAGCCAGATGTCCTCGCAGATCGGCACGCCGATCCGCACGCCGCGCACGGTGACGGGGCCCGCCGCAGGTCCGCGCGAAAACAACCGCTTCTCGTCGAACACGCCGTAATTCGGCAGATTGCATTTGAAACGCAAGCCAGCGATGCGCCCGCCGTCGAGCAGTGCGCAGGCATTGTAGAGCTTGCCGTCCTCGACCCAGGGCGTGCCGATCAGCAATGCCGGACCGCCGTCGGCAGTCTCGCGCGCGAGCGTTTCGATTGCGCCGCGGCAGGCCGCCTGGAAGGCCGGTTTCTGCACCAGATCCTCGGGCGGATAGCCGGCGATGAACAATTCCGGAAACAGCACGAGATCAGCGCCGTCGGCGATCGCCTGCGCGCGCGTAGCGCGTACCTTGGCGGCATTGCCCTCGATATCGCCCATGGTCGGATTGAGCTGGGCGAGCGTGACCGCGAATACGTTGAGACGTTCGGTCATGGCCGCCGCCCTCGCTTTAGAGAAACCCCAATCGCTCGATGATGGCGATGATCCAGAACGCCCCGGCCATCAACAACGCAACACCGACGGCGGCCGAGCCCATGTCCTTGACCCGGCCGATCTGCTTGTCGTGATCCATCGTCAAGCGGTCGGCAAGCTTCTCGATCGCAGTGTTCAGCAGCTCGACCACCAGCACGAAGGCGACCGCGCAGACCAGTTCGACCGCGCGCGTCGCGGTCGCTGCGACGAACCACGCCACGGGCAGCGACAGCAGGAGCGCAAAGATCTCCTCGCGGACGGCCTGTTCCGAGCGGAACGCAAAGGCCAGACCGTTGCGGGAATTGATCGTGGCCTTCCAAATCCGCAGCAAGGTTCTAGAGCCCCGCTGCGGCCGGCATCGGCCTGACCTTGCCGGCGCGTTCCTGCTTCAACAGTTCGGCGATCAGGAAAGCCATGTCGATCGATTGCTCGGCGTTGAGGCGGGGATCGCAGACCGTGTGATAGCGGTCGTTGAGATCCTCGTCGGTGATGGCGCGAGCGCCGCCGATACATTCGGTGACATCCTGGCCGGTCATCTCCAGATGCACGCCGCCGGCATAGGTGCCTTCCGCGGCGTGGATCGTGAAGAACGACTTCACCTCGGACAGCACACGGTCGAACGGCCGCGTCTTGTAGCCCGTCGTGGAGGTGATGGTGTTGCCGTGCATGGGATCGCACGACCAAACCACCACCCTGCCCTCGCGCTTCACTGCGCGGATCAGGCCCGGCAGGTGATCGGCGATCTTGTCGGAGCCGAAACGGTTGATCAGGGTCAGCCGGCCCGGCTCGTTGTCAGGGTTGAGCACGTCGATCAGCTTCAACAGCTCGTCGGGCTTGAGCGACGGACCGCATTTCAGGCCGATCGGATTCTTGATGCCGCGGAAATATTCGACATGGCCGTGATCGAGCTGGCGGGTGCGGTCGCCGATCCAGATCATGTGGCCCGAGGTCGCGTACCAGTCGCCGGTAGTGGAATCGACCCGGGTCATGGCCTGCTCATAGCCGAGCAGCAGCGCTTCATGGCTGGTGTAGAAATCGGTGGCGCGCAGCTCGGGGTGGCTCTCGAGATCGAGGCCGCAGGCGCGCATGAAGTTGAGCGCGTCCGAGATGCGGTCGGCCAACTCCTTGTAGCGGCGGGATTGCGGCGAATCCTTCAGGAAGCCGAGCATCCACTGATGCACGCTGCCGAGATTGGCAAAGCCGCCGGTGGCGAACGCGCGGAGCAGGTTCAGCGTCGCGGCCGACTGGCGATAGGCCATCAGCTGGCGCTGCGGATCCGGCACGCGCGCTTCCTTGGTGAAGGCGATGTCGTTGACGATGTCGCCGCGATAGCTCGGCAGCTCGACGCCGCCCACCTTCTCGGTCGGCGACGAACGCGGTTTGGCGAACTGGCCGGCGATGCGGCCGACCTTCACCACCGGCACCGCGCCGGCATAGGTCAGCACCACCGCCATCTGCAGCAGCACACGGAAGAAGTCGCGGATGTTGTTGGCGCCGTGCTCGGCAAAGCTTTCGGCGCAATCGCCGCCCTGGAGCAGGAAGGCCTCGCCTGCGGCAACGCGGGCCAGCGCCTTCTTCAGATTGCGCGCCTCGCCGGCGAACACCAGCGGCGGAAAGGTTGCAAGCTGCGCCTCGACGTCGGCCAAGGCCTTGGCGTCGGGATATTCGGGCACCTGTAGCACCGGCTTGCTGCGCCAGGACTCGGGCGACCACCGCTCGGACATCGCAATCTCTCCGTGAAGCAAAAAAGTACAACCCGATCTGTGGGTTGCGAGGGCCGCCTTATACACAGGCTGGCGCGACACTGCCAGTTGTAAATCCATTTCGCAATGCAAACCCTTGCAGGCAAAGCCGAATTCGCATTTGCTTGGGGCGGCAGAGGAAACGGCAAGACAACTTCTCCCCATGGATGCGCCACTGGACGACGTCTTCATCGACGAGATCAGCTTCCCGGCGACCGACGGGTATGCCCTGACCGGCACCCTGTTCCTGCCGCGCGGCGCCAAGCGCCACGCCGTCCTGATCAATTCGGCGACTGCTGTCCCACGAAAGATCTATAGCGGCTTTGCCTCCTATCTCGCCCATCGCGGCTGCGCCGTCCTCACCTATGACTACCGTGGCATCGGCGACTCCCGGCTGCCGGCAATGGTCGGTTACAACCGGCCGAAATCGCTGGTCGGCTTCAAAGCGTCGATGTCGGACTGGGCCGCGCAGGACGTCACCGCGGCGGTGCGCTGGATGCGCGAGCGCTATCAAGCGCTGCCGCTTGCCTATGTCGGCCATTCCTTCGGCGGCCAGGCGCTCGGGCTGATCGAAAACAACAGCGAGATTTCGCGTGCCGCGTTTGTGGCCTCGCAAGCCGCGACCTGGCGGCTGATGACGTCGCCGGAGAAATACCGCGTCTTCGCTTTCATGAATTTCGTCGGCGTGCCGCTCACCCACGCGCTCGGCTACGCGCCTGGCTGGGCCGGCGTCGGCGAGGATCTGCCCAAGGGCGTCTTCCTGCAATGGGCGGATTGGGTTTCGAGCCCGCGCTATCTGTTCGATTCAAAGCTGCCGGCGCTGGAGAATTTTGCCAAGTTCAAGGGCGAGCTGCGCGCGCTCTGCTTCTCCGACGATCCCTGGGCGACGCTATCAGCGGTCGAGCTGCTCACATCAGGCTTCACGGCGATCAAGCCGGAGGTGCTCAACGTGAAGCCGTCCGACGTCGGCGCCAAGGCGATCGGCCATTTCGGCTTCTTCCGCCCCGAGCATCGCGACACGCTGTGGCGCAGTGTGGCGGAATGGATCCAGGGGGAGTGAGCGTCACGCCTTGTTGAAGGCGGCCGCCTCCTTCTCGTCATCGATGATCACGAAACTGATTTCCGCCGCTGCCGTTTGCCAACTGGCACACCGTCGGCAACGCGATCGATCGCGTTCCCCGTACGCCGGACGCGCCAAGGAGATCATGAGATATTCCAACAGGAACGCCCTTGTCAGGGAAAGCAAGGTTCCCGAAGTCACGCTCGGCTTCTGGATCATCAAGATTGCCGCCACGACCCTCGGTGAGACCGGCGGCGACACGGTCACGATGACGCTGAACTGGGGTTACCTCGCCGGCACGTGCCTGTTCCTGGCCGCGATGGTCGTGCTCGTCGCGGCACAGATCCGCGCGCAAACATTTCACCCAGCACTGTATTGGGCGACCATCGTGGCCTCGACGACCTTCGGCACCACGATGGCTGACTTCGCCGACCGCTCGCTCGGCATCGGCTATACTGGCGGCTCGACGCTGCTGCTGACCTGTCTCGTGCTGGTGTTGGTGCTCTGGTATCGCGCGGAGGGAACGATCTCGGTCAACAGCATCAGCACCCCGCGGGCGGAAGCCTTCTACTGGGGCGCGATCACCTTCTCGCAAACGCTCGGCACTGCGCTCGGTGACTGGATCGCCGATTCCGGCGACATGGGCTATCGCGGCGGCGCGCTGATTTTCGCGGCCGGATTGGCCGTCATCGCAGCGCTCTATCTCTGGACCAGCGTCTCACGCGTCACGCTGTTCTGGGCCGCGTTCATCCTGACGCGACCGCTGGGCGCAACGGTCGGCGATTTCCTCGACAAGCCACTCGATCACGGCGGGCTGGCGCTAAGCCGGCCGCTGGCCTCGGCCGTCATCGCGGCCTTCATGATCGTCTGCCTGCTGCTGATCCCGCAACGCGCGGGTCAACATCCCGGCGATCACGCCACCGAGCGCGCCTAGCGGATGATCGTCGTCAGGGACGAATAGCGCTTGTTCGGCTTGGCCTCGGCGGCCGAGAATTGCGCAAAGGCGTCGCTGACGCGGGTCGCCGGCGGCGTATCGCTGGCGAAGCGGAATTCCTGCGGCTTCGGCGCGTAGAAGCTGGCGCTGTAATAGGAATCGTCGAAGCGCGCCTCGCCGACCCCGAACAATGCGTCGCAGACAAACAGGAGCGCGTAGACCCCCGCGACCGCGACGACGACCTCCTTGAGAATTGTCATGATGATGCCCTGCCCTTTTGCGGCAGAATGCAGGCCGGTTCCAAAACTCTGGTTTAAGGCGCCCCGTTTCTTGTCCGCACGGTTTGCCGCTCCTGAGCGGATTGCAGACAATTTTATCGATCTCGAAAACAGAGCCCGCTTGACCGGACCTCATCAGCGTCACCAAGTTCAGTCGCGATTTCCTCGCGGTCATCACCACCCTGCCCTGCCACACCGCTTCCGACAGCGGCTGCTGCGTTCGCCTTGTTCGCGGCCGGCAAGAATGGCAAGCTCGGTTTGGAGCCATCCAAGAGACTTCATGATGTCGCGCGCGAGCGCCAAATCGCTGCCCCAGCTCAGCCTGCGCATCGACCTCGACGGCGAGGACCGGATCGGGCCCGGCAAGATCGAGCTTCTGGAGCAGATCCGCGCGCAAGGCTCGATCTCCGCGGCCGGCCGCGCCATGGACATGTCGTACAAGCGCGCCTGGGACCTCGTCGACGAGATCAACCGCATCTGCGGACATGCGGCGGTTGAGCCGCAGGCCGGCGGCAAGAACGGCGGCGGTGCCATGCTGACCCCGTTCGGCGAAAAGCTTGTCGCGCGCTACCGCAAGATCGAGCGCGATGCCGCCCGCGCGGTGCAGAAGGATCTCGAAGCACTCAAGAGCGACATCGCGCGTTCGCGCAAATCGTGAACGAATGGACGAGATCGCGCCATGCTGCTGATCGGGGTCAATCGCTCACCATACACGCGACGCGTTGCGATGACGCTCAATATTTATCGCATACCGTTCGAACAGCGTCAGCTGTCCGGCTTCGGCAATCGCGCTGAGGTCAGGGCCAGCAATCCGCTTGGCCGCATTCCCGCGCTGGTGCTCGACAGCGGCGAGACGTTGATCGACAGCGACGCGATCGTCGATCATCTCGATGAAACCTACGGCGGCGACCGGCCGCTCACGCCGCGCAGTGGCGCCGATCGCCGCGCCGTGCTGAAGGTTGCGGCCATGATGATGGGTGCGTGCGAAAAATGTCTTCACGCCGCCTATGAGGGCAATCACCGCCCGCCGGAGAAGGTGCACCAGCCCTGGATCGACGATTGTATGGCTCAGGCCGCCGCACTGACAAGCAGGCTCGCAGAGCAGCCGTTCTTCGAGGTGGCAGAGCCCTAGTCAAAAGACTGGCTCGTCCTTCAGCGCCGCGATCACCTGCTCGCCCGGCACGGTGAGGCGATAGGTCACCAGCGGACGGCTCGACGGCGGCTTGCGGTCGATCTCAACGATGTAGCCGCGCACCATCAGGGCTTCGAAGCTGCCATAGTAGCCGTACATGCTGATCTGGCTCTGCTTGAGCAGCTTGAACTCGCGCAGCAGGCGGATCTCGTTGCCCGAGAGCAGCGAGCGGCGGACGCGCTGCACGAAGCTCGCGCGCTGCTCGAACCAGGCCGCATCGGGCAGCTCGCGCGAAGACGGCACGGCGTTGCGATCGCAGGGGCGCGCCTCGATCTCGATCCTCACTGCCGGCGACGATGGCATGCTGCCGCCGATCGCGTCCCTGGCGTCGTCGAGCAACGCGATCGGCCAGCGCCGCTTGTTGTCGACAATGACCGGCGCAGGCACGACATTGTCGCGCACGAGCTGCTCGAAGCGGCCGGCGGTCACGCCGACATAGGCGGCCGCGCGGCGGCGGTCGACGAGGCGCCCGTCCCGCCCATGCTCCAGTTCGCAAGCGTCAGTCTCGATCACCCCAAATCCCCCGCCGCCTCGTTGCAAGCGCGTTGCCGCACGGGCCCGAGGGCCCGTCAGCACATGACACTAGGGTGAAACCAGCGCTCTCAAAAGGCAGAGAATTTCGTACATATTGCTGCCGTTTCGGCATCAGCTATAGTGCCGCCGGGGTCCCATGCGCTTTCATTCACCGGCCATCCACTACTTCCACGCCGTCCGCCGTACCGGCTCGATCCGGGCCGCGGCGCGGACCCTGAACGTCGCCTCGTCCGCCGTCAGCCGTCAAATTCTCAAGCTTGAACAAGAGGTTGGGTCTCCGCTCTTTGAGCGAACGGCGCGCGGACTGACGCTGACAACGGTTGGCGAGATGCTGGCTCGCCACGTCATGAACGTGCTCCAGGACCTCGATCGCTTTCGCTCCGACGTGGCATCCCTGTCCGGCGCCTGGCACGGCAATGTCAGCATCGCCTGCATCGAGTCACTCACGGAATCGGTGCTGCCGGATCTGATCGCCGCGCACCGCAGCCGGGCACGGCGCGTCAGCTTCACCACCGAGGTGATGGGATCGTCGGACGTGCTCGAAGCCTTGAGGCGGGGTGAAGCCGATATCGGCATCGCCATCGCGCTCAGGCATCCACCCGATCTGCGGCAGGTCGCGCTGAAACGCTTTCGTCTCGGCGCGCTCGTTGCGCGCGAGCATCCGCTGGCGCGCCGCAAGACCGTCACGCTGGAGCAATGCCTCGCCTTCCCGGTCATTCATGCGCTGCCGGAGCTGTCGATCTACCATCTGCTGCAGCCATTGATCGCGCAGCTCTCCGAGACTCCGGAGCCGGCGATCCAGGCCAACTCGATCGACTTGATGCGCGAGCTCGCCGCGCGCGGCGTCGGCATCGCCTTCCAGACCCAGCTTGGCATCAACAGGCTGTCACGCGACGCGCAGCTGGTATTCCTGCCGCTCGACAATGCCGGCAGCCCGGTATGGTCCGATCTCGGCATCTATGTCCGCGCCGAGCGCACCCTGCCCGCCTTCACCGACTCCTTCCTCCAGGAGCTCGTCCGCGAGCTCGGCGAGCGGGAGCGGCGAGAGAGTGCGGCGTATCCGCGCACCGCATGATCTGCTGAACTGGCAGTAGTTTACCGGAATATGGCCGATCGTCCGGCGTTGATATCCGTTGGGGATTGAGCAGCTGCTATTTGCCCCCTGGGATTTCCGACATGCCGGTTCATCGGCTGACGCCATCGCGCGTCCTGCACATCGAACGTTTCTCGGATTTCAGCGAGTTTCGCGCCAACGAGGTGCTGGGCCTCGGCACCTCTACGCCGCTTCGGCCGCGCGAATTCTCGCTGTCGCGCGCCATCCTGCCGCTGCAGAACGGGCTGTTCGTTCTGCAGCGTGCCTTTGCGCGGCGCTTCGAAGCAGAGATGGGGACGGAGAGCGGCATCGGTCTCGTTGTCCCGCTTGACTTCCACTCCATTGCCAATGGCCGCGAGGTCGACAGCTCAACGATCGGCATCGTCCGTGGCAAGGCCCCCGTCGAGTCGATCGAGCATCGTCCCAACACCTATCTCATGGTGCGCTTCAACTCGGACATGCGGCATCGCGGATGGGCCGACTTCGACACCGGCCTTGGCTATGTCCGTCCCCAGGACGATCCGATGGCGCGCCTGTGCGCGGTCTTTTCGGAGATGTTCGCGCTGGCTTCGGCGTGCGATGATCCCCGGCAGTTTGAGGCACTCGACCGTCCGATCCAGGAAACGCTGCTCGCCGCCTTCGACGCGGTTTTGCTGCCGGCCGGCGCACACACCGCGCGTCCCGGTACATTCGACAAGCACCGCAAGCTGATCGCGCGGCTCGACGAAGTCGTCGAGCTGTTCGGCAACCAGCCGCTCTACAGCGAAGACCTTGCCGCCGCGCTCGGCGTGTCCGCGCGGACGCTCCAGACTGCGACGCAAGCCGTGCACGGCGTCAGCCTGCATCACTATCTGCGTCTCAAGCGGATGTGGGCCGTTCGCATCCAGCTCATGACGGGCGCCAGCGGATTGACCGTGAAGGCTGCCGCGCTCGGCAACGGCTTCTGGCACCTTGGCGACTTCGCGATCGGCTACAAGCGCGCCTTCGGCGAGACGCCGTCCGAGACGCTGATGCGCGGGCGGCGTCCGTCTCGTCTTGCGGTCGGCGCGCGCGCTCAGGCGTGATCGTTCTGCCTGCGCGGCGCGTTGTCCGCGAGGCGATCGACCCAGGCGATGCCGATCGCCGAGATGATGAAGGTCAGGTGGATCAGCACCTGCCACATCACGCCGGTCTCGGTGAAATTGCTGCGCGTGGTGCCGAGATTGCCGGCCTCGATGAAGGTCCTCAGCAGCGAGATCGAGGAGATGCCGACGATTGCCATCGCGAGCTTGATCTTGAGCACGCTGGCGTTGACGTGGCTGAGCCATTCCGGCTCGTCGGGATGGCCGCGCAGGTTGAGGCGCGAGACGAAGGTCTCGTAACCGCCGACGATCACCATCACGAGCAGGTTCGAGATCATGACGACGTCGATCAATCCGAGCACGACCAGCATGATCTGCTGCTCGCTGGCGTCGAACGAATGCGCGACCAGGTGCCAGAGCTCCTTCAAGAACAGCAGCACATAGACCGCCTGTGCGACGATGAGGCCGACGTAAAGCGGCAATTGCAGCCAGCGCGAGCCGAAGATCAGCCGCGGAAACAGGCCGACCGGCGGGTTCGCCAAAGCTGCTTTGGGTTCAGACGACATCGATCACTCCGGGAAGACGAAGGCGGGACTTAGAGGCTTGCAATGACGGGCGCGAGCTCGAGCGAGCCGCGATAGATCATCTCAAACGCGACATAGACGATGATGGCGAGGCCGACATAGGCGATCCATCGCTGCTTCTGGAGCACGCGGCCGAGCAGGTCGGCGGCGACACCCATCAGCGCGACCGACAGCAACAGACCGAACGCCAGGATGTAAGGATGCTCGCGCGCGGCGCCCGCGACCGCGAGCACGTTGTCGAGCGACATCGAGACGTCGGCTGCGACGATCTGCATCGCGGCCTGGCCGAACGTCTTGCGCGGCGCCGGCGCAGCACGTCCGCCGCCACCATGGCTGAACGCGAGCTCGCCGGCATGGGAGGCCTGCTCCCGCAGCTCGCGCCACATCTTCCAGCACACCCACAGCAGCAGCACGCCGCCGGCGAGCAGCAGGCCGATCACCTGCAGGAGCTGGGTCGCGACGCCGGCAAACGCGATGCGCAAGCCTGTGGCCGCAATGATGCCGACGACGATGGCGCGGCGGCGTTGCCCGGCCGGCAGGCCCGCCGCGGCGAGGCCGATGACGACGGCGTTGTCGCCGGCAAGCACGAGGTCGATCAGAACAACCTGTAGCAGCGCGGTCAGCGCCTCGGCCGTGACGAGTTCAGTCATGTCTCATCATTTTTCGAAGCGGACGGATCCAGCCAGTGCGGCTTGCGGCGCTCGATCCAGTCGAAGACTTTTGAACGCGACGCACGTAGCGCCGGCATGTCCTCGGCGAGCAGCGCGAGGCCGAGCGGCAGCATCCAGATGCCGAGCACCGGCAGGAAGGACAGCACGCCGCCGACGACGAGCAACGCGCCCGAAGGAATCCGGACCCAGCGGCTCGACGGTTGCAGCAGATAGTCGACGGTGCCGGCAAGTCGCGGCGGCAGCCGCTGGACGAGCGCGTCGAGGCGCGGGTCGCCGCCAGCCGGCTGGCCGGCGGTATCGCTGGATCTCGTCGTCTGCTCGTCCGAGGTTGCACTCATGATCATTCCCTTGAAGCCACGCTGACCGCGACCGCCTCGACCGGCTTTGCCCGCGGCAGCACCAGCGTCAGCAGGCGCAACAGCTTGATCGCCTGCACTTCGTGCGGATGCACGTCCTCGTCCGCCGCCGCGACGCGCTCCGACAGCTCGATGAGATGGGACGACAGCGGCAGGTCGGAGACGGGCCGCAGCGTATCGATCACAACATTGGCGAAATCAGGCTCCTCGAGCCGCTCGGCTAGCTCGTCGAACATCGCAAACAGGCGGTCGTCGCCGATGTGCGGCGCCAGTCCGCGCTCCCTGATGAAGCGGATCACCTCGTCGCGCTCGACCGGCGAGACGCGCCGATCGGCCACGGCGACGAGCGCGCCTGATATCACCAGCGCAGCGGCAGCCTGCTCGTTGAAGCTGCGCGGCTCGGTGATCTCGATCTCGGTGGGGGTGGAAGTATTGGCGTCAGTCATCGTCGCTCCTCGATCTTGCGAATTGGCCGCACGGAGCTGCGATGGGGACGATTGGGTCGGAGGGAACTTGAGAAGGCCCGACAATCGGCCGATCCATCGCATTCGCGCGGGACAGGTGATCCGACATCACGAGGTTTAGCCGACATGGTCGGCGTCCTCGCCAGAGGGGCCCGGATTCTTGTTCTCCCCAGAGATAAAGCCGGGCGGGACGGAATCAAGGCGACAAAGCTGCGACCAGCGGCCGCATCGGGGTTCCGCGAGGACAATTTGGTCAAGCATTTTGCGCGTGTCCCGCATCGCTCGCAATGCCGATGGACGGAGGATACAACGCGTATCGAGAGCATCGGAGATGACTGCTTCCAGCCGCGATGGATGATCAGATGAACGCCAATTCCGGCCCGATGGGCGCACGCCAGATTTACGAGGCGCTGCGCGACCAGATCCTGTCGCTGGTCTACGGCACCGACGGCGTGTTGCCGTCGTCGCGGGCGCTGGCCGGCGAGATGGGCGTGGCGCGCTCGACCGTCACGGTTGCCTATGAGCAGCTCGCCGCCGAGGGCTTTATCGAGACGCGACATGGCGCCCGGCCGCGCGTGGCGCGTGCGGTGGTTGAGCGCGGACGCGCGCGCGCGACATCACGTCCATCAACGCGCAAGGCGCAGCTGTCGGCTTTCGGCGCGCGGCTGCGTCAGGATGGGCCGCAATGGACCGTGCCGCCGCGCGGGCTCGTCGCGAACTTCCGTTATGGCGAGCTGTCGCCCTCGGACTTCCCGGTGCTGGCCTGGAAGAAGGCCGTGACGTCAGCGATGACGCGCAAGCCCGAGCGGCTTGCGTATGACGATCCCTGCGGATCGATGCGGCTGCGGACCGCGCTGCAGGCCTATCTGTGGCGATCGCGCAGCATACGCTGCGACGTCGACCAGATCGTCGTCGTCAACGGCTCGCAGCAGGGTCTCGATATCTGCGCGCGCCTCCTGCTCGATGCCGGCGACCGCTTCGTGATGGAGGACCCGGGCTACCAGATGGCACGGCACACTTTTGCGGCGACGGGCGCCGCCGCGGTGCCTGTCGCGGTCGATGCGGAAGGCCTTCAGACCGAGCGGCTCGACGGCATCGCCGCCCGCCTCGCCTATGTGACGCCGTCGCATCAATATCCGCTCGGCGGCGTCATGCCGATCGGACGCCGGCATCAATTGCTGGCGTGGGCAAGAAAGCACGATGCCTATGTGATCGAGGACGACTACGACAGCGAATATCGCTACGACACCAAGCCGATCCCGCCGCTGCATGCGCTGGAGGGCCGCGACCATGTGATCTATCTCGGCACCGTCTCCAAGACGCTCTCCCCGACCTTGCGGATCGGCTATCTCGTGGTGCCGCAGGGATTGCGATCGCTGTTCAGTGCCGCCAAGCAGATCATGGACCGGCACACGCCGCTGATCGAGCAGGAGGCGCTTGCCGCAATGCTGGAGAGCGGCGCTTATGACCGCCATGTCAGACGGGCGCGCCGGCGCAACGCCGAACGCCGCCAGGCGCTGATCGACGCCCTTCGCCGTCGTTTCGGCGACCGTATCAGGATCGAAGGCGCCGCCGCCGGCCTGCACATCGTGACGTGGTTCGACGATCTGCCGCTCAAGCACGAGGATGCGTTGATAAGGGCGGCCCGCGAAAAGGGCGTCGGTATCTACCCGGTGTCCGCCCTGTTCGCCGGCCCCCGGCGGCGGAAGGCGGTCGGCCTCGTCATGGGCTATTCGGTGCTGGAGGTTACTCAGATCGAGCGGGGCTGCAAGCTGCTGGCGCAGGCCGTCGCTGAACTGGACTGAAGAAATCGTTACAAACTGGCAGTTTTGTACAGGCCAGATTCCGGCTATCTCCTCAACCAGAACGGAGACACGCCATGTATATTCCGCCGGCCTTCCGGGACGACGACATCGAGAGCATTCGGGCGACCATTCGCGCCGCCCGGCTTGCCAGCCTCGTCACGGCCACCGCCGCAGGCCCGGTCGCCACGCCCTTGCCCCTCTTCCTCGACGAGAGCGAAGGCGAGCATGGCGTATTGTATGGACACGTCGCAAAAGCCAATCCGCAATGGCAGCTGCCGCCGATCGGCGATGCGCTGGCAATCTTCAGCGGGCCCGATGCCTATGTGACGCCATCCTGGTACGCAACCAAGCAGGAAACCGGAAAGGTCGTGCCGACCTGGAACTACGTCGCGGTGCATGCCTATGGCCCCGTCGAATTCTTCCAGGAGCCGGAGCGCCTGCTCGACGTCGTGACGCGGCTCACCAACAGGCACGAGGGCACGCGTGCAAAGCCCTGGGCCGTCAGTGATGCCCCCGCTGACTTCATCGCCACGCAACTGCGCGGGATCGTCGGCGTGCGCATCCCCGTGGTGCGGTTCGAAGGCAAGCGCAAGATGAGCCAGAACCGGCCCGAGGCCGACCGCATCGGCGTTGCGCAAGGCCTTGCGGCAAGCGACAGCGCCGGCGATCGCGAGGTCGCGCCGCTGATCCCGCTGCCGGCCTGAGGGCGCCGGCGCGGCCACATCAATTGGCGCCCTGCTCGCGCTGCCGGTGGGCATATTCCGCGCCCCATCCGAGCCCCAGCGTCATCGAGATCAGCGAGCCGAGCAGGACGCCGAACTTCGCTGCATCCAGCAATCCGCCATCGGCGAACGCGAGCATGGCGATGAAGATCGACATGGTGAAGCCGATGCCGGCCAATAGCCCGATCAGGCAAACGCCGGACCATGTCACGCCCGGCGCCAGCCGGCATCCCGCTCGCACCGCAAGCCAGGTCGCACCGATCACACCGACCGGCTTCCCAGCACACAGCGCAAGCGCGACGCCGAGCGTCACGAGCTGGGTGCCACCTGACAGCTCGATGCCTTTGAAGCTGACGCCTGCATTCGCCAGCGCGAAGACCGGCATGATCGCGTAAGCGACCCAGGGATGCAGCGCCGTCGCCACACGGACGACAGGCGGGGCGATCTCCGAACTGGACGACCGCACCGGCGTCATCAGGCCAAGCACGACTCCCGCGAGTGTCGGGTGAACGCCGGCCATGAGGAAGCCCGCCCAGACGATGAACGCCGGCACGACATAGGCATAGCCGGAGCCAAGACCGATCAGCTGGAAGCCGAGCGCTATGACCACGCCGAGCGCTGCGACCGCAAAGCCGGCCGGATCGAGCCCGCTGCTGTAGAACAGCGCGATGATGAGGACCGCGATGATGTCGTCGATGATCGCCAGCGCGAGCAGAAACACCCTGATGTTGGCGGGGACGGATCGTCCCAGCAGCGCGAGCACGCCGACCGCAAAAGCAATGTCCGTCGCGGTCGGGATCGCCCAGCCCTGGCTGCGCTCCGTGACGCCGTTGAAGCTCAAATAGATCAATGCGGGGACCACGACGCCCCCGACGGCGGCCAGCACCGGCAGAATGGCCTGGTCGAATTCGCTCAGCGCTCCCTCGTGGATTTCGCGGCGGATCTCCATGCCGACGACGAGAAAGAACACCGTCATCAGCGCGTCGTTGATCCAGAAATGCAGCGATCGATCAAAGGCGAACGCACCGAGCCGGAGCGGAACCTGCAGATGCCAGATGTCATGATACGCATGAGCAAATGGCGAGTTGGCCCACAGCAATGCAGCCGCCGCGGCCGTGAGCAGCACGATGCCGCTGATGGCCTCGACATGCAGGAACTGTTGGAGCGTCGCGAGCGCTCGTTCGACGAGAAGTTGGGGCTTGGAAAGGTCTCTGCCGGGCAGCTGATCGTTCATGGGCGCACACGCATCCTGCGTGGCGGCCCGACCATCGCTTGCCCTGTCGCTGCCACGTGCAGCGAGCACCCGGGGTCGTTCTACACGGCGAGGCGCGCAACGCAAGCCGCTGCCCCCGCACCGTTTGACGCAGAGGGAACCTGGAGCGATGCGACTCGTTGGTGCACCTCGACCTGTCCACCGCCTGATGAGGAACCCGCATGTGCCGCTGGATTGCATATCGGGGCGAGACGACCTCGTTCGAACCCTACGTCACCGAGCCGGAGCATTCGCTGATTGCACAGAGCATCCGCTCGCTGCAATCGACGGCGGGATCGAATGGCGACGGCTTTGGTCTTGGCTGGTACGGCGAGCATCCGGAGCCCGGCCTCTATCGCGAGACGCGGCCGGCCTGGTCGGATGAGAATCTGCGCTATCTCTGCCGCCATCTGCGCTCGCACCTGTTCTTTGCCCATGTGCGCGCGGCGACCGGCACCGCGGTGACACGGCAGAACTGCCATCCTTTTGCCTGTGGCCAGTGGATGTTCATGCACAACGGTTTTGTCGGCAGCTGGAACCGGCTGCGCCGCAAGGTCGAGGCGCTGATCCCGGATGCCTATTATCCGTCGCGCCTGGGCACGACCGACTCGGAAGCCGTGTTCCTCGCCATGATGGGCGCCGGTCTCGATCGCGATCCGCTCGGCGCAACGCGAAGCGTGCTGCAATCGCTCGTCGGCCTCGTCAACGAAGGCGAGCTGCGCGAGCGGCTGCGCTTCACCAGTGCGATTGCGAACGGGCGGGATCTCTACGCATTTCGCATCGCCGTCAACGACGCCGCCAACACGCTCTATTTCCGCGAGGACGGCGACCAGGTCATCGTCGTGTCCGAGCCGTTCGACAAGGAAACGGACTGGACGGAAGTGCCCCCGAACCACGCCCTGATCGCACGCGCATCCGAAAGTGCGAAAATTGTTCCGTTCGATCTTGCCATTTCCACAGGGTCCGACGCGGAACCGGCCCCTGTCCGACGGATTATTGCCCGCAGGTAATGGCCGCCGGGTGGCTCGATGACATTTGCTACGGACGTTTTGAAACTGCTGCGTTTGGACACTTCCGACGACAGGCAGCACCTCGTCATCCGCTCTGCCGGCGGACGCGGCAAGGCGGCCGAATATTCCTTCGGCATCGAGGAGGAATATTTCCTCGCCGATCGCCGCACCCTGGAGGTTGCGATCCAGACTCCCGACGCGCTGTTCGAGTCGGCGAACTGGTCGACCGGTGGCCAGGCCATGCGCGAGATGCTGCAGTCCCAGCTCGAGGTCGCCACCAACATCCACGTCGACGTCAATGACGCGCGGGAAGAGCTGAGGTTCCTGCGCCGCGAGGTCGCCAACGTTGCCGCACAATACGGTTTTGTGATCATGGCCTGCGGAACGCACCCGACTGCGGTCTGGCGCATGTCGCAGCCGAGCCCGAAGCCGCGCTACGAGGAGATGATCGAGGACTTCCGCAGCATCGGCCACCGCAACATGATGTGCGGCATGCATGTGCATGTGCAACTGCCCGATCCCGAGAAGCGGATGGCGGTGATGCGGGCGATGCTGCCGCGCCTGCCGCTGTTCATCGCGCTGGCGGCGTCCTCACCGTTCTGGAATTCGCACAAGACCGGGCTCAAGGGCTACCGTCTGGCGGCCTATTCCGAGCTGCCACGCACCGGGCTGCCCGAACTGTTCGAAAACAGGCAGGACTACGACGAATATGTCGGCGCCCTCCAGCGCTCCGGCGTGATCCCCGACGAAAGCCACATCTGGTGGGCGATGCGCCCGTCCATGAAGCATCCGACGCTGGAGCTTCGCGCGCCCGATACCTGTACCCTGCTCGAGGACGCCGTCGCGATCGCCTCGCTCTACCGCTGCCTGACGCGCCACCTCTGTCTGCGGCCTCATCTGTCGAAGGAGGTCACTGTGGTTGAACGCGCCATTGCGGTCGAGAACAAGTGGCGCGCCCAGCGCTACGGGACCGATTGCATCTTCGCCTCCAGGGACGGACCGCTCACGATCTCGGAGATGCTGTCCCGAATCATCGACGATACCATTGAGGACGCGGACGCATTGGGCTGCGCTGCCGAGATCGAACATTGCCGCACCATCGTGGATCGCGGCAGCTCGGCCGAGTTCCAGCTTCGCGCCTATCGCGAAAGCGGCAACGACATCACAGCCGTGTCACGCTGGATCGCTACATCGACGGTCGCCGGAGCGAGCGCGCCTACGGGGCAAACTGCTCCCGCGCCGTCATAGCGCCCGCGCAAGCTTCGCCAACGAGAACGTCATTTCCAAACTTGATACGCCGTCGAGGAATGCATGACCGACATCACCTGGTGCGCCGGTTGCGGCCACAGCCTGGTCCCGATCCTGTCCGAGAAGGGCCGCGCGCGGCCGAGGTGCTTCTGGTGCGAGGGCGTCGACGCGCGAACCATGGAGATGGCGAAGTGGGCGGACAGCCCCGCCGGCAAACCCGGCCGGCCCGCGCCTCACGCTTTTGATTGAGCCGAGGTCCTAAACCCGCGCCACAAGGCGCGGGCGGAACACGGAATCGACAGTTGGGGACAGGGCCGCGGCCGGCTTTCGCGTCGGCCGGCGCCGCGGGATGAAGAAGCTGCTCACGACGATCGGCTCGAAATCGCCGAGCGCGGCTCGCTCCTTCACGAGCAGGCTCATGACCGCGCGCATCTTGATGACTTCCTGCGCCACGAAGCTGCAGTCCTCGTCGCGGTTAATCTGCTCATGCATGATCGCCTCGGCCTCGCGCATGCTGATGCGGAGCGCCCTGATGGTCCTGCGGATGTCGTTGATGCGGTTGTCCATGGCTGCCTCCCTCTCGACTGCAGCATAAGAACAAAACATGAACAACAAGTCAATCAACAATAAAGTCAATCAAGAGGTCGATCGCCGCCCGGACCAATCTGCACGCCGACTGGCAATGCTTGATGACAAATTAGACACCACAGCGCCGTCCGCAATCACGCTCCCCTTCCGCAGCGTCGGCTGAGCGAAACCAACGGGTGATCTAACCTCCCGTGCAGCCACCGGATTTTTCCCGAACGAGCTCGCCGCCTCGCAGCCGCCGGAGCGTTGGCTGCGCTCACAAACCAACTGGCCCAAAATTCGCAGTGACGTTGCGAGCGAAGCAACGGCGCTGAGCGGAGAACGTCATGAACGTGCATGCTGCGGGCGATCTCAAGACCACCGGACTCACCCGTCCGAGCGGCGCGCCGCTCCGCCTCAACACGAAGGACTTCGTCGCGATCGATCGCGACAAGAATGCAAAGTTCGAAGCGACGTATCGTCCGCAAGCGCTTTACAACCGCGCCAACGAAGGCTTTCACGCCAACAACGAAACCTTCCTGCTCCACGAAGTCGCGACGAACCTGCCGATCTACCGGCCCGACACCGGCCCCACCGATTTCCATCTGCATCTGCCGCCGGGCGGCTTTCAGCTCGTGCTGGTTACCTCCGGCGCTTTCACCTTCGACTATGACGGGCGCTTCTACAATGTCGGCCCGGGCGCGGTGATGCTGCAAAGCGCGATCGTGCATCGCCAGCTGTTCTACACCTGGTCGGGCCTGCCAACCGAAGAGAATTTGAAGACGCCGCAGACGGTGGTGCCGGATCCGATCTCGATGGGGTATTCCGGCAAATTCCTCGAAGCCTTTATCACCGATCCCACCACCTTTCCGAATCCGACGATCGTCGGCCCGGACCAGATCAACGAGGCCGAAACGCCGCGCGTGGCCTGGAGCCATCCCCTCCACGATCGCCCGGCCAATGCCGGCTTCTGGCTTCAGGATGCCCTGGCGCTGGACGCGCTGTTCAAGCCGCTCAGCGACGGCGCGATCGAATCGGCGCTGCCTGTTTACGTGCGCGATATCGGCATCGAAGCGCCGAGCGGTCATCTCGTCACCGGCCACATCATCGCAACCGACCCGCGCGGCCACTCGCTTCTGCCGAAGAGCATGTCGGCCGCAGCGGACGCGAGCTGCTTTGCCAAGGGCGAGGTCGTGATCTACCGCATCATTCGCGGCACGGCGGAATTCAGGAAGAAGGCCGGCGAGACCTTCGAGCTTTCCGCCGGTGACGTGGTGACCGCAGGCAAGGACTCGATCGGCCTGATCGGCGTCGGCGAGAACACGCAGGTATTGCGGCTCGGCCTGCTCAAGGGCATCGACAATCTGCGCAGCTGGACACCGACCCAGCGCGACGAGATCGACGGTCTCGCCGGTCAGATCATCACGCAGCAGGACATTCGCCCGCTGCGGACCGAAGGCAGGCCGGTCGGATATCTCTACGCATAGTCGCGACGTCGGCATCAACGCGGCCGGCTCTCTTTCGCTGCAGACCTTGCCTCTCCGTAAATGGTGCTGCTAGGTCATGGGCGATCGAGATGCGCCTGGAGCACCCGCCTCGCCCGTGAGCCGCGACGTCACCAGAACCTGCGGAAGCTGCACCGCCTGCTGTGACGGCTGGCTGCAGATCGAGGTGCGCGGGCACAAGGTGCGCAAGGGGCAGCCATGTCCGTTCAGCGTCGCACACCAATGCACGATCTATCCGGAGCGCCCGCAGCATCCCTGCCGCGAATTCATCTGCGGCTGGCTGGTCGCATCTAGCCCGCTGCCGGATTGGATGCGGCCGGATCAATCCAGCATGATCATGCTGGCTGCCAATTTCTTCTGGCGCGGCCTGCCGGTCGACGTCGTGGTGCCGGTCGGTGAGCAGCCGAAGAAGAAGGCGCTGGATTGGCTGACGCGATTTTGCGCGGAGAACAGGCGGCTGCTGGTCTATCAGATCGCCGACGAGTGGTTCGCGTTCGGACCGCCGGTGTTTCAGACCGACATCGCCGACCGCCTTGGGCGCGGCGAAGCGCCCTGGGGCGTGTAAGCAAGTCACGGAAGTTGCTTTCGTTTCCGGCTGAAACGGCTCGTCCCGTCGCAATGCGGCAGATCGCCGCGCGACACGCTTTGTCAGGAATAGTTGCAGGCTAGACACAGTGAGGCTCGAAAGTGAGCCGCAGCACATGCGCCGGATTGTATATGGTATCTGGCATACATTAATTTCCGCTTTATCCCGGACCCATCAGGAGTCCGCGGCGATAAAGGGGAAACGAGATGAGGAAGGCCTTTCTGCTCGGCACAGGGGTTGCGGCCCTTTGTGCAACCACAATGAGTCATCCCTTGCGCGCAGCAACCCTCGACGATGTTGTTGCCCGCCTCGATGCGCTCGAGCGCAGCAACGCCAAGCTTGCGAAGGAGAACGCGCAGCTTCGCGAACGCGTCAATCACATGGGCGAAACGAGAGCTGCGGTGACGCCCGTCGCGCCGGGTTCGCCCAAGGGCAATCCGGTTCTGCACGCGGCGGTCGCGCCGTCGCCGGCGCCCGCCCCTGCGCCCGAGCACACTGTCGTCAGCATCGGTGGCGCGCCGCTCTACAGCAAGGCGCCTGGCAGCAATCCGTTCATCGACAACACCACGGTGACGCTCTACGGCCATGTCGATCTCTCCGGCGATATCTTCAATCCCGGGGTTTACGATCAGGGCACCAAGTTCGGCGTCTCCAGCAACCTCACCTATTTCGGCGTACGTGCGCGACACAATCTGGATCCCTACGGCTATCCCGGATGGGCGGCCATCGCGCAGTTCGAGTCGCTCGTCGAGGTCGCAGCAGTACCGACCGAACGCGCAGCGTTTGGCACGCGCGACAGCTTCCTCGGCATGGAAAGCCCCTGGGGTACGATCAAGGCCGGCAAGGCCGACACGCCCTACAAGAAGGCAACGGCGAAGTTCGATCCGTTCTCGGCCACGCTCGGCGACTACAACTCGATCATGGGCAACACCGGTGGCGACCTTCGCGCCGAGTTCGATTGGCGCGCCGCGCACGCGATTTGGTATGAATCGCCGATCTGGAACGGCTTCCAGGCCAGCCTCATGGTCTCGCCGGGACAGAACACGGCGAAGGACAACAGCGACTTTGCCCTCGGCGATTTCAACTGCCCGGCCACCTCGTCACGCGGCAGCGGCTCGGGCTTCCCGCTCACATCGGCGCCTGAGGGCTGCACCGACGGCTCATACGGCAATCTCTACAGCGCGTCGCTGACCTACAACCAGGGTGGGTTCACCGGCGTCGCCGCTTACGAATTCCACGAAGGGACGAACCGGACCGGTGACGAGGCCGTGACGCCTCTGAGCAACGGCGGCACACTCACCGTCCCGGCAGGCGCGGTCGGCATCGCCAACGAATGGGCCGCGAAGGTCGGTGCGGGCTACAAGTTCAACGACATGATCGGCAGCCTCCAGCTCTACGGCATCTACGAGGTCATGCGCCGCGAGCACACGGTTGCCGCCTTCAACGAGCGTTCGCGCGACGGCTACTTCCTGAGCGCGACCCAGAGCGTCGACAAGTGGGACGTCAGCGCATCCTGGGCTCACGCCAACGCCTCTCCGGGCTCGCCGGGCACGGGCGTCATCAACGCCTATCCCACACCCGGCGTTGCGGTCTCGGCTCCGGCCGGCGCCGCCGACTTCGCGCTGAACACCGTCGACTCCAGCGCCGACCAGTATGCGATCGGCGTGAAGTACCACTTCAGCCCGTTCGTGAGCTGGTACATGGTGGGCAGCTATCTGCGCAACGGACCGGGCGCGCATTACTGCCTCGGTGTCAGCGGACACGGCTACGGCGTCTGCGGGCGTGACGCCAACAACAACGTCGTCGCCGGCAACAAGGCCGAAGCCGTCACGACCGGCATGACGTTCGACTTCTAAACGACGTTGAGAAAACAACGGGGAGCCTCAAGGCTCCCCGTTTGACTGCCCTACTCCGCCGCCTGGCGCACGTGGCGCGCGGTCGGGGTACGCATCGTCACGAGTTCCTCGGCCGCGGTCGGATGCAGCGCGATGGTCGCGTCGAAATCGGCTTTCGTCGCCTTCATCTTCACGGCGATGGCGACGACTTGCGTCACCTCGGCGGCGCAATCGCCGACGATGTGGCAGCCGAGCACGCGATCGGTCGAACCGTCGACCACGAGCTTCATCAGCACGCGGGTGTCGCGGCCGGACATGGTCGCCTTGATGGGACGGAACGTCGTCTTGTAGATGTCGACGTGGCTGAACTGCGCACGCGCTTCGGTTTCGGTCAGGCCGACCGTGCCGACCTCCGGCTGCGAGAACACTGCGGTCGGGATGCTGGCATGATCGACCTGCACCGTACGATTGCCGAACACGGTGTCGGCAAAGGCATGGCCCTCGCGGATCGCGACCGGCGTGAGATTATGCCGATGGGTGACGTCGCCAATCGCGTAGATGCTGTCGACCGAGCTCTTGGAGAAGTGGTCGACCGCGATGCCGCCGTTCTTCGGGTTGATGGCGACGCCGGCCTTTTCGAGCCCGAGATTGGCAACGGCCGGATGGCGTCCGATCGCGAACATCACCTGATCGGAGGCGATGCTCGACCCGTTCGACAGATGGGTGGTGAATTCCTCGCCGTGGCGATCGACCTTGGTCACCGTGCAGCCGGTGAGGATGGTGATGCCGTGCTTCTCCATCTCGGCTCGGACATGGGCGCGGACATCCTCGTCGAAGCCGCGCAGGATGTTGTCGCCGCGATAGATCACGGTGACGTCGGAGCCGAAGCCGGCGAAGATGCCGGCGAATTCGAGCGCGATGTAGCCGCCGCCCTGGATCACGATCCGCTTCGGCAGCTTCTTCAGGTGAAACGCCTCATTGGAGGAGATCACATGCTCGATGCCGGGGATCGCCGTGCCATGATTGGGGGCGCCGCCGGTGGCGATGAGGATGTATTTCGCGGTGACCTTCCGGTCGTTCTCGAGCAGGCGAATGGTGTGCCTGTCCTCGATCACCGCGCGGCTCTTGACGATCTGCGCGCCCGACTTCTCGACATTGGTCGTGTAGGCCGCCTCCAGCCGCGCGATCTCCTTGTCCTTATTGGCGATCAAGGTCGGCCAGTCGAAGGTCGCGGGCGGAACGGTCCAGCCGAAGCCGGCGGCGTCTTCCAGCTCCTGGCGAAAATGCGAGCCGATCACGAACAGCTTCTTGGGCACGCAGCCGCGGATCACGCAGGTGCCGCCCATGCGGTACTCTTCCGCGATCATCACGCGGGCGCCGTGGCCGGCCGCGATGCGGGCGGCACGCACGCCGCCCGAACCACCACCGATGACAAAGAGGTCGACGTCGAATTCAGCCATGATTCACTCCGACCTCCGTCAAGGACTATCTGGACAGATAGGTGCTGTCAGATTTCCTTGCCACGCTTGCGCATCTCGGCGCGGAAAGCACTCATCACGGTCTCGGCGAAGTTCTGAGCCCAGGAGTTCATGAAGGCCATACTCAACCCGATGGCACGCGGCTCCGAGGTGATCAGCTTTTGTCCGAGCGGCGACTTGTAGAAGGTGACGAGATCCTTGAGCTCCTGCTCGGTGAACTCGCTGGCGTAGATCTGCGCCATGCCTTCGCCGATCTCGTTCTGCCGGCCCTCGAGCTGCTTGGCGACGATCGGCGCGACCTCGTTGAGGTCTTTCTGGTAGTTGAGGTTCTGCTGGATCAGCGCGACCTTGGTCTTCTCGACGAGGCCCGGTACCGCGCCGGTATACATCGCGCTGGCGTTCTTGATCTGGAGGATCTCCTTGGCGGCCGCAATCGCCGCGGGCGAGGACTTCGGCGGGGCCCCCTGCGGCTGCTGCTGCGCCGCAGCCGGGCCGGCGGAAAAGGCCAGTCCCACAGCGAGGGTCGCGGCCGGCAAGAATTTCAAAACGCTCTTCATTCCTAGTCTCCTTTCGGCTTTCGCCGTTCAATCACGCGGATTCCCTCGCCGCCCGCCAAAACAGCCGAGCTGGCCAAGCCGATGAACAGTCCGTGCTCGACCACGCCGGGGATCGCGCTCAAGGCCTTGGCGAGGCTGGCGGGATCCACGATACGTCCGAGCTGGGCATCGACGATCCAGTGGCCGCCATCGGTGACAAAAACGTGGCCATCTTTGGCCTTCCGGACCGCCATTTGCCCGGAAACGCCGCATTCCGCAAATGCCTTCTCGATCGCCCGCCGTGTCGCGCCAAGCCCGAACGGGATGACCTCGACCGGCAGCGGAAAGCGGCCGAGCGTCGGCACCCATTTGGTGTCGTCGGCGATCACGATCATGCGATCCGAGGCGGCTGCCACGATCTTCTCGCGCAGCAGCGCACCGCCGCCCCCCTTGATCAGGTTCAGCTCGGGATCGATCTCGTCGGCCCCGTCGACGGTGATGTCGAGATGGTCGATCTCGTCGAGCGTGGTCAGCGGCACACCGCAACGCATCGCGTCGGCACGGGTCGCCTCGGAGGTCGGCACGCCGATCACCTTGAGGCCGGCCGCGACGCGCTCGCCCAGCAGCTCGACGAAATGCTTGGCGGTCGAGCCGGTGCCGAGGCCGAGCTGCATGCCGTCACGCACCTCTTCCAGGGCGCGTGCCGCCGCCTGCCGCTTCAACTGATCCATATCCAAATTTGCGCCCGCCTCTGTCTTGAGAGTGCCGCCGATGGTGCCACTTGCGGCGGCCTATGTAGCCTCGTTTTTCCCGCAGGAACAGGCCTTTGGGCTCATCTTATAAGGTGAACTTATGGCTTCGGCCCTTGCGCCGATCCGGCCGGCCCGATAGCGCTTTTGTATGACCCCTCCTTACACCCTCGTCTTCGATCTCGACGGCACGCTTGTGGATACGGCGCCCGACCTGATCACCGCGCTGAATTACGTGCTGGACCGCGAAGGCCTGCCGCCGGTGCCGATGCAATCGGCCCGCAACATGATCGGTGCTGGCGCCCGCAAGCTGATCGAACGGGGCCTGGAGGCCGAGGGCCGCGTGGTCAGTGTGGCCGACATGGACCGGATGACGGCGGATTTCATCGCCTATTACGCCGACCACATTGCCATCGAATCGCGCCCCTTCGAGGGCCTGCTGGAGGCGCTCGACCTGTTTGCGGCGCAGGGCCATCGGCTGGCGGTCTGCACCAACAAGCTGGAATGGCTGTCGAAGCGGCTTCTGGACCAGCTCGACCTGAGCGGGCGGTTCGCGGCGATCTGCGGCGCCGATACGTTCGGGGTGCAGAAACCGGATCCGACCATTTTCCGCCAGACCGTGGCGCGGGCCGGCGGCGAGGTCAAAGCCAGTATCATGGTCGGCGATGCCGGAACCGACGTCGGTGTGGCCCGGCGCGCCGGGGTGCCCGTGATCGGGGTCAGTTTCGGTTATACGGATGTGCCGATCGCCGAGTTGAAGCCGGACCGGCTGATCCATCACATGCGCGACCTGCCGGCTGCCGCCCACAGCCTGATGACCGCCTAGATTGGCGTCACAGCGACCATAATGTCTCGTGGTTGGTGATCGGTCGTTCGAAGCGCGCGCCAGCCGCCACGAAGGGCGGCGCCAAGTCCAGCATGGCCTGCAACGTGTCCAGCTGCTTGGCGTCCGCCAGCGTCTCCCAGATGCTGACGTTCTGCATGGCGCAGTTCTCGCGATCGATTCCGGCATAGAAAGCCAGGTTTCCTTTCAGCGCCCTGATGGCGGGAACGAGGGTCGCTTGCGCCTCGTCCAGCAATTGCCGGATCGCGTCGTATTGGCTGGCGTCGAACCGGGCGAGCGAGATACGGACAACTGACATTTCCTGATCCTTTCGGTGGCCGCGGGATCATCTAGTCGATATCCAAGTATTTCTGAAATCGCATGTCTTTGGAGTATGCTATCCATATGATGGATGGCACGCGGCTTGACCTGAACCTGCTCCTGGCGCTGGAAGCGCTCCTGGCCGAACGGAATGTGACCCGGGCGGCGGCAAGGCTGAACCTCAGCCAGCCAGCCTTGTCTGCGCAGCTTCGGCGGTTGCGGGACATTTTCGGTGATCCGCTGCTCGTGCCCGCACGTCGCGGCGTCATTCCCACCCAGCGAGCCCTGGAGCTGCAGGCGCCGTTGCGCGAGTCATTGCGGGCACTCCGTTCGGTCGTCGCCGAGCGGGTGCACTTTGATCCGTCCGCGGCGGAACTTACCGTTGCGGTCGCGGCATCCGATTACGCGCAATGCGCGATGCTGGACCGCATCGTTGAAATTCAGCGAAAAGCTCCAAAGCTCCGCCTGTCCTGGCGACAGCTCTATGCACCGGAACTGGTGGGGCAGATGGAGCGAGGCGAGGTGGACTTGGCGATCATGACGCCGAACACCGCTCCGAAGCAGCTCCTGACGCTCCCACTCTTTGACGAACGCTATGTGGTGATCGCCCGCCACGGCCATCCGGTCATTGAAGGTTCGATTGACGTCGAACAATTATGCGCATTGACCCATGTCGCCGTCTCGCCACGCGGCGGCGGCTTTGCTGGTCCGACGGACGTCGCGCTGGCCGCGATCGGGAGGCAACGACGTGTCGGCCTGTCGACCGCCAGCTTTCTGATCGTTCCCGAACTTGTCGCCCGGTCAGACCATATTGCCCTGGTCCCCGAGCGTCTCGTCCTCCGCAAGTCCCGCGATCTTCAAATTCTCGAGCCGCCGATCACCGTGACGGGATTCACCCTTGGCATGGCGTGGCATGAACGCTCCGATGCCGAGCCGGCCCTGGCCTGGCTTCGCAACGAGCTGGATTCCTGAAGCAACATACTGGAATAACTAATGAATTTTGGACCACCCCCGCGTTAACCATCTATTAACTATGCGCGACCCGCCGGTTGCTTGCTCCTGGCGACGCCCCTAAGGTCCGCGCGGGGTTATGTGGCGGTTCGTCGCAGTAGAAATGGATGGTCATGCGTCGTGTCATCGCGATTGCGTTAGCGGGAGCGAGCCTTGGCGGCTGCTCCTCGATGTCTTGGAACATGTTCAAATCGGCCCCGCCGACCGTTCAGGTCCGGCTCGAATCCAGCCCGCCCGGGGCTGACGCGACGACCTCGCTCGGGCCCGGCTGCAAGACCCCCTGCTCCGTCTCGGTTCCCGCCCCCGACGCCCCGTTCACGGTCGCTTTCGCGCTGCCCAAATATCAGCCGGCAAGCGTACCGGTGAATGTGATCAAGAATCCCGGCGATTTCACCACGCCCGCCTCGGTGACATCAGATCCGAACCCGGTGTTCGCGGAGCTTCAGCCGGCGGTGCCGCCCAAGCCCGTGAAGAAGAAGCCGCACCGGCCAAGGAAGCCGAAACCGGCCGCAGCCGCCCCGGCTGCCGCGCCGGAGGACGCCGCACCCGCCGCTGCCGGTTCGCAGTTCCCCGACCCGAACGCGGACAAGCGCTGATCCAGCCGCTGATCCAAGCAGATATCTACGTATACCACCCGATTGTCTGAGCGGCGTCCGATGCTTAGATTGGCCTGACGGCACCGCTGAAGCAGCGGCGCGGTCGTCGCCGTAAGTGACAAGGCATTTGGTATGAACGGATCTTCCGCGAGCTCGCTCGCCTCAGCGAATCCCGCCCTGTCGAGCGCGATGACCGATCCGTTCGGGCGGACCATCTCGTATTTGCGCGTCTCCGTCACCGATCGCTGCGATCTGCGCTGTTTCTATTGCATGTCGGAAGACATGACGTTCCTGCCCAAGGCCGACCTGCTGACGCTCGAGGAACTCGACCGGCTGTGCTCGGCCTTCATCGCCAAGGGCGTGAGGAAGCTGCGGCTGACCGGCGGCGAGCCGCTGGTCCGGCGCAATGTGATGATGCTGGTGCGCTCGCTGTCGCGCCATTTGACCAGCGGCGCACTGGACGAGCTGACGCTGACCACCAACGGCACGCAGCTCGCAAAGCATGCAAGCGAGCTCGCCGATTGCGGCGTTCGCCGTATCAACGTCTCGCTCGACACGCTGGACCCGAAGAAATTTCGCGAGATCACCCGCTGGGGCGAGATCGACAAGGTGCTGGAAGGCATCGAGGCCGCACGCGCCGCAGGCCTTGCCGTGAAGATCAACGCGGTGGCGCTGAAGAACCTCAACGAGGACGAGCTCCCCGACCTGATGCGCTGGGCCCATGGCAAGGGCATGGGACTGACCTTGATCGAGGTGATGCCGATGGGCGAGATCGGCGCGGGCCGGATCGACCAGTATCTGCCGCTGTCGCTGGTGCGCGCACGCCTCGCCCAGCAATTCACGCTGACGGATCTGGCCGAGAGCACCGGCGGGCCGGCGCGCTATGTCAGCGTCGCCGAGACCTCCGGCAAACTCGGCTTCATCACGCCGATGACCCATAATTTCTGCGAAGCCTGCAACCGGGTGCGCATCACCTGCACGGGCACGCTGCACACCTGCCTCGGCCACGAGGATGCCTCGGACCTGCGCAAACCTCTGCGTGCATCCAGCGACGACACATTGCTTGCCGCGAGCATCGACCGCGCCATCGGGCTCAAGCCCAAGGGCCACGATTTCATCATCGACCGCCGCCACGACCGCCCCAGCGTCTCGAGGCATATGAGCGTCACCGGCGGCTGAGGAAACAGCCGGCTGCGGCCCTATTCCCCTTAGATATCAACAAACTTCCGATTGACTGCCGGCACGCTCGCTGGTTTGGTGCGCGAGCCTCATGCCTGCGCGGCGAGACAAGCCACGCGCCTCTTCGGCGTAGTCAAGACGGCTGGGGCACCATCGGGGGAGGACCAATCTTTGCAAGCGCTCCTTAAGCTGAGCCGTGGGATCGACGCGTTCACGCGCTGGACGGGCAAGCGTCTGGCCTGGATGATCGTTTTGGCCGTCATCGTCTCGACGCTCAACGCAGTCGTTCGGAAGGTCTTCGACACGTCCTCCAATTCGTGGCTCGAGCTGCAATGGGTGCTTTTCAGCATCGTATTCCTGCTCTGCTCGCCCTGGACGCTGCTCGATAACGAGCACATCCGCATCGACATCGTGAACAACACGTTGCCGAAGAAGGTCCGCAGCATGATCGACGTGATCGGTCATCTGTTCTTCCTCATTCCGCTGTGCATCGTCATGATCCTCACCGGCGTACCGTTTTTCCTGCGGTCGTTCCAGATCAACGAGCAGTCGGGTAACGCCGGCGGCCTGCCGCAATGGCCCACCAAATCCCTGATCATGATCGGGTTCGCGTTCCTGCTCGTTCAGGGCGTCTCCGAGCTGATCAAGCGGATCGCGATCATGCGCGGGTTGATTCCCGATCCGCACGAGTCCCAGGTCTCGGCGATCGAGGCGGAAGTCGAGCATCTCGTCGAAGCGATCGAGAAGAAATAACCGTTGGCGACGGTTCAGGGGGAATCATGACCGCATTCATCATCGCCAATTTGGCGCCCATCATGTTCGCGACGCTCGTCGTCGTGCTGTTGCTCGGCTATCCCGCGGCATTTTCGCTGGGCGCTGTCGGGCTTTTCTACGCCGTGGTCGGAATCGAACTCGGCGAATTCCGCCCCGACTTCCTCAATGCGCTTCCCGAGCGCGTCTACGGCGTGATGAACAACGACACGCTGCTCGCCATTCCCTTCTTCACCTTCATGGGACTGGTGCTGGAGCGGTCGGGCATGGCCGAGGACCTGCTCGACACGATCGGACAGCTGTTCGGAACCATCCGCGGCGGCCTTGCCTACGCGGTCGTGTTCGTCGGCGCCCTTCTTGCGGCAACGACGGGCGTGGTCGCAGCTTCCGTGATCTCGATGGGGCTGATCTCGCTGCCGATCATGCTGCGTTACGGTTACGACCGGCGCATGGCGACCGGCATCATCGCTGCGTCAGGCACGCTCGCGCAGATCATTCCGCCCTCGCTCGTGCTGATCGTGATGGCCGACCAGCTCGGCAAATCCGTCGGCGACATGTATGAGGGCGCCTTCATTCCGGGTCTGGTGCTCGCCGGGCTCTACGCGGCCTATGCTTTCCTCGTCAGCATCATCTTCCCGAAGGCCGCGCCGGGCCTGCCGAAGGAAGCCATCGGCTTCCGCGAAGACAATGGCAGCCGTGGGCTCGGCTCCCTCGGCGTACTCTTCATCGCGAGCTGCGTGTTCGGCTGGTTCATGATGCGCAATTCGGAGACGCACGGTGCCGACTTCGTCGTGCTCAGCATGTTCAACGGCATCATCTTCGCGTTCGTCGTCGCGGTGCTGAACTGGGCCATCCATAAGTTCACCGGCTTCCGTTTCCTCTCGAAGATGGCCCAGCAGACCACCTTCGTCATGGTGCCGCCGCTGTTCCTGATCTTCCTGGTGCTCGGCACCATCTTCATCGGCCTTGCGACACCGACGGAAGGTGGCGCGATGGGCGCGGCCGGCGCCCTGATCCTCGGCGCGGCGAAACGGCGGCTGAGCTGGGACCTGGTCCGGCAAGCGACGGAATCGACCGCCAAGCTGTCGGCGTTCGTGGTGTTCATCCTGGTCGGCGCCCGCGTGTTCTCGCTCACCTTCTACGGCGTCAACGGGCACGTCTGGGTCGAGCATCTGCTCACCTCCCTGCCCGGCGGCCAGGTCGGCTTCCTGATCTTCGTCAACGCGTTCGTGTTCGTGCTGGCCTTCTTCCTCGACTTCTTCGAGCTGGCCTTCATCGTGATCCCGCTGCTGGGGCCTGCTGCCGAGCACCTGGGCATCGACCTGATCTGGTTCGGCGTCATCCTCGGCGTCAATATGCAGACCTCGTTCATGCATCCGCCGTTCGGCTTCGCGCTGTTCTATCTCCGATCGGTCGCGCCCAAGGAGCGATACACCGATCGCGTCACCGGCAAGAGGATGGACCCGGTCACCACGGGGCAGATATATTGGGGCGCCGTGCCGTTCGTCGTCATCCAGATCATCATGGTCGGTCTGGTGATCACGTTCCCGTCGATGGTCATGCACTACAAGGGCACCCAGTCGAACATCGACCCGAACTCCGTCAAGATCGAGGTGCCGCAGATCGAGCTGCCACCGCTCGATTTCGGTCCGCCGCAGAAGTAGCCATCATGGCTCTCGCCGTCATGTTCCGCTTCGGCGGAGCATGACGCGCGTGACAGGCGCGGCGAACACGGGCATACCGGACGTTCCCTGTAAATTCACGGAACGCTACGCATGCCCCGCTCCCACCTTGCTCCCTCGCTCGCCGGTTCGTTGATCGCCTCGCTGTGGCTCGCCTGTACCGCGACCGCGACCATCGCGTATGCCGATCCCAATGCGAATGTCGTGGCCGACATCCAGGCGCTGGCGCAGAAGGAGCAGCAGCCGCTGCTCGACACGTTGCGCGATCTCGTCAACATCGAAACCGGCAGCAGGGATGTCGAGGGCCTGAACGTGATCGCCGGACGCGTGGCCGACCAGCTCAAGCAGCTCGGCGGCACGGTGGAGATCCTGCAGCCCAGCGACGTCTATCGCCTCGACGACACGCCCGAGAAGATCGGGCCTGCCGTGCACGCCACCTTCAAGGGCACCGGCACCAAGAAGATCATGCTGATCGCCCATATGGACACGGTGTATCTGAAGGGCATGCTGAAGGACCAGCCGTTCCGCATCGACGGCGACAAGGCCTATGGCCTCGGCATTGCCGACGACAAGCAGGGTGTCGCGCTCATTCTCCACACCGTCGCGATGCTGCAGAAGCTGAACTTTAGGGATTACGGCACGCTCACCGTGCTCACCAACAGCGACGAGGAAATCTCCTCCCCCGGCTGGCGCAGCACCATCACCAAATTCGCTTCAGATCAGGACGTGGTGTTCTCGTTCGAAGGCGGCGGCACCGACGGCACGCTGCGGCTCGCCACCAGCGGTATCGGCTCAGCCTATCTGACGGTAATCGGCAAGTCATCGCATGCCGGCGCCAGGCCCGAGGGCGGCATCAACGCGCTCTACGAGCTCTCGCACCAGCTGCTTCAGATGAAGGACATGTCAAAACCCGACCAGGGTCTGAAATTGAACTGGACCGTCTCCAAGGCCGGCACCAACCGCAACGTGATCCCTGCCGAAGCGACCGCCCAGGCCGATGCGCGCGCGCTCAAGGTGTCGGATTTCGACGAGCTCGAAAAGGAGCTGCAGGAGAAGATCAAGAACCAGCTGCTGCCCGATTCCAAGGTCGCGCTGAAATTCGAGGTACGCCGTCCGCCGCTCGAAGCCAGTGACGCCTCGCGCCGCGTGGCAGCCTACGGCAAGACGATCTATCAGGAGCTCGGAATGTCCATGAACGTTGCCGAGAAGGCGACCGGCGGCGGCACCGACGCCGCCTTTGCCGCCCTCAAGACCAAGGGCGCCGTGGTCGAGGGCATGGGCCTGTCGGGCTTCGGCGCCCATTCCAACGATGCCGAATATGTGCAGATCAACAGCATCGTGCCGCGTCTCTACCTGACCACGCGCATGATCATGGATCTGTCGACCGGCAAGGTGAAATAGCGCGGCTAAACGCAGCTGAAGCTGCCCCTACCCGTCCGACCTGCGGCTCTCCATCGCGCGCAGGAATTTGTTGCGATAGGTATCGAGGATCACGGCGAGCACGATGACGGCGCCGATCACGATGGGCTTGACGTTGTCCTCGGCGCCGAGAAGCTGAAGACCTGTCGAGAGCACCTGGAGAATGCAGGCTCCGACCAGCGTGCCGATGATCGAGCCCTTGCCGCCCGAGAGGCTCGTGCCGCCGATGATGACGGCCGCGATCGCGTTCAGCTCATAACCAATGCCGGCAATCGGGCTACCGACGTTGAGCCGGAGCAGATAGACCATCGCAGCCGTGCCGGCGGTGAGGCCCGAGATCGTGAAGGCGGCGATCTTGATCGCGCTCGGATTGTGGCCGGAGAGGCGCACCGCCTCCTCGTTGGTCCCGATGGCGAAGATGAAACGGCCGAACACCGTGAAGCGCAGGATGAACCAGCCGATCAGCACGACGCCGAGCGCGATCACGAAGATCGACGGGAACACGCCGAAGAAGATCATGTTGCCGAATTCGACAAAGGGCTGTGGCAATCCCGTGATGGTGGAATTGTTCGAGACGACGCGAGCAAGTCCGCTGGCAATGTTGAGCATGCCGAGCGTGACGATGAAGGACGGCAGCTTCCATCGTTCGCACACCCAGCCATTGATGGCGCCGCAGATGGCGCCCGTTCCGAGACATGCGACGAAGGCGAGCGGGATCGAGATGCTGGGCGCAAGGCGCTCGTCCGTCATGATCGTGGCGCCAACGACCGTACACAGCGCCAGCACCGAGCCGACCGACAAGTCGATGCCGCCGGTCAGGATGACGAAGGTCATGCCGGCGGCGAGCACGGTATTGATCGCGATCTGAACGAAGATCTTGAGGAAGTTTCCGCTCGTCGCGAAGTAAGGCGCGGTTACGCAGAAGAACAGAACGATCAGCACGAGCGCGACCGTGACGCCCGCCTCGCGCATCGAGATGCGCAGCAGATTGTCCCATTTGACGCGCGCCTTCCGCTCGGTGGCGCGTTCAACTTGCTCGGACACGGCTGTACTCCTGATAGGCGAGAGAAAGAATGCGGTGCTCGTCGAACTCGGCGCGCGGCACCTCGCCGGTGATCTGCCCCTTCGAGAACACCAGGATCCGGTGGCAGATCGCCATCAGCTCGGGCAGATCGGACGAGACCACCAGGATGCTCTTGCCCTCGAGCGCGAGCTTTCCGAGCAGCTCATAGATCTCGGCCTTGGCGCCGACATCGATGCCCCGCGTCGGCTCGTCGAAGATCAGCGTCTTGGGCCCGCGGAACAGCCATTTCGCGATCACGACCTTCTGCTGGTTGCCACCCGAGAAGGTCCGGACCGCCTGATGAATCGACGGCGTCTTGACCCGCAACTCCCTCACCAGCCGCTGCGCGTTGTCATTCTCCTGCTTGCGCTGGAGCAGCCCACGCCACGACACCCGCACGAGGTCGGTGATGGTCATGTTCTCGGCGCAGCTCATCTCGAGCAGCAGCCCCTGCCCCTTGCGGTCCTCGGTCGCAAGACACAGCCCGTGCGCCACCGCATCTTTGGGCGAGCCGATGTCGACCACTTCGCCGTCGATCCGGATCGTGCCGCCGGCCTTCGGATCGGCGCCGAACAGCGCGCGAACCATTTCCGTACGACCGGATCCCACGAGGCCGGCGATGCCGACGATCTCGCCTTTGCGAAGCGAAAACGAGATCGCGGGGCTGTCGTCGGTCAGCTTCAGGTCGGTCACGCCAAGCGCTTCATCGCCGACAGGCGCATCCATGTCGATAGGAGCCTGACCGGTGATGGTTCGTCCGACCATGAGCTTCACGATGTCGGGGATATCGAGGCCCCCAAGCGGGCGCGTCGTGACGTGCGAGCCGTCGCGCAGCACCGTCACCTGGTCTCCGACCTCGTAGATCTCCTCGAGCCGATGCGAAATGTAGAGCGTGGTCACGCCCTTGGCTTTCAGACGATGCAGGATCTCGAACAGACGATCGACCTCGCGGACAGTGAGCGTCGCCGTGGGCTCGTCGAGAACGAGCAGCTTGCTCTCGTGGCAAAGCGCCTTCGCGATCTCGACCAATTGCATCTGCGCGACGCCGAGACGGCCGACCTCCATCGTCGGCGAAACGTCGAGGCCGACTTCCGCGAGCAGTTCGGCCGCGCGCCTGTTCATGTCGCGGAAATTGACGAGGCCCCGCCGGCTCGGCAGCTGCTCGAACAGCAGATTCTCCGCCACCGAAAGGTTGAACAGGAGATGCAGCTCCTGATGCACGACGCGAATTCCGGCCTTGATGGCCTCCAGCGGCGAAGCCGGGCGATACGGCGCGCCGTCGAACCAGATCGATCCGTCATCCGGTTGCAGCACACCTCCGAGCAGATTGATGAGGGTCGACTTGCCGGCGCCATTCTCGCCGAGCAGCACATGTCCCGAGCCGCGCGCGATCTCGAAGGAGACATCGCGCAGCGCGACGACGCCAGGAAAGCGCTTGCCGACCGATTGCAGCTTGAGGATCGGGCTTTCGCCGTCCGCAGTCGTCTCGGCGCGAAGACGGCTCAACTCATCGCCATGCATGAGAGGGCGCGCTCCCCGTCGCGAACAAAGATGGATATGCGAAGATGATCTTCGCCAAAATCGGGACGCCGGCAAGATGCAGGCGTCCCGACGGATGATGATCGCAGATGCGAACGAGATCTATGCGAGGTCCTTCCTATGAAAGACCCCTATGAAAGATCCTTGGCCTCGACCAGCTTGACGTCGGTTTTGATCCAGCCGCTGAACTTCTCGCCGGCGAGCTGGCGCAGGCCGTATTTGATGCCATTGACGGCCATCTGGGCGCCGAACTGCTCGACCGTCGCAAGCATCTTGCCGCTCTTGATCAGCGGCTGCACCGGCGGAATGTTGTCGAAGCCGACGACCTTGATCTTGCCGCTCTTGCCGGTCGCATCCAGCGCCTTGACGACGCCGAGAGCCATGGAGTCGTTGGCGGCCATCACGCCCTGGATGTCCTGATATTTGGTCAGGAAGTTCGTCATCAGGGTGTTGGCTTCCTCGGTCTCCCAATGCGCCGTCTTGCTGTCGAGCAGCTGGAGCTTGCCCTCGGCGATCGAGTCCATGAAGCCCTGCTTGCGCTGCTTGCCATTGTCGGCCTCGGGATTGCCCTCGAGGATGACGACCTTGCCGCCCGCGCCGAGCGCCTTGGCAAGCGCATCACCGGCGAGCTTGGCGCCGGCCTGGTTATCAGGGCCGAAGAAGGCGAGATCGATGCCCGCGGCTTTCTTGGCACCGGCATCGAGCGGCACGTCGATATTGACGACGGTGATGCCGGCCTTGACGGCCTTGGCGAGCGGCGTTGCCATGGCCTTGGAGTCGGCGGGAGCAACGACGATGATGTCGTACTTCTGGGTGACGAAGTTCTCGACCGCGTCGACCTGGGCGGCGAAGTCGCGCTCGTCCTTCATGCCGACGGCCTTGAAGTCGAACTTGTCCTTGTTCTCGGCGGCGAATTTGTCCGCGCCGGCCTGCATCTGCTTGAAGAATTCGTTGGACAGCGACTTCATGACCAAGCCGACCTTCGGCTTGCCGCCGGCAAATGTCGGGCGGGCGCCGGACATGATGGTGATCGTACCTGCTGCGCCGGCCAGAACGATCTGACGGCGGCTGATTCCGGATTTGCGCGTCGAGTTCGCCATTTCCACCTCCCTGTTGAACGTCTTCTTGTGCCGGCCATTGTGGCGGCACGATGAAACGTTTCCAAATTTTGGGTATCAGAACTGGAAACGGGTTTCAAGCCGCCAGCGCTTGCGCACACACATCCCGACCATCTTGCACTGCAAATAGCAGAGGATTCTGCCAACCGGATTGAGGTCGACGTGTCCTTTCACCCCTTTGCCCCAAATCAGTTCATCGATATAGTGATGAACCGTTTCCAAATAGACAGTAAGACTGACCAACCGATGGCCGGACGCCTTGAATGCTTCGAGAGCTGCGTGTCCGTCAAAGCGCCGGTTGCTGGTCATCTGTCCGGCGCGCTAATCACTGAGGCCTGATGGCAAAACGTGGGATCAAGGACGTTGCCGAGCGCGCCGGGGTCGCCGTGGGCACCGTCTCGCGCGTGCTCAACGAACACCCGTCGGTGACCCCCGAGGTGCGCGCGCGCGTCAAGGCCGTGATCCACGAGCTCGGCTATCGGCCCGACCCGTTCGCCCGCAGCATGCGCAGCAAGGTCAGCCGGCTGATCGGCATCGTCATTCCGGGCCTGACCAATCCGTTCTTCGCCGAGCTCGTGCAATGCGCCGAGCGCGCCGCGGCCGATCGCGGCCACAATGTCATCTTCATGACCTCGTTTGACGACGCCGCCAGGGAGGCCGACCGGCTGGCGCAGCTTGCCGGGCGCAAGGTCGACGGCATCATCATCGTTCCCTGCAACAGTCCTCATGCCATCAAGGCGCCCAAAGGGCTGCCGCTGATCACGGTGGACCGCCTGGTCCCCGATCATCCCGGCGTCGCAGCGGATCACCGTGGCGGCGCGCGTCTCGCAGTGGACTACCTCGCCAGGCTCGGGCATCGCCGCATTGCCTGCATCGCCGGCCCGTCCGGCTCGCGCCCCGCCGACGATCGCCTCAAGGGATATCTCGACGTCATGCGCACGCTTCGCGCGCCCAGGGGCGCGAAGATCGAACCGCTTTTCGTCAACGCAGCCTTCGACTATGAGAGCGGCCGTACCGCCGGCACCTTCCTGCTGGCAAGGCCGAGAGCGGAGCGACCGACCGCAATCTTTGCCAGCTCCGACCAGCAGGCCATCGGCTGCCTGCGCGCAGCCAACGATCTCGGCATTCCCGTCCCGGCAGGCCTGTCTGTTGTGGGCTTTGACGGCATCCCGCTGTCCAACCTCATCATCCCACGCCTCACGACCGTCGTCCAGCCGATGGCGCAGATTGCGAACGCGGCGGTCTCCGCGCTGCTTGGCCTCGGCGAGATGCCGGAGGCCGGCAAGCCCCGTCTTTTTCAGTGCGAACTCGTCGTGCGCGATTCCTCCGCCGAGCCGGTGTTGGAGCCGGCCGCGACGAGCGCGTCACGATAAGCTCGTTCGCAGCTCAGTGCGACCTGGCCCCTCCGCTTCTAGGCGGGCGCTGAGGCGGCCTTGTCCGCCAATCTGAATCGCAACGTGAACTCGGCGCCGCCGCCGGGAAGATTGTCCACCGCGACCGTGGCGTCATGATCGTCGGCCACGCCGCGCACGATCGAAAGGCCGAGGCCCGCGCCGTCGCTGCGCTGGCGGTCGCGGCGCCAGAAGCGCTGGAAGATCAGCTCGCGTTCGGCCTCCGTGACGCCAGGACCGCAATCGCGCACGCGCACCGAACCATCACCGCCAACTTCGACATCAACAGAGGTGTCCTTCGCGGTGAACTTGATGGCATTTTCGGCGAGGTTGAAGACCGCGCGCTGGAGCATCGCGGAATTGCCGTGAATCATCACCGGCGCGTCGGCGCCCTTCAGCGCGATGTCCTTGTGCTGCGCGATCGCGAGCGGCGCGATGGCGCCGACCACCTCGGCGCAAACGGCGCGTAAATCCGCGGTCTCGCCGGGATCGAGCACCAGCGTGTCGAGCTCGGCGATCTCCAGGAGCTGGGCGACGATCCGGCTCATGCCCTCGATGTCGTCATGCAAGGCCTGCCTCGCCGCATTGTTGCCGAGCGTTTCGACCCGCGTGCGCAGGATTGCAAGGGGCGTGCGCAGCTGATGCGCGGCGTCGGCGGTGAACTGGCGTTGCACGCGAAAGCCGTCCTCGAGGCGATCCAGCGCGTGGTTGACGGCGGTGACGAGCGGCACGATCTCGCGCGGAATCTGCTCCGTCGGCAGGCGAATGTCGGTGCGAGCAGGGCCGATATTGCTCGCCTTCTCCGAGGCCTCCCACAGCGGCGCGATCGCGCGGCGAAAGATGATGATATCGGTGGCGAGCAACACCAGAAGGATGGGAATCGTGATCCACCCGACCCGGCGGAAGAAGTTGGAGACGATGTCGTCGGTAATGACGTCGCGATGGGACAGGTCCTCGGCGACCTTGATGCGAAACGTGGTGTCGCCGATCGTCTGGATCACGTCGGCACCGGAAATCGACTCCGAGTCGAGACCGCCGGTCTTCTTGTGCGAGGAGAACAGCAGGCGTCCGTCGGTGTCGCGGATGTCGTACTGGTAGCGGCCATAGGCTTCCGAATAGAGACCGCGAAGGCTGTCGGGCAGATTGAACGTCACCCTGCCGTCGGGCTGGACGGTGATCCGTTCGGCCAGCGTCTCGGCCTGCGCGCGCATTGCAGCCCGATGCAGCTGGTCGATCTCGGAGTTCAACAGCCAGAACAAGACCAGCGGCAGGAAGATCGCAACCACCGCCACCGCGATGATGTGCAGGAACACGATGCGCGAGATCAGCGATTTGAACGAGGGCGACCGGACTTTGGATCCGGTTTGGGATCCGGCCTCGGCCACGCTATTTCTCCTCGGCCATCATGTAGCCGACGCCCCGGATGGTGTGGATCACCACTTTGGCGCCGTGTTCGGCGAGCTGCTTGCGCAGCCGGGAGACGTAGACCTCGACCGCGTTGGAGGCGACCTCGCCCTCGAGCCCGAAGATGTGATCCTCGACGTTCTTCTTCGGCACCACCCGCCCCTGCCGCCGCAGCAGGATCTCCAGCACCGAGGTCTCGCGTGCGGAGATGATCCGCGGCTTGTCGTCCACGAAGATCTGGCGGCTCTCGGTGTCGTAGACGAGATTGGCAAGCCGCAGCGAACGGCCGAGCAACTGGCCCGGGCGGCGCAGGATCGCCTCCAGCCGAGCCACCAGCTCCTCCATCGCGAACGGTTTTGCGAGGTAATCGTCGGCGCCGCTGCGCAGGCCGTTGACGCGGTCCTGCACCCCGCCGCGCGCGGTCAGCACCAGCACCGGCAACGGTTCCATCTGCCGCCGCAGCTCGCGCAGCACCGACAGGCCGTCGCCGTCGGGCAGGCCGAGGTCGAGGATCATCGCGGCATAGCTGACATTGTGCACCGCCTCGCGGGCTTCGCCTGCGGTGCTGACAATGTCGCTCTCATAGCCCGCTCCCTCCAGCCCGTTGGCCACGAGCCGCGACAGCTCGGCATTGTCTTCGACGATCAGAAGGCGCATCGCATTCCCGGCCGGATGTTCCGGTGTCATCATGCGGCTCACGCCGCACTCTGGCTCTTTCTACCATTCATTCCGGGCGGCTCGGCCAGCGAAAAGGCGGGTCCCACCGACCTTTTCGTCCGATGTCAGGTTCGTGTAAGCTCGCGGGCCGAACTCATCACCGCCGCAACCCAGAGCGCGCTCGGTCATCTCGTGAGAGATGATGGATTCCTCTATGCTCTGATGATCCTGCGGTCCCTCGCCTTTACTTGCCACTGCACGCCCGAAACGTTGCCCTGAGCGCAGCCAGCTGACCGTTCGTTGCGCCCTCTTCCGCGTCCGCCCGACTCGCCGGCAAGTCCATGTAAACGATCGGCTGATCGAACTGGCTCGCTGTGAAGTCATGCCGCCGGCCTCCGATCCGGTTGTAAAAATGATCGCCGGCCGGCAGAGGCGTTTTCAGTAGATCGCCACCGAAGAGTTCGTGAACGAGCAACGCAGTGGCGTTGCATTGTCCGGCCGCGGGATTGACCGCCGTCCATTGGCTGGCCGTCGACAACGACCATGCCTTGCGCAGCGCGCCTTGAACCTCATCGGGATCGAAGTTCGTCATCACCTCCTGCATCGTGAGGCGCCCTCAAGCAAAGGCCCCGGAGCTTTCGCTCCGGAGCCGGCATTCGCCAAATGCCGCCCTCAGCTCTGCGCGTGACGCGCCATGAAACTGTCGTAGGCGAGCTCGGCCACCTGGAACCACGAGTAATCGTTGTTCGAGAAGTTCGTCAGCGACTCGTAGACTTTCTTGAAGTTCTCGTTGGTGCTCGCAATCTCGCTATGCAGCGCCTTCGCCGCCTTGAAGGAAGCCTCCATGACCTCGGGCGGGAATGCGTGCAGCTTGGTACCGCCCGCGAGCAGGCGGCGTAGCGCCTGCGGATTGGCCTGATCGTATTTCGCCATCATCCAGTTGTTGGAATAGTGGCCGGCCTGCTCGAGAACGGATTGGTAGTATTTCGGCAGCGCGTTCCACTTGTCGAGATTGACGAAGCTGAGCAGTATCGGCCCGCCCTCCCACCATCCCGGATAGTAGTAATGCGGCGCGACCTTGTAGAAGCCGAGCTTCTCGTCGTCGTAGGGTCCGACCCACTCCGCGCCGTCGATCGTGCCTTTTTCCAGCGCAGGATAGATGTCGCCGCCCGCGATCTGCTGCGGCACGGCGCCGAGCTTGGCCAGCACCTTCCCGGCGAAGCCACCGATGCGGAATTTCAGTCCGTTGAGATCTGCGACGGTCTTGATCTCCTTGCGGAACCAGCCGCCCATCTGGCAGCCGGTATTGCCAGCCAGCAGCGAGATCACGTTGTAGCTCTTGTAGAACTCGTTCAGGATTTCCTTGCCGCCACCCAGCATGTACCAGGCTTGGTTGATGCGCATGTTGGGGCCAAAAGGCACCGACGAACCGAAGGTAAAGGTCGGGTCCTTGCCGAAATAGTAGTACGAGGCGGTGTGGCCGATCTCGCAGGTGCCGTTCTGCACGGCATCGAGCACCTGCAGGCCCGGCACGATTTCGCCACCGGCGAAGGTCTGGATCTGGAATTTGTTGTCGGTCGCCTCGGCCACGGCCTTGGCCATCACCTCGGCGCCGCCGTAGAGCGTGTCGAGCGATTTCGGCCAGCTCGTCGGCATGCGCCATTTGATTTCCGGCATCGACTGCGCGATCGCCGGCGCCGCGAGCGTGGCGGCACCTGCCGCACCAAGTCCCGTGACCTTGATGAAGTCTCTTCTCTTCATGATGTCCTGCCCTGATGTATCAGTGATTGTGAGCCTTCTTGCCGAGGCTTGAAGGGCAGCATGACGCAAGGCTCCGGCGATTTCCACTGTGATCGCACTGCGGCAAAGAAAAAGGCCGGCCTCGCAAGCGAGATCTAGCCCTTCGACTACGACTTAAGCCGTAGATGGCACGCGCCGACGCTCAAATTTCGGATTAAACGATTATAGATTCATGCCACTGTTTTGCCCGACGTGTCAAATCACCCGTTCTACTGTGCATGGGGTTGTTTTGCAGATTTTGAATGCACCTGCCGCATCGTCCATGAAAAAGCCCGGCCTCGCGAACGAGGCCGGGCTCTGCCGTCTTGCGACGTGCTCGAAGATCAGCCGCGGGTGCGCGAGCGGATCATGAAGCTGTCGTAGGTATATTCGGCGACCTGCCACCACAGATACTCGTCGGAACGGTAGGCCTGCATGGCGTCGATCGACTTCTTGAAGTCGGGGTTCTTGGCCGAGATCTCGCCCCACAGTTCGTTGGTCGCCTTGAGGCAGGCTTCCAGAACTTCGTTGGTGAAAGGACGAAGCTGGGTACCGCCGGCGACCAGGCGCTTCAGCGCCGACGGGTTCTGCATGTCGTAGCGCGCGGCCATCCAGCTGTTGGCGTTCGCCGTCGCGTTGGCGAGGATTGCCTGGTAGTTCTTCGGCAGCGAATTCCACTTTTCCAGATTGGCGAAGGCATGGACCATCGGACCGCCTTCCCAGAAGCCCGGATAGTAATAGTACTTCGCAACCTTGGCGAAGCCGAGCTTCTCGTCATCGTAGGGGCCGACCCACTCGGCCGCGTCGATGGTGCCCTTCTCCAGCGCCGGATAGATGTCGCCGCCGCCGAGCTGCTGCGGCACCACGCCGAGCTTCTGAAGCACCTGACCGGCGATGCCGCCGATGCGGAATTTCAAACCGGACAGATCAGCAACGGTCTTGATCTCCTTGCGGAACCAGCCGCCCATCTGGGTGCCGGTATTGCCGCAAGCGAAGCCGATCACGTTCGCCTTCTTGAAGAACTCGTTGCCGAGCTCCTGGCCGCCGCCCTGGTACCACCAGGAGTTCTGCTGGCGCGCGTTGAGGCCGAACGGCACCGAAGCGTAGATCGCGAAGGTCGGGTCCTTGCCGACATAATAATACGAGACGGTGTGGCACATCTCGACCGTGCCGTTCGAGGTCGCATCGAGCGCCTGCAGTGGCGGAACGATTTCGCCGCCGGCGAACACCTGGATCTGGAATTTGTTGTCGGTCATCTCGGCGACGTATTTCGCCACCTGCTCGCCACCGCCATAGATGGTGTCGAGCGACTTCGGGAAGCTCGACGTCATGCGCCACTTGATCTCGGGCGAGGACTGCGCGATCGCCGGCGAGGCCACCGCGGCGGTCGCCGCCGCGCCTGCTGCCGACACTTTCAGGAAATCACGACGCTTCATCTTTAGGTTTCTCCTTGCTGGGGCGTTCCCCCGAACTTCTTCTTTGCCGCCGCTCATTCCGCCGACGTCGCTTTGCGCCGCGTCGAACCGGGGGGCTTGACTGCCGAGGGCGTTTAACACGGAAGCCACTCGCGCGGAACGCGACAATGGCATGACGGGGGGCGACGAAAGTCGCATGTCCCCAGGCAATCAGGCTTCAGGCGGCTGCGATGGCGTCCTTGAGCTGGTCCCGGACCAGTCCCGCAATGGCGCGATAGATCGCCGCATGGGGGCCATCAGGCTCGCTATCCACGACCGGATTGCCGGCGTCCGAGGTGGCACGAATCGCCATGTGCAGCGGAATTTCGCCCAGGAACGGGACGCCGAGCTTCTCGGCCTCGTGGCGCGCCCCGCCATGGCCGAAGATGTCGGATTTCGTGCCACAATGCGGGCACTGGAAGTAGCTCATGTTCTCGACGATGCCGAGCACGGGCACGTTGACCTTCTTGAACATGGCAAGGCCGCGCCGCGCGTCGATCAGGGACAGGTCCTGCGGGGTCGAGACGATCACGGCCCCCTTCAACGGCACGTTCTGCGCCAGCGTGAGCTGGGCATCGCCCGTGCCCGGCGGCATGTCGACGACGAGCACGTCGAGCGTGCCCCATGCGACGTCCCGCAGCATCTGCGTCACCGCCGACATCACCATCGGGCCGCGCCAGATCATCGCGGTCTCTTCCTCGACCAGGAAGCCGATCGACATGATGGCAAGGCCAAAGCGCCGGAGCGGAATCATCTTGCGCGCGCTGTCGAGCTCCGGCTTCTCGTGCAGGCCCGTCAGCCGCGGCACAGAGGGGCCGTAGATGTCGGCATCGAGCAGTCCGACCTTGAGGCCGAGGTCGCGCAGACCCAGCGCCAGATTGAGCGCGGTGGTCGACTTGCCGACGCCGCCCTTGCCCGAGGCCACCGCGATTACGGCGGCGACACCGGGGATTTCGGACTGCCGGGCCATCGGCGATTGGGCGCCGCCCTGCGGCGGCGGCTTGTGGGCGTGGACCGGCTGCACGCCCGGCGTGCCGCGGCTCGGCTGCGGAAGCGGCGGTGGCGTGGACCCCGGCTTGCGTTCGGCCGTCAGCGCCACCATCACGGTGGTCACGCCGCGAATGCCGCGCACGGCGGCCTCGGCCTCCGCCCGGATGGGCTCCCAGGCGCGCGCCTCGGCGGCGTCGACATTGATCGAAAAGAACACCTTGCCATCGGACGCGCTGATCGCGCTCAGCACATTGGCATTGGTGAGCGCGACCCCGCGGGGCGACTTGATCTTGGCGAGGCTGTCGAGGACCTGTTGCTGCGTCACGCTCAAAGCGCATCTCCCAGAGAGAGCATGATCCGGAAAAGTGTGAAGCGGTTTTCCGACCAGATCATGCTCAGGACTTCAAGATGCCCCATTAGAGCGGAAACGGCCAAAAGGCTACTGCCTGCCGATATCGTCCGCCATCTCGGCGGGCGCTGCCCCCTGCTCCTTCGCGGCCTCGTAGTTGAGCTCGATCATGACCCCGTTGGGATCGTGGACGAAAATCTGCCAGAGGTCGCCGCCGGGCACCTGGCGGGAATCAAATGTCATGCCCTTGGATGCCAGCCGCTGCTTCATACCGTCGAATCCGCGGCTGACGAAAGCGACGTGGTGGACAACGCCGGAATCCGGCTTTTGTGGCTCCTCGGTCGGCGAAATATCGACAAGGTGCACCACCGGCCTGCCCTCGCTGTACATCCAGGCTCCCGGGAAGGCGAAATTCGGACGGGGGCCTTTTTCCAGACCCAGCACGTCCTCGTAGAAGCGGACCGTCTCGGCCAGCCTGCGGGTCCTGATGTTGAAATGATCGAGCACGCCAACGCTCACGCCGCCCATGCTTTTGCTCCCTTTTTTCTTTTTTCGAAGTCCTGAAGTCCCCCCATCCTAGCACAGGGGGCCGCCAAACGAAGCCGTTGCCCTCCCGGCCTAACGGTTTATGGTGCGCCCGGTCCGCTGCACGGCGGAACCTCGAGATCCCCGGCTGGCGCCCCTCGCCCGGCCGCAACCGTAAAACTCAAGCTACGGACACACACATGGCTAAAGTCGCTTTCCTCGGTCTCGGCGTGATGGGCTTCCCCATGGCCGGACACCTCGTGAAAAAAGGGGGCCATGAGGTCACCGTCTACAACCGCACCGCCGCCAAGGCGAAGGAATGGGCGGACAAGTTCGGCGGCAAGACCGCAGCGACCCCGAAGGCCGCAGCCGAAGGCCAGGATTTCGTGATGTGCTGCGTCGGCAACGATAACGACCTGCGCGCAGTCACGATCGGCGCCGACGGCGCCTTTGCCGGCATGAAGAAGGGCGCGACCTTCGTCGACCACACCACGGCGTCTGCCGAGGTCGCCCGCGAGCTCGACGCCGCCGCGACCAAGGCCGGCTTCAAGTTCATCGACGCCCCGGTCTCGGGCGGCCAGGCCGGCGCCGAGAACGGCGTGCTGACTGTGATGTGCGGCGGCGCGCAGGATGTCTATGCCGGCGCCGAGCCGATCATCACAGGCGCCTATGCGCGGATGTGCAAGCTGCTCGGGCCCGCCGGAAGCGGCCAGCTCACAAAGATGGTCAATCAGATCTGCATCGCCGGCCTCGTGCAGGGTCTCTCCGAGGGTATCCACTTCGCCAAGAAGAGCGGCCTCGACGTCGCCTCGGTGATCGAGACCATCTCCAAGGGCGCCGCGCAATCGTGGCAAATGGAGAACCGCTACAAGACCATGAACGAGGGCAAGTACGATTTCGGCTTCGCAGTCGAATGGATGCGCAAGGACCTCTCGATCGCGCTGGCCGAAGCCCGCCGCAACGGCGCCAATCTTCCTGTCACCGCGCTGGTCGACCAGTTCTACGCCGAAGTCGAGAAGATGGGCGGCAAGCGCTGGGATACGTCGAGCCTGCTGGCGCGGCTGCAGCGCTGAGCGGATCGATCACGAACCAAGGGTCGCGTTCGCTAGGATTGCGATGACGCTTAAGGGCGAGAGGCTGGCAGCTTCTCGCCCTTCTGCTGCCCGATTGTCGCGGCGACTAGCCGTCCGCCAGGAGGCCGAGTTTGCCGGCCAGCCATTTCGTGGTGGGAGCCTGTATCAGGATGGTCATGAGGACGGCGATGAAGGTGATCGACGCAATCATGTGCGCGCCGGGCGCCTTCATTCCGATCAACAGGCCGGCGAGCGCGGCCGGAATGACGCCGGTCTCGCGCGTCCAGGACATGAACAGCATCTCGTTGAGGCTCCATTTCGCGCGGCGATCGGGCGCTGCGCACAGGAAGACCGTGATGGGCCGTGCGACGAGCATGAACACGACCACGATGGCGATGCCGCTCCACAAATACTGGCCCATCAGCGGGAAATCGACCTGCGAGCCCAGCAGGATGAAAATGAACATCCGCATGATGAAAGCGGTGGTCGCGACGTATTCATCGAGCTTTTGCGCCTCCCCCGCTTCCATCCTGAAGCCGAACGAATCCTTGTTTCCCAGCACGATGCCGAAGACGAAGACCGCCATGAACCCGCTGGCCTGCAAGTCGTCGGCCGCGAAATAAGCGCCGATCACGGCAACCAGAGTGACCACCGGCGCATATTCCGCGAGGAATGCCCACTTTTCATGGGCGATCAGCAAGGCGGCCAGGTATCCCATCACGCAACCGGCAATGACGCCGACGAGCGATTGTTTGAGCAGCCCGAGCAGAGAAGCGGTCAGCGAGAACTCGCCGGTTCCCATTGCGACCGCCAGGACGCCAAAGGTCACGATCGCTCCCATGGCATCGTTGAGCGCCGACTCGCTCATCACGGTCTGCGCCACGCGATCGCGAATCTTGACCTGCCGGAAAATCGGAACCAGCGTCGCGGGATCCGTCGAGGCGAGCGATGCACCCAGCAGCAGCGCGACGATAAAGGGAACACCGAGAATGAAATAGGCCGCGACGCCGGTGATCGCGGCCGTAATCACGACGCCGACCGTGGCAATCACCACAATCGTGATCCACGTCTGCTTCAGGACCTCGAGCCTCAAGGAAGCCCCGCCGTCGAATAGAATGTAGCTTGCGCCAAAAAGAAGAATGATCTGGCTTAACGCTGAATCCGCTTTGATGTTGATCAGTCCCAGCACGTCCGGCCCGACCAACATGCCAACGATCAGAAACAACGCCACATCCGGCACTCTGACCTTCTGAGCCAGGAAGCCCGTCAGCGTTCCGATGGCCAGGATAAGTCCGCCGGAGAGCAACGTCTCCTTCGCAACCTGAATTGAGCTCACCCCTTCCAATTCCTTCTGCGCAGCGCGAGAGGATGAGGAGATCGGCTCGCCTTGTCATCCCCCGATACCATGGCGGCCGCGCTGGCGATGCTGCCTGACGGGTCGTGAAATGACAAGGGCTCGGTTCCCGGCGCGCTCCCGATCGGGCTGTGCCTGTGCCTCCCGTCCCTGCGGGACATGCGATGTCGACCATTCGGCAGCATCGCCGTGTCGGTCGGCGTGGCGAGTTGCCTTCGCCAAGCCCTTGCTCGATGCACGCTCAAGCCGGGTCCAAGCCGGAACGCCGAGGCTGCGCCCGGGCGAAACTTAATCGCTCGTTAACGTAATTCTTTAGCTCCTTAAGTCACCTCTTAAGGATTTCTTGCCAGAGATAGACAATGCAGAAGTCCCACGTCCGACGTGGGCAGGAATCGTTGTTGCTTGATGAGTAACCCCGCTGAAAAGCCTGAGGTAGTGCAGCTTCCGGCCGAGCCGGTCAGCGCTCCATCAGCGAGCAGTCGAAGGGCTGCGGCGCAGCGGGTGCGCGAGGCGCGCGATAAGTTAACGTCGACCAGCGGAACCCGGCCGGCCTTCGACGCCGAGCTGTTGCGCCAATATGCACAGACGCGGCTTTCGGCGTCCTATGTCGTGATGCTGCTGGTGGTCGCCACCGGCGTGTTGTTCGGGTTGTGGATGCAGCCGATCCCGGCCGCGCTCTGGACCACCGGCATGCTCTGCATCCACGCCGCCATGATCCGCAGTTGCCGCCGCTTCCTCGCCGAGCCTGCTTCGCCCATCGCGACGCGCGCCTGGCGGACACGCTTCGTCGTGCTCGACCTGCTCTATGGCCTGTGCTGGATGGCGATCCTGATCCATCCCGTGCTCGACATGGTCACGGAAACGCTGATGATGTTCCTGATGCTGCTGGTGATCGCAGTGTCGAGCATGCTCGCCGCAAATCTGCCGATCGCAGCGCTCGCCGCCACCGCGCCGGTCGCCGTCGCCATGGCGCTGAGCTTTGCGATCACGGGCTCACTGGACAATTACATCCTGGGCGCGCTCGCACTCGCCGCCGAAGGCTATTTCGTGTTGCTGGCGCACCGCCTGCACTCCTCGACCTTCGCCGCGCTGGAGGCGCGCGCCGAGAAGGACGCGCTGATCGGCGAGCTCGAGCAGGCCAAGGCGATCTCGGATGAAGCCCGTCACCGCGCCGAATCCGCCAACGTCGCCAAATCGCGCTTCCTGGCGCAGATGAGCCATGAGCTGCGCACGCCGCTCAACGCCATTCTCGGCTTCTCCGAGGTGATGAAGAGCGAGATCTTTGGCGCGCATGCGGTGCCGGTCTACAAGGAATACTCGGCTGACATCCATAATTCCGGCGTACACCTGCTCAACCTGATCAATGAGATCCTCGACCTCTCGCGCATCGAGGCCGGCCGCTATGAGCTGAACGAGGAAGCGGTGTCGCTGGTCGGCATTGTCGCTGACTGCCATCATCTGATGAAGCTACGCGCCTCGAGCCGGGGCATCACCATCCACGAGGTGTTCGAGCAGGCCATGCCACGGCTCTGGGCCGACGAGCGCGCGATCCGCCAGGTCGTGCTCAACCTGCTTTCCAACTCGATCAAGTTCACCCCGCAAGGCGGCGAGATCTGGCTCAAGGTCGGCTGGACCGCTTCAGGCGGGCAGTACCTTTCAGTGAAGGATACCGGCTCCGGCATCCCCGAGGACGAGATCCCGGTCGTGCTCGCATCGTTCGGCCAGGGTTCCAACTCGATCAAATCAGCCGAACAGGGCGCGGGGCTGGGCCTGCCGATCGCGAAGAACCTGATCGATCTGCATGGCGGCACGTTCACGCTGAAATCGAAGCTGCGCATCGGCACCGAGGTGATCGTCACCTTCCCGCCGGAGCGCGTGATGAGCGCGCTGGCGCCGCTGTCGGAGGATGCGCCGCCGCTGCAACCGGAGGGCTTCATGGTGCCTGACGAGAAGCGCCGGCCACGCCACAAGCCGATCATGAGCGCGGGCACGGGCTCTTAACGAGATGCTTGCAGACATGCCCGACGATCCCCCACTATGTCCGTATGAGCAAAGAAACGCCGTGCGTCGCCGTCTGTATGATCGATCCCAAGACCAAGCTGTGCTTCGGCTGCGGCCGCACCTTGCCGGAGATCGCGCGCTGGCACGCGATGGAGAGCGCGGAACGTCTCTCGGTCATGGCGCTCCTGCCGGCGCGCAAGGCCGACGCCGGTTTGCAGCCGATCGCAGGATCGCCGAAGCGCACCTGACGGGCCTGCACGTCTTCGGAGGCGCACGATGATCCGCTTCCTGCTCGTTCTCGTCATGCTTGCAGGCACGGCAGGCGCCGTTGTCGCCTATGGCGATCCCGGCCAGATCGCGCGCGCAAGCCACAAGGTCTCGCACATGCTGCGCGGCCCCTCCGCGTCGCTCGCACCAGCACCCGCGGTGCAGATTCAGCGTGGCCAGGGCGGCGAATTCGCGCTGCGCGCAAAAATCAATGGCGTCGCCGCGCCGATGGTGATCGATACCGGCGCGACCTCCGTTGTGCTCACCTGGGAAACCGCAAAGGCGATCGGGCTGCCGCTCGAAATGCTCGAATATGACGTCGACCTCGAAACCGCCGGCGGCCACACCAAGGCGGCGCGGCTGACGCTCGACCGTCTCGCCGTCGGCCATCTCGTCGAGAAATCGGTGCCGGCGCTCGTGGTGCAACGTGGGCAGATGAAGACCAATTTGCTCGGCATGAGCTTCCTCGATCGCCTGGAGAGCTGGGGCGTACGCTCCGACACGCTGATGCTCACAGGCTATCCGGAGCTGCAAAGCAGCCACCGCCGCTCACGCACGGCGCTCGACTAAGACCGTCACTGCGCCGTCCTCTGCCGCGCATGGTCGCGTAGACCACCTAGCGAAGCCGCAAACGAACGTGGCTATGGGCCTTCGGCTATCCAATAAACCGCCCAGTCATGACTGCAGTCAGGCAGCTGCCTCTGCCGGCGCGTGGACACCAATGCACGCGATCGCCTCGCGCAGGACCTCGACACCAGCCCCCGGCTTCACACCCTGCTCGGCGAGATGGCGGCGGAATGCACGCGCGCCAGGCACAGCATGGAAGGCGCCGACGAAATGCCGCGTGATGGCATGCAGTCGTGTGCCGCGCGCGAGCTGCGCCTCGATATAGGGCATCATCGCTTCGAACGCGTCCTGCATGGTCGCATGCGGCGCGGCCTCGCCGAAGATCTCGGAATCGACCGAGAGCAGACGCCACGGCTCTTGATAGGCGGCACGGCCAAGCATCACGCCGTCGACATGCGCAAGATTCGCTTTCGCTTCCTCGATGCTCGAAACACCACCATTGATGATGACGGGCACATCAGGCATCGCACGCTTGAGCCGATAGACGCGGTCGTAGTCGAGCGGCGGAATGTCGCGGTTCTCTTTCGGCGACAGGCCGTTCAGCCAGGCCTTGCGGGCATGCACGATCAGCGCGTCGCAGCCCGCAGTCACGACGGCGCGCGCGAGCGTGTCGAGCGATACCTCCGGGTCCTGGTCATCGATGCCGATGCGGCATTTGACCGTGACGGGCACGGCAACCGCGTACTTCATTGCCTCGACACATCTTGCGACCAGATCCGGCTCCGCCATCAGGCAGGCGCCGAAGCGACCATCCTTCACGCGATCTGATGGACAGCCGACATTGAGATTGATCTCGTCATAGCCGAACTCTTCGCCGATCCGTGCCGCCTTCGTGAGCTCGCCTGGATCCGACCCGCCAAGCTGGAGCGCCACTGGATGTTCGACCGCATCGAAACCAAGCAGCCGTTCCCGATCACCATGAAGGATGGCGCCCGTCGTCAGCATCTCCGTATAGAGCAGCGCGCGCGCCGTCAGGTGACGGTGGAACACCCGGCAATGCCGGTCGGTCCAATCCATCATGGGGGCCACGGAAAAGAGATAATCTCGCGATTCCAATTGGTTATAACATCCTCTATGCACTCGTCCCCGTTATACTATTTCCGCGAAAATAGTATAGCCGCCGGACAGGCACATAATCGCGTCCCGTTCATAACCACTTGCTGCGCATTGACGCCATCATGGTGGACCACGGATCTAAAGGGCAGTGTCGAATTGCAACGAACCGGATTTCGACACCTCGTCGGCTGATGCGAACACGGCGAAAACCGCTTACGCGCTCCGGCAAATTGGGCATGTCTGCCTACGATCTCGACGAGGCGGTCCCCGATATCGCGCCATCGGACAGCTATTACAGTCTTGCCAGCGTCATGATCGCCAAGAGATGCCGCGAGAACATGGCGCTGCGCAACCTCTATCCGTTCTTCGTTTCCTGGAGCGCGCCGGCGATCCGCAGCGCCTGTTCGAGTGCTCGCAACTCGTTTGGTATGACCGGTGGCTGCGGCGGCCGTACTGCGTCGCACGAAAGACGTCCGAGCAATTTCAGGCAAGCCTTGAGCCGCACCGTCGCGCGCCCTCTCGGCGCATCGCGGTAGATTGCGACAGCCAGCGGATAGAGCCTCTCGTGGGCGGCGCGCGCCGACGTCCAATCGCCGGCTTCCGCGGCATTCCAGAGGCTGACAACAACCTCCGGCACCACGGAGGCGAGGCTGACCTGGCTGCCGGCCGAGCCGACGAGATAGCTCGTCAGCAGATGTTCGTCGCCGGAGCCAAGCACGACGAAGTCCGGACGCAGCTTGCGGATCAGTCGCAAGTTCCGCTCGTACGTCGCAACTTCCCAGCAGCCCTCCTTGATCGCAACGAAGCGAGGATCAGCAACGAGCCGTTCCAGCAGCGACGGCGTATAGGCCATCGCACCGGCGCCGACGGGCGCGGCATAGAGCATCAGCGGTGAGGCCGTCGCGCCGCGAATGCGGCGGTGATGCTCGATCACGCAGTCATCGGCATGGCTGAGCGCCCAGCTGTTGGGAGGAAATACCAGCAGCCCGTCCGCGCCGGCCTGCTCCAGCGCAGCCGCCTCGCGCGCGGCCTCCAGGCTCGATCCATGGTGACCCCTGAGACGATCAGGCAGTCCTTCGGCGCGTGCCGGCGCGCCAGCTCAACCACCCGCCGCTTCTCGGCCAGCGACAGCACAAAATTCTCGCCGGCGTGACCGTTGACGAGGAGCCCGTTGATGCCGGGTGTGGACGCGACCGAGGCGAGATGAGCTGCGAGCTGCGCCTCATCGACCTCGAAATCGGCCGTCATCGGCACGATTGTGGCGGCGTGGACGCCGCGCAGGCGGTCGCTGAATGTCTGCATCGCCGCCGACGCCGGCTAGTGAATGATCTAGTCGAGGAACGTCCGCGCCCGCTCGGACTTCGGATGCTTGAAGAATTCCTCCGGCGCGGCCTGCTCGACCACCTTGCCATCGTTCATGAATACGATGCGATCGGCGACTTCGCGGGCAAAGCCCATCTCGTGAGTCACGCACAGCATGGTCATGCCCTCTTCCGCGAGCTTCTTCATGGTCTCCAGCACCTCCTTGGCCATTTCCGGGTCGAGCGCCGACGTCGGCTCGTCGAACAGCATGATCTTGGGACGCATGCACAGCGCCCGCGCGATGGCTACGCGCCGCTCGGCGTATTTTGGGGCGCCGCGGAGCTTATCCCGGGTCACGCCGGTGACGTATCCGCCGAGGTCTCCCCGGTCGACAGCTGCCCCCGAAAACCGGAGCAGTCCCTGAGATCAGGATGATTCCGTGCCGCTTGTCGCCTGCCTACGCCCCGCCGTCACCAGCAGGTGTCGAATTTGCTCAGCTCGCTCCTTTGTCAAATTCACAGCCAAGTCCATCCCAACGATTGCGGGCCCCCTTCGCTCTCGATCGTAGACCATCCAACCTTTGCCACCCATCCGAATGAAGTATTTACTCTGCAATGATTTTTCGTCGGTCAACTGATGCACGCTCCTCGAATTGGCGATCGGCGCATAGCCAAGCGCATCGGTCCATGACGCTACATTCGCTTATGTGAGTCAAACCGGGAAAAATTAGCAAGGTTCCACTTGGGAACTGCATATGCGGAGAAAACAGATGCGCTATGGGCGGAGTAAGTTGCCATTCCTCGGCCCCCTCCACCTCCCAGCGCCCGCCCTCCATACGTCCCGGAGCTCCCAGGCCGCTGCCGCGTTTCGCAAACTCTGGGGCGAGAATCGTCTTGTCTAGAATGAAGTTCGACGGGGCTAGTTCGGGAACCGGCGCGAGCCCGGTAAGATCGTTCGCCCGCCCAAAGGTATTCGCGACACCGGATGGATCGTGAACGACGAGTCAGGGGCCGTAAATCACCAGTTCAGAATCCGACAAATCGGCGAGCCGGGGACAATGCGGACCCTTGAAGTATTTGCGACCGATCGGCTCCCTATAGATACCGATGAGGCCGGGCACGGGTCCGTTGGCGTCGAGAGCGACCGAGATCCAACCACGCCGTACCAAAAAAAGACCTATGGTTCCGGCGCACGTAATATAATCGACCACATCAGCGCAATAGATCATTTGCATCGAAGGCAGACTGATGCGGCCCAGCCGCATCGGCTGCAGGACGAACGGAAAGGCGCGCCCATTACTGGCGCGGCATACCAGGACGAAACACCCGTATGACGCATGACGTGCAAGCAACGCCGCGTCAGACTTTGACAATCCGTCAATCGCCCGCGTGTCTCGGCGCACGATCTCCACGCGCATATCCTTGACCGGGCGCGATAAGGCCGGGAAGGAAAAAAACAAGCCGCCGCAATAACGACGGAACCCCTGCGCTTCGATGGCTTTCCAGGTCCATTGCGCCGGGCTGATGTTGACGTAAGTAACCTCCTTATGACGTTGCGCGACCTTGGTCAGCATCGGTGCGTAGCTGCGAAAGGCAGGCTCTACATACCAGCTCGAGAGATTGCACCGGATCGAGATGCTTTCACCATCGCATCTGGCGGTGTAGATCAAAAGCAGAGCACCAACCGGCGTCCGATCATGCTCGAGCATATAGCCGAAGAGCGGGAAGCTGTCGGGTGTCTCGCGCACAGCCAAGCGCCGGAGTCCATCGATCCAGTATTCGCGCGGACGAAGCGGAAAGCCGTTTGCCAGAAGATCTGCGATGGCGTCGAGATCGACCACTTCTATCTCACGACATCGGATCATGTTCGAACTCTCAGTCATGCAACCGGATGGCCTCCTGCTTACCGGGCTTGCGCGCGCGCCAGATGAGCCGATCGAGCGGCAACCAGCCTGCGCTGATGGCGCCGTGTTGCAAGTCCGACTGCAGACAGAGACTCTTCCCGCGCTCCCGATGCGTTTGAGCGGCGGGCTTGCTGCGACACCAAGTACAGCAACCAGTTGCGGTATATGCGCTGGGCTGGCAGACGCCATACGTTGCTCAAGTTATTCGCCAGCCGATCGAGAGGAAAATCGGCAAAAAGCTCCGACCTTCTGTGGGAGAGGGCCTCCTGTCGGAAAGCGATCAGTAATTCTTCCGCGCCCTCGTTCAGATAGCTCCTCGGTATCGTCGGGCAGACTTCGTTCTCTCCACGAAGAAAGCGGCCCATATCTCGTCGATACTCACCCAGCAGGCTCAGGGTTTCGTATTCCGGATGCCCTTGGAAATACACGAATAGGCTCTTCTTCTGCGGCTTGATGAAGCAGTCGACCCCGCTCTCCCTCGACCAGGAGAGAACCGAGTATCCGCAGTTCGAGAGATCCTCCTCCTGCACCTCGTTCCACCGGGCGTGGGGTATTCGGAAGGTCCGCGGCACATCCTGCATCAACGGATGGCGTCTCGTCTTGGTTTGAGCGAAAACGCCGAAGCATTTGGTGCCCAGCTTGTGACGAGGAACGCCGTCCATATGCAGGACCGCTCCGTGGACGGCCAGGCAGGAAAACACGGACGAGGCGGTATTTTCCGTCGCCCAGTCCGCAATCTCGACGAAGCTGGGCCAATATGGCTCTTCGGCCAGGCGGGAGGCTTTGGGTTCGGCGCCTGTCACGATCACACCGTCCATCCTCCTGCTCAGGAGATCACCAACGCCACGATAGTATCGATGCACGTAATCGCGTCCCCATTCCGAACGAGGCGTCGACTCAATTGCGTAGAAGTGCAGCCTGACGCAAAGCCGTCCGGCAGCGGCATTGAGCAGGTCGAACACTTGGCGCTCGGTTGAGATCAACGCTGCGTCAGACATGTTGTTGATGAGGCCGATGTCGAGACACTCCTCCCGCCTTTCCCCGGCTACCTTCGTGTAGGCCGCGCTCGGCGCTCTCGAAAAGAGGTGGTGCTCCTGTGACTCTATGTCGATCAAGACAGTCATTCGAATGCCTCTATGATTGATGAAGCATCAGTTCACAGCGCCGAGGGCCTGATCGAGATCTGCGAGGATGTCGTCGATGTGCTCGATTCCGACGCTCAGCCTGATCATCTCCGGTCGCACGCCGGCTTTGTCCTGTTCTTCGAACGACATTTGCCGGTGCGTTGTCGATGCGGGATGGCAGACAAGCGTCTTCGCGTCGCCTATATTGACCAGCCGCTTGCAGAGCTTCAGCCTGTCGTAGAACCGCTTGCCCGCCTCGAAGCCTCCGGCGACGCCAAAAGTCAGCAGCGAACATGCTCGACCGGCCAGGTATTTCTGCGTCAACGCGAAATAAGGGCTGTCATGAAAGCCCGCATAGTTCACCCACTCGACGCGACGATCATGGCGCAAGAACCTCGCGACTTTCTCCCCGTTCTCCACATGCCGCTCGATCCGTAGCGCGACGGTCTCGATCCCTTGGAGCAGCAGGAAAGCGTTCATCGGCGCCAGCACGGCGCCTGTGGTTCTCTGGGAAACCGCGCGGCAACGCGCAATGTAGGCGGCGGCGCCGTAGCGTTCCGTGAAGATCAACCCATGGTACGATTTCTCCGGCTCATTCATCATCGAAAAGCGCCGTCGATGCTCCGCCCAGGGAAACCTACCGCTGTCGGTGATAACTCCTCCGAGCGTCGTGCCATGCCCGCCCATAAACTTTGTCAGAGACTCTACGACGATGTCTGCGCCGTACTCGATCGGTCGGAGCAGGATCGGAGTCGGTACAGTGTTGTCCACTATCAGCGGAACGCCATGCTTGTGCGCGACATCGGCCATCGCCTCAATGTCGCAGACATTTCCGGCCGGATTCCCGACGCTCTCGCAGAACACGGCTCGCGTATCGTCGTCGATGAGCCCTGCGACACTTTCCGGCCGGTCGTCTTCCGAGAAGCGGACCGTAATGCCCTGCCTCGGCAGGATATGGGCGAACAGTGTGTGCGTAGTACCGTAGAGCTGCGGCACCGAGACGACGTTGGAGCCCATCTCGGCGACGTTGACGACCGCATAATTCACGGCAGCCTGACCGCAGGCAACGCTCAGCGCCTCGATGCCTCCCTCAAGGGCGGCGACACGCTTCTCCAACACAGCGTTGGTCGGATTGCCGATGCGGGTATAACGGAAGCCGTCCGCTTCGAGGTTAAAGAGCGCCGCTCCATGGTCGGCGCTGTCGAATGCATAGGAGGCCGTCTGGTAGATCGGCACAGCAACGGCCTTCGTTGCCGGATCATCTTCAAAACCGCCGTGCACCGCGAGCGTCTCTCTTCGCATGGTCGCTGACCCCGCTGCTCTGCGGTCGCGGGCTAGCTCCCGACTTCCTTGGCGCATCGGAATTCCTCGATTGCTGAAATCGGCCGACGATCGGTTTTTGGGAACTCGAGAAGATCGCGCACCGCGACCGGCCATAGATCGACGTCTTTGCCGTGGGTATGGAACATGGCGACGGCGAGACGGTCCATTCCGAAGGCCACACAGGCCGTGTGAGCCGGCTCGGATGCCGTATCGACGATCCCCCAGGTCGCGCCGAAATGATTCCGGTGGTAGTTGAAGCTCATACAGGCGGTCGGCCGCTCCTCGGAGCGCAGAGGCACCAGCAATTCAAACTTGAGCGACTGCTGCTTCTGGGTCACCGCCATCATCTGCCCGACCCGGCCGAAGAACGGATCGTTCGCATGGTCGATTTTGAAAGTCAGCCCGAGATCCCGGGCGATCTTCTGGGCGCGTATGATCCAACGGTCCCGGAATCCCGAGACGAGATCAGCACTACCGATGCAGACGAATTCACGCATCCGGAAGGACTGCAACCGATCGAGATGGCGCGAGGGTTCACGACGGAAACAATCAGCGGCCACGTCAAAGCGCCAGCCACCGGGCGGCACGGGCCCTCGGCTCGCCGCGATGGGATAGACCGGATAGCAGGCGGCCGGCGACAGAACGAGATCCGCCGCTGACAGCGACGCGGTCCAGTCACCGCCGGCATCGAAGCGACTGACCGCGGCGTCGATCTCGCTATCCAGGCCATGCAAGCCACAGACGCAGCCCAGGAGATTGGGAAAGCTTTTCAGGTAACCAGACTTCTCGAGTTGTGAGCGGTTCATGACCGGCGGGAAACGCATTACCTCGGTGTCCGGCTCGCGATTCCGCGAGATCACCGCCGCAATTCGTTGAACTACGTCTTCGTAGAGTGCGGTGCGGCCGTAGACCCCGGGAGAGCCCATCTCATAGAACAGCACATCGGCAAGATAGCCCAACGGATCGGCTGGAGGCGGATTGGAGTCCGCCGGCGTTTCAACGATGGCGACGTTCATCGGGCCCTTTCCTTCTCGGACAAATATCAATCACATAGAGACTCCGGAACCGCGCTCATCAGCGTGGCGGTACCCATGCTGGCGAGGATGCGATCGTTGTTGATCATGATCGGAGCGGAAAGCACGTCTCGCAGGTGGCGGCCGATGCTCACGTCGGTGTCGTTGCGGTATCCAGAAAGGCCGCAAGTGCGCATCGCGTGCATGACGGTCACAACCGCGAGCTCGGAGGCTTCCACCTTGAGAAGGTTGATCGAGGATTGGAAGTCGACGGACGAGAGTGCGCGCACATCTCGTCCGCGAGCTTCATAGGACTGGAGGCCCGCGGCGATGACGGCGCGCAACTTGGTCAAGGTCATCCTGGCAGCGGTGTAGTGCGTCGCACCGGGAGGCATGTTGCCGCCCGCCCCGCGGGCAGCCTTGCGGATGAACAGCTGCGCCCGGTCCACCGCCGCTGCCGCGATTCCCGCCCACACCGAGGACCAGCACAGATGGGCGACAGGTGTCATCGTCTGCGCATGGATCTTTTCATATGCCACTGGGAATATCTGTTCGGCAGATCCCCTGAAATTCAGCCTGAAGCCGGCACTGCAAGTCCCACGCATGCCGAGCGTCTCCCACGCGAGGGTGCGCTCCAGCGTGTATTCATCACGGGTGATGGCCAGCAGCACTTGATCGGAGCCGGCGGCAGAGTCGGAGCGGCGGGCGGTGGTGATGATGCCGTCCGCCTCGGCGCCATACGAAATCACCGTCGCGTCACGCACCAACGAAATCTCGGCGCCGGCGTGCTCCACGGCAGCCGAACTGAAGCGTATGTTTCCACCATTCTGGCCTTCCGTGGTCGACGATGCCAACAGCAACTGCTCGGCAGCCACGCGGCGCATAAGGTTCTCGTGCCAGCCACTGCCCGCGCCGTGACGAACTAGGCACGCAATCTTGGTCTGATGCATCGCGAAGATCATCCCCACCGAGGCGCAGGCGCGGCCGAGCGCGTAACACATGTCGGCGACCTCGGAAATTGACGCCCCGCCTCCGCCGTACTCGATCGGAATCTGAGCCCCCAAGAGTCTCTCCTTGCGCGCCGCATTGATCGCCTTCAGAGGGAATAACGCCGCGCGATCGACCGTCTCGGCCTCCGCGGCGGCGACCTCCGCGACCTTTGCCGTTCGCTGCTGTAACAAGGAGCTGTCGGGAGAGAATGCTATTCGCCCATTTTGCTTGGCGACGTCGCGGAACTGGACTTCCTGCACAGTCATAGGCCAGAGCCTCCCCTCTCATACTTGTCATCATCGGCCGATGCGAAGATCTCCGCTCGAAACCGACAACTAGCTCACTTCTCCCTACCGCGTCGTTGGAGCAGAAGTGGGTATCGGGAAACTTCCAGTCCCGGGCGAGGTACCTCCGAAGCAGAGCTATTGATCCAAGGACCAGGTGAGTATCCTCCCACCCAAAGTGATGACGCTTGGACCCGGCAGGAGACCGGCCGAAATGTACGACTTTTCCGTCAACGTTCAGAACCGCGTTATATCGGTCGTCAGGAGTGTCCTCCAGCAGAACGAGATCGCGGCCGATGTCCACCCAGAGTCGCGGCTCGTGGACATTGGATTGAGTTCGATGGGCATGGTCGAGTTGATGCTTAAGGTCGAAGCCGAGTTCGACCTTATCCTCCCTCAATTTGAGATCACGCCCGAAAACTTTCAATCGGTGAAGGCGATGGAGCAGATGATTCTCAATCAGCTCGGATCCGGCCGGAATGAAGTCAATTGAACAGAGATTCGACTTCGACAACAAGGCGAGCCGCATCGGATGGATGCGTGCGCAGGCCGAGCCAACAACCAGAGACGACGCTCCGCCGCGCAGACGCTCTGCCGCCAAGAGCTGGCTGCAAGCTATCGCGCTAACGGCACAGCTGGAAAACCATCCGCACCGCTTGTTCGCCGACATCGTCGAGGACTGGGCACGGCGTCAGCCTGGTCGACCTGCCCTTCTCTCGCGTGGTCAGTCCCTCACTTATCGGGAACTCTCCGACCGGATCAACCGGTATGCGCGTTGGGCACGGGACCTGGGCCCGCGCGCCGGCCTCACCGTCTGCCTGCTGATGCCGAACCGGCCGGACTACCTGGCCTGTTGGCTTGGTATCAGCAGCATTGGCGGGACGGTGGCGCTGATCAACACCAGGCTCGTCGGTCCGTCGCTCGCACACTGTATCGACGTCGCTCATGCCGATCACCTCATCCTCGCGGCGGAGTGCGAGGACGCGTTCGAAAGTGCGCGTCCCCATCTCCATGGCGCGCCGAAATGTTGGACTGTTGGCATCGACGATTCAGACCATGATCTGGATGCGGCGCTGGCTGCCTTCGAACCGCGACCAGTGTCCTCGACCGAACGGGGCGAAGTCACGATCGATCAGCGTGCGCTTCTCATCTACACCTCGGGCACCACAGGCCTTCCGAAGGCGGCTAACGTCAGCCATCGCCGCGTTCTCGCCTGGGCTGGCTGGTTTGCGGGACTGACCGACGCGTCCACCGACGATCGCCTCTATGATTGCCTACCGCTCCATCACTCCGTGGGCGGTGTCGCTGCCCCCTGCAGCACGCTCTGCGCCGGCGGCTCGGTCGCGATCGCCGAGAGGTTCTCCACTGCCAGGTTCTGGGACGACATCGAGCATTTCGATTGCACTATGTTCCAGTATATTGGCGAGCTCTGCCGCTATTTGCTGAAGGCCTCAACGGTCGAACATGAGGCGCGACACCGGCTTCGATTGGCTGTTGGCAACGGATTACGCGGCGATATCTGGGAGACGTTCGCCAGTCGGTTCGCGATTCCGCAGATCATTGAATTCTATGCCGCAACCGAGGCCAATTTTTCACTGTTTAACGTCGACGGCAAACCGGGCGCGGTCGGCCGGATCCCGCCCGTTCTGGCACATCGCTTTCCAGCCTCCATCATCAAGGTCGATGCCGAAAGCGGCAGCCCGGTTCGGAACATCGACGGGCTCTGCATCGCCTGCACCCCCGGTGAGACCGGCGAGGCCGTAGGGCGTATCGGCAGTGCCGGTCGTGGCGGCTGGTCTTTCGAGGGCTACACGGACCCATCCGAGACCGTCAGAAAGATCTTGCGCGATGTCTTCGCGGTTGGTGATGCCTGGTTCCGCACGGGCGATCTGATGATGCGCGACGAGCAAGGTTATTTGCACTTCATCGACCGTATGGGCGATACTTTCCGCTGGAAGGGCGAGAATGTCGCGACCAGCGAAGTGGACGACGCAATCACGGCCTGCCCCGGCGTTCTCGACGCCGCGACCTATGGCGTTGCGGTGTCTGGGACCGATGGCCGCGCCGGCATGGCAGCCTTGGTGGTGAGCTCGGATTTTGATTTCCGTGTATTCCGGAACCACCTTTCGCGCAGGCTGCCGCCTTATGCAATTCCGGCCTTCGTCAGGCTATGCCCGTCGCTCGAGACGACTGAGACCTTCAGGAAGAAGAAGCAGCGACTGATCCGCGAGGCATTCAATCCCTCGGTGGTGAGCGATCCGCTGTTCCTGCGTGATCCGGCGAGCGGCGACTATCATTCGATCGGCCCGTCCGTTTACGCGCTCGTTAGTGAGGGCGCAATCAAGCTCTGACGTCGGCTCGGAAGCCGAAAATGAGGTGTGTACCATGCTGGTCAAAACGAAGATTTTCTCCATGATGAAGCAAATCGCCGAGGAGCAGAATTTAATGCTCCCGCCGCTTGAGGATGACCTGTCCCTGAACGAAACCGGGTTCGATTCACTGGCCTTCGCCATCCTGGTTGCCCGGCTGGAGGACGAGCTCAATGTCGACCCCTTTACTGCCGCGGAAGACGCAACCTTCCCCTCGACCCTCGGTGAGTTTGTCAGGGCCTACGAGAATGTCCCCGCCTGACGCCATCGCGCTACACCAGTACCTCGGCGAAGGGCTGACGGATCGCACGATTTCCGATGCCCGGCAAAGCGTATGTCTGACAGACATGATCGAGCGTAGCTGCCTGATCGGCGGGTCGTCCTGCGAGCTGTCGGGCCGCTCGGTGCTGCTTGCAACGTCCAGGCAGCTGCTATCCGCGCTTGCCATGATCGAGCTCGACGGCGCCGCCCGCCGCATGCTCCTTTGCCCGCCGGACGTCGATTGGGAGCGCCTTCAGATCCTCATTGCGCAGGCTGCCATCGATGTCATCGTCACCGACCGGGCGCTATCCGGCGACCGCACGGGAAAATGCACAGTTGTCGGCATCGACCTGCCCAAACGAAAGGCCCCGCGGCGGAAAGCAGACCATGTTACCGAATGGTTGATGCTGACATCGGGGACCTCGGGCCTGCCGAAGATCGTCCGACATACGCTCGATGGCCTCGCCGGCGCGATCGTCGCCGACGGGCCTGCGCGCTACCACGGCGCTACGTGGGCGACGTTCTACGACATCCGTCGCTACGGCGGCCTGCAAATCTTCTTGCGAGCCGTGATCGGCGGCGGATCTATGGTGCTCTTAGAGCCCGGGGAAGCCGTCGCGGCGCATGTGGCGCGGCTGCGCGCGAGCGGCGTCACCCATATCTCCGGAACCCCCTCGCACTGGCGCAAGATCCTGATGAGCGGCGCGGCCGCCAACTTCTCTCCGCGCTATGTCCGCCTGTCCGGGGAAATCGCCGACCAAGCCGTACTCGATGCCTTAACACAGGCATTTCCGCACGCGTCGATCGGTCATGCCTATGCCTCGACCGAAGCAGGAGTTGGTTTCAGCGTCGACGATGGACGCGAAGGGTTTCCCGCCCACCTGATGGGACCGAGTCAAGGCGGCGTGGAGATGAAAGTGGTCGAGGGCTCCCTGCGGATCCGTTCGCGACGTACCGCACGCGGCTATGTAGGGGCAGATGCGCCCGCTCTTGTTGACGCAGAAGGATTCGTCGATACCGGCGATATGGTCGAGTTGCGCGGCGAACGATACCACTTCGTCGGAAGACGAGGCGGCATTATCAACATCGGGGGGTTGAAGGTGCATCCGGAGGAGATTGAGGCGGTGATCAACCGGCATGCCTCCGTTCGGATGTCGCGTGCGCGATCACGGAAAAGCCCAATCACGGGAGCCATTGTGGTCGCCGATGTTATCCTCGCGGACGGCACCGATGGAAACCGTCACGAGGCGATCCGCGCCGAGATCCTTAGCCAGTGCAGGGATCGTCTGCTCACTTGGAAAGTGCCAGCCATGATCCGCTTCGTCGAGCGGCTCGACGTCACAGCGGCAGGGAAACTGGCGCGGACCGATGCGTAACGTCCTTGTCACAGGTGGCAGCCGGGGAATCGGCCTTGCCATTGCGCGCAGGCTCGTCGCGTCCGGCGAGTACAACGTGATCGCGCTTGCGCGCCACGAGAGCGGAGAACTTGCGGCTGCGGTCCGAGAGGCGCAACAGCGACTGCACTTCCGCGCCTGCGATCTTGCGGTGATCGATGAGATTCCCGCTCTGGCAAAGTCACTGCGCAACGAATTCGGCGCAGTTTATGGTCTCGTCAACAACGCCGGTATCGGCGCCGAGGGGCTGCTGGCAACCATGCACAACTCCGAAGTCGAGGCCGTGCTTCGCCTCAACATCTTGTCGCCAATCATCCTGACCAAATACGTGGTGCGCCACATGATGGTCGATGGCGCGGGACGGATCGTCAACATTTCCTCCATCGTCGCTTCGACCGGCTACAGCGGCCTTTCCGTGTATGCCGCGTCCAAGGCCGCGATTGCCGGCTTCACCCGTTCGCTCGCCCGAGAGGTTGGCCGGGTCGGCATCACCGTAAACGCGGTCGCGCCCGGCTTCATCGACACCGAATTGACCCGGTCTTTGGATGAGGAGAGCCGTGGGCGCATCACCCGCCGCAGCGCATTGCGCCGTCTGCCCGAAGCTGACAACGTCGCGTCCGTAGTCGAATACCTCCTTGGTGAGGGCGGCCGAAACATCACCGGCACCACGATGACCGTCGATGCCGGCAACACAGCCTGAGGCGGTCCGAGCGGGATCTTATACACGACGGCAAAGCAATATTCGTCGCCGATCGCGCTTCGAGTATCCCGTTATCGGGATATCTTCGCGCACTTCCGTCTCAAGCCGGGAGCTGCGATCCTGCTGGTGACCGAGAAAAGAGAACGGCCCTGATCGCTGGGGGGCAGGGCAGGAAGGATCAGGGCCGCTGCTCTGGATATGCCGATGCGGCGGTGGCACACCCCTGCGATGAAACCGGAGCCGTTCGCAATGGCCGCGACTAACTACCTGACAGCGGGCAACGCGATCGACCCAGACCCGCAGGTGTCGAATAGAACACGGTCCACCCGATAAGAGAGCTGCGATTCCGGATCAGCGGCCTGGTCCAACGGGCTACCCACAATTCTTCTCGGGCATCTTGTCGTTATCCATGGTGGCACGTCCATATTGCGCGATCGCGATGGCCGCGAGCACCGTCCGATTGCTGACTGCAAGCTTCTGAAAAATCTTGTGAAGATGCTGCTTGATCGTGCCGTCGGCAATGTTCAACCGCCGCCCGATCTCCTTATTCGACAGTCCTTTTGAGACCAGACGCATGATTTGGCGCTCGCGGTCCGTGAGCGTTGCGAGCATGTGTTCAGCATCCCCCCTCTCCTCCTGCGACCCGATAGGATCGGATGACGTCGTCGGCGACAAGCTGTCGCCCTCAGCTATCCGCCGCAAGAATTGGAGCAGGACCTCGGGCTCCGTGTCTTTCAGGACGATGCTGCAGGTTGCGGGTGCGGCTTCCAGTACGCGCGCGCAATCCTCACTCGAGCCGAAAAAGACCACATGTGTCGAATGACTTTCTGACAAACGATTTTGTGATATGTGGGTCGAACTCAGCAATAGCTCCGCGCACCCAGGCATCGCAGGATCCACGATCGCGATGTCGGGAGCAAAGTTCTTTATCGCTTCGATGCAGCTTGCAGTGTTCTCACAAGATGCAACGATTCTAAAATCGGGCAAGGCGCCGAGCACGATGCTCAGGCCCTCTAAGACAATTGGATGCCGGTGTGCAATGACTACATTGATACGTCGCATCGGGCGATCCTCCGTCGAGGTCCCCAACTAACGCGCTGAGCATACTCTATTTCCAAGATTTCCAAGCCATCGGCGTATCAGTCGAACTTCTTCCTGACATGATATCCTTGCTGCATTGCAGCATTTGGACGCGACCAGCTATCTGCCCGTAATTTGCGCTGAACTGCTCGGGAGAGTTCGTCACCAATCTGCAACGGTCCAGCTCGCAACGACGAACGGACACACGACGTCAGATAGCGGCGCGCCAACAGCTGATCGTCTGCGTGTATTGGACTTCCTCCGCTCGTATAACGAACGACATATAGGCGATCGAAAATTCAAGATTAACACTCTAAATAGTTTCAACAATATAGGAGCAGTGGATTTACAGATGACGTTTCGGGAAGACTCCCAGTCGGAGTAACCAACCTGGACGTCGGCAGTCCGAGTGAACACGACGGCCGCCAATGGCTGGTTGTCTCTCGCGAGACTCAATTTGGTTGCGTTATTTTGTTGCGTTTCTGTGGTGTGTCATTGCGTCGGCTGGAGGACCCAATGAGGAGGTATCAATCTTACGAAGTGGCTCTTATCGGAAAGAGCGTTTTAATTCGAGAAGGCATTGCCAGAATACTGCATGAAGCGAATTTTCGCATGCCGATATCGGTCTCGTCCCCTGAGGAATTGCCAAGCTCGCTTCAAGCTCAGCAACTGATGTTTCTCATCGTCCACACCGGCGATGATTTCGATGTTGCGGTATCGGAAATCGGATATGTGAAAGATCGATATCCCAACGCGCCCGTTGCGATCGTGTCGAACAATTATCGGCCGGTCGAGCTCGCCTCCGCATTTCGTGCGGGCGCCAGCGGTTACTTCGTCAACGTCAATTCGTGCGACGCCTTCGTCAAATCGGTTGAACTGGTGACGATGGGCGAGACGGTCTTCCCACCTGCATTCCTGTCGTTCGCTCTCGACGGCAATCGCGAGCGCGAAACGACGGAGCGCAGCCAACATGAACATGCGCCCATTACGGCTCAAGAGAATGCGGTCTCACCCCAACTTTCTCCGCGCGAGAACGCAATCCTAGCCTGCCTCATCGAAGGTGATTCCAACAAGAGCATTGCCCGAAAGATCGATATCGCCGAGGCGACCGTGAAAGTCCACGTCAAGGCGATTCTGCGAAAGATACGGGTTCAAAACCGAACGCAGGCAGCGATCTGGGGGATGAACCATGGGTCGCAGCTACGAGCTGCAAACGACCACGCGCCGGCGGCCGGTGAAGCCGGCGCTGCCGTCGTGACCCCCGGGGCGATTCCCGAACCGAAGCATCTCGACGAGACCGCTCACTTGGTCCGCCAGTCTAGTCACGTGGCGGTACCCCCGGTCGACGGTCTACTCCGCAAGGGAGTGGATCGCGCGGCGGCACGGCTCTACAAGTAGGCGCAGGACCCGGGAACAACTGCCGTCGCGCCAACGAGCCGATCGCGGAGCGGTGCTGCGACAGTTTCGCCGACCTCCCTGACGTCCGGGCGGCTGGCAGGAGGTTACCCCGCTGCTCTTGTGTACACAGCACGCAAGACAGCGCGGCAGTCTCCTCGGTTATCTGAGACGCGGAGTGCGCGGGCATGCGGGAGCTGGCCCTTTGTCGCCCCCGCAGCGATTCCTGCTTGTACCTCGCCGGCGAGAGAAGATAGCTGATGATCCTGCGCGTGCCGGTCTTGATCTCGACCGTCACTGCCATGCCAACGCCGAGCTTGACGAGCTTGTTCTCCATCTGCAGTGCTCGCGCTCCTGTTCAGGGATTCTTGCAGCTAATTCAGACCGCGCCGCTTTCGCTCGTAGATTCCGCTGGGAAGCTTTCTGGCTTGCTTTCGCCGCCAGCGCGGCCGATTTGCAGGTCGAACCTTCGGCAGTGCCGTCGCTCCATCGTAGTTACCTAATTATCGTCATTTCCTATCCACTGAGCGGTAAGGTACTGATACCCGGAGATGAGCGACTAGGTAGTAGAGTGCCATGGATCATGCGTTCTTCACCAAATTGCCGGCCTCTACACGTGCGACTTTGTCTGCTGCATCTTCCGCCAACCGACGATCGCATTAGCGACAGATTTAGCTTGGTCATCGTCGCGAAGCCTCAACTATCAGCACTGGTGCGAAAATCGTGCAGACCAATAGAACGGATAATTGGGTAAATCGGGACAATATGCCGCCTGACTTTCGTCCGGCACCCACCATGTCCCTGGTAGAAGTGCTAGCCTTCATACGACGACATCTCTCGATCATATCGCTGGCAACCTCGGCAACGCTTGGCATTGCCATAATTTACCTCATTACCGCGGCACCCACGTATACGGCGAAGGCGCAACTCGTGGTGGAATCGAGAGCGGTCGACCCCACCTCGGTGTCAACGATCGTGGAAAGTCAGATCAAGATCATAACGTCTGAGAGCATCGCTAAAGCTGTGATCGAAAAGCTCGATCTTGCTCAAGATCCGGAATTTGAGGCCAGCCAAGCCAGCCTCCTGCACAGCATGACCAGCTCGATATCCCGTCTGGTCGGCTGGAGTGGACCGGAAACAAACGCAAATGCGGCTCGGTATATTGTGGAATCCTTCCAACGCAAGCTTTCAGCCAAGCGTCTGGGTCCCACCTATCTTGTCGAGATTACCTTCGACTCCAGAGATCCTGATCGAGCGGCGCAGATCTTAAACACCGTCGCAGAAAAATATATTACCCGTCAAATGGACTCTGCCGGCTTACGAGATGATTCGTGGATCACGGATCGATTGAACGAATTGAGCAATCAAGCATTGACTGCCCAAAAAGCATTGGAGGATTTCAGTAGAAACGGGAAAGATACTCCGGATTCCGCTGCTACTATCGATAGACTGGCGGCCGCGGCTGAATCATCCAAAAGCGCCTACGATAACTTTCGCCACGTGCTGCGTAGGATGGAAGCCACACGACAACAATCCTTACCGGTGTTTGAGGCGAGTATCATCACTGGGGCGTCGCCTCCTTTGAGGGCCAGTTGGCCAAAAGCCAGGGTCGTGCTTGGAGCAGCGATTTTTGCGGGAGCTCTTCTTGGCATCGCTTTCGGAATACTGCGCGAACTTTCCGAAATTCTCGCCATCGGGCGGGAACCTCGCCTAAGCGCACAAGACGACTGGATCGAGGGACCTATTCCGGACGTGCTTCGATCAGATCATCAATCTGAAATATCGGCAAAGACAAGGCCGGCGCGCGTTACGGGCTCGGGGTGAGCGCGATCTCGCGGCCCATGGAGGCGCTCGACCCCGGTGACATGTTCAACCTGTTCGATCGCCTGGATCGCCTGCATTCCAAGGGGCTCTCGGCTTGGCCGCTCACTCGCGTTCCTGGCGACCACGCGACTCGCACCAGCTGCGGAGCCGCTCGGCGGTGAACCACCTCCCTCGCTCGCGATCCTAAGCTGACTTCGCTGCTTAACGCTCACGGCGTTCCGTGACGTGCTGGGCTTCTGATGATCGAGAATGGGTAGTCCGAAAGGGCCGAGCCGCGGGCCGGTTCAAAATACTATGTTCGTGAGGTGTGGGTTTGGATGCCACGCGTTGAAGTCCTCTTATCAGGTGAGCCTTTTCAAGCATGTGCGGAATTTCTGGTATTTGGGAGCGTAATGGCTGCAGACTTCAAGATCTGAAAAGGCTTGCATCTGCAATGACGCAAACCCTGAGCCACCGCGGGCCCGACGACAGCGGAGTTTGGTTAAGCGAACAAGTTAGCATTGCCTTCGGGCAACGTCGCCTTGCAATTATCGACTTGTCCCCAATGGGCCATCAACCGATGGTCTCGGCCAACGCGCAATATACAATTACCTTCAACGGTGAAATCTATAATTTCCGAGAACTGAGGGCCGAATTGGAGCGCCGCGGAGTTCAGTTTCGCGGACATTCAGATACAGAAGTTATCGTCGAAGGCTTCGCCCAATGGGGAGTCAAATCGACTATCGCCCGCCTGAACGGGATGTTCGCAATTGCCGCGTGGGACGACCGAGAGCGCCAACTGTTCCTAGCCCGTGATCGAATGGGCGAAAAGCCGCTCTATTGGGCGATTTTCGACGGACTAGTTTTGTTCGGATCAGAATTGAAGGCGCTGCGCGCTCATCCCGGTTGGAAGCCAACTCTCAATCGTGGAGCGATCGCCGCCTTTCTTCGGCATAGTTATGTGCCGGGTCCATTCACAATCTATGAAGATGTCTACAAACTGCCGCCCGCCGGGTTCGTCAAGATTGCGCACCGCGGCGGCCCCGAAGTGGAAGTGTACTGGGATCTGGCCAGTGTTGTCTCGCGGGCGCAACGCAGTACGCTTCGAGCCAACGAAGAGGAACTGGTCGATGAGCTTGAGGCTCTGCTGGATGATGCAGTATCGCGCCGCATGATAGCGGATGTTCCGCTTGGCGCCTTTCTGTCGGGCGGCTATGACTCATCTACTGTCGTCGCACTGATGCAGAAGGCTTCTGTGAGACCAGTCAGGACGTTTACCATCGGCTTCGAGAACCCGGTATTCGACGAAGCGAAGCACGCTGAGGCCGTCGCGCGACATCTTGGGACCGACCATACAACGTTTCCCGTCAGCGGCACCGATGCCCTCGATGTAGTGCCGAAGTTGGCCGAGATGTATGACGAGCCATTCGCCGATCCCTCCCAGATCCCGACCCATATTGTTTCCGCCTTGACGCGAAAACGCGTCACGGTGGCTCTGTCGGGAGATGGTGGAGACGAATTGTTTTCCGGATACGACCGATATCAACGGACGGAGAACATTTGGCGACCAAGTGCGAAGATGCCGCTTGCGCTCCGCCGCCTCGTGTCTTCAAGCATTCGCGCTGTGCCTCCTAGCACTTTCGACAGCATAGCGCGCTATGTACCGTACGCTCGGCGCCTGCCACGTGTTGGCCAAAAGGCTCATCGGTTGGCGCAAATGCTCTCAATGTCATCGATCGATTCCGTGTACTATCAAGTCATCTCACAGACCCAAGACGACGATCTTGTAAAAGGATCGCAAGAGGTGCGGACGGCTTGCTGGGACCAAAACCTCGAGGTCTTCTTGCCAGATCCGGTGGATCGTATGCGCTACCTGGATATGTGCGCGTATTTGCCCGACGACATCCTGACTAAGGTTGATCGGGCCTCTATGGCTGTGGCTCTTGAGGTGCGTGTGCCGCTCCTCGACCATCGACTGGTTGAATGGGTCTGGAAGCTGCCGTCAATTCAAAACGCGCGTGCCCGGCGCCCCAAACATTTGCTCCGGCGTGTTCTTGCTCGTCATGTGCCCGATCGTTTGGTCGAGCGCCCGAAAATGGGATTCGGGGTTCCGCTCGGGGATTGGTTGCGCGGTCCATTGCGGAACTGGGCTGAAGACCTGATGAGCGAAGCTTGCCTGAGCGCCGATGATATCTTTTACGTCGATGCCATTCGCTCGCTCTGGGCCGAATTTTTGAGCGGGGATGATCGGCGGTGTTTCCTGATTTGGAATGTCTTGATGTTTCAGGCGTGGCATCATCGATGGGGCGAGGCAGCGGTGGCGGATACCGCAGCAAGACGCTTGGAATCCCTTCTAAATTGAAGATATGGCGACGCCTTTATCGTTTTTGCCGCAGTCCAGCAGCGCGTGCGACTGTCCCCCGAGGGCTCGGGGAGTCAGGTGCGAATTCTCTCGATAGGTTCTACATTCCCGATCTATTTAAGGATGATACTATCCGATTGGCGGCTGGATCATTCAACTTTCAATATGCCTTCGCGCATGCGAGTGATGACGCCCGGCTAAGATTTCCGAGGATGACATACCGGCGCCTAGCCCGGAGCATCTACGAGGCCGATCTCATTCGGCCGCCTGGTTGCCGCCTCCAAAGTTCGAGCTCGACGACGTCGCGATATCTTCATCGCTGCGCACGGCAAGTTCGATCGCAGAGCCAACAAGAGTGCTTCCTACCGTTCGCGCAGGACGTCATGCTCGTATCGGGCGAAGGGCGAGAGTAGATAGCCACGGCGGGATCCGGTCTTGACGACCGCTGGAAGTTCACGAGCGGATCCCCCGTCCGAGAGCGTCGCCTGCAACCTCGCGACGTCGAGCCGAGCGGCGATGCCGCTGCTCGGCCCGTCATAGTCGGATCGAGCTCGATCAGGCTTGCTCCGGCCCGGACCAGTTGGCCTTCGTAGAATGGCCCGAACGACGCTGGTCCCCAGCGGTTGGATCAGATTGGTCCTCCCGCTGGGGATCTTCTTGTCGGTGGCCGTGGCGACGATGTCGACCGTGCCGCAGGTAGCCCATACAATTGGGATGCAGAAGACCCGCTTCGTCTACCGCTCCCGCAGCGATTCCTGCTTGTACCTAGCCAGTGGCGACAGGAGGTAGCTGATGATCCGGCGCGTGCCGGTCTTGATCTCGACCGTCACCGCCATGCCGGGGCCGAGCTTGACGAACTTGTCCTCCACCTGCATGTGCGAGCGGTCGAGTGAGACACGCGCTGCATACTCCAGCTCCTGGCCTTTTGGCTCGCTACTGCCTTGCGCCGCGCCCGCCGCGCGTTCGTTCGATCCGCCCTGCCTATCGCGCGTGATGGCATCCGTCGACACGCTGAGCACATCTCCGGAGAGAAGCCCGTAACGCGTGAAGTTGAACGTATCGATCTTGATCTCCGCTTTTTGTCCGGGATGAACGAATCCAATATCGCGGTTGGAGAGCATGGCCTCGATCTCGAGCTGACTCTCGGTCGGAACCACGATGGCCAGGGCCTGCGCCGGTGTCACCACGCCTCCCACCGTGTGAACGGCGAGCTGTTGCACTGTGCCGTCGACCGGCGCGGTCAGATGCTGAAGCTTCGTGCGGCGCTCCGCCTTGACCACCTCCTGCGCAGCGCTTGCTGCCTTCTGCTCGGCTTTCGCAAGTGCATCATAGGTGGTCCGGCGATACTCCGCCGCGGTCCTTTCTTTCGTTTCCTTCAGCAAGGCGATCGCGGCGTCGGCTTCGCGGAGCCGACTCTGCTGGAGGATCAGATCCTGCTGAAGGCCGACCAATTCCTGATACTCGGAGAGATAAACAACCTTCGAGGCCAGAGCCTTATCGACCAGATTCTTGCGAATATCGACCCTCTCCTGGAGCACCGGTATGGTCGCCTGGAGCTTTGCCACGCTCGCCGAGGTGGTCGCCCGTTCGGCTTCCTTCTGACCCTGCTGGCGCTCGATCTCCGCGAGCTTGGCGCTCTGTTCGGCGCGCTGGCTGATGAGAAACTGGCGGTGCATTTCGATCTCTGCAGAGCTTGCGCCCTCCGGCGATCGGAAGGCGGCAATCGGATCGTCGGTAAGTGCCGCGCGCAGCCGCGCGACGTCGAGTTCGGCGGCAACGAGATCGCTTCTCTGGCGCTCCAGATCGGCTTCCGTCATCGTCGGATCGAGCTCGATCAGAACATCGCCGGCCTTGACGCTCTGTCCGTCACGCACATGGATTGCGCGAACAACGCCCGTCTCGAACGGCTGGATCACCTTGGTACGCCCGCCGGGCACGATCTTGCCTGTCGCGGTGGCGACGATATCGACGGTGCCAAGGGATGCCCACAACAGCGCGATGCAAAAAACCGCGATGATGCTCGCCCCGATCGCGCGACCAATCGGAGACGGCGGCGCTTCTGCGATCTCGAGCGCCGCAGGCAGAAACGCAATCTCATGCTCGCGCCGTCGAACTTCGGCTCTCGGGAACGGAACGATATTTCGGCTAGCGGACGTCATGGATACCGGCCTGCAAGTAATGGAGATTTGCGTAGCGTCCGTTCGAGCGGACCAGCTCATCATGGCTGCCGTCCTCGACAATTCGGCCGTGCTCGAGTGTGATGATCCGGTTCGCATTACGCACGGTCGAGAGCCGATGAGCGATGACGAACACTGTCCGGCCGGCGGCAATCCGTTTCATGTTCTGCTGGATGGCCCGCTCGCTTTCGTAGTCAAGTGCACTGGTCGCCTCGTCGAGGATAAGAATACGCGGGTTGGTAATGAGTGCGCGAGCGATCGCAACACGCTGACGCTGCCCGCCGGATAAGCTGCTGCCGCGTTCGCCGACGACGGTGTCGTAGCCCTCCGGCAGTTCCAGGATGAAGTCGTGAGCGCCGGCGAGCGAAGCCGCCTCGATGACGCGGTCCATGGGCATGGACGGGTCGGCGAGCGCGATGTTCTCGCGAATGGAGCGATTAAACAGCACGTTCTCCTGCAAGACCACGCCGATCTGGCGCCGAAGCCAGGTCAGGTCGACGGTCGCGAGATCAACGCCATCGACCAGGACGCGTCCGCTCTCCGGCACGTAGAAGCGCTGGATCAGCTTGCCGATGGTGCTCTTGCCCGAGCCCGAAGATCCGACGATACCGATGACCTGCCCCGGCTCGACGCTGAACGACACATCGTGCAGCACCTCGGGGCCGTCGGCGCGATAGCGGAAGGTCGCGTGGTCGAACACGACCTTGCCGCGGATCGGCGGCAGCCCGGCGCGGGCCGAGCTGAAGCTCGGCTCCGGTATGGTGTTGAGAATGTCGCCGAGACGATCGACCGACAGTCGCGCCTGGTGGAAATCCTGCCATATCTGCGCAAGCCGAAGCACCGGCGTGCCCACCCGCGCCGCCAGCATGTTGAACGCGACCAATTCGCCGACGCTCAGGTCGCCGCCGATCACGAACCGGGCGCCGAAGTAGAGCGTTGCGGCCGTGACCAGCTTGTTGATCATCTGGACCGCTTGGCTCGCCGTGTTGTTCAGGCTGAGTACGCGGAAACTGGCGCTTACATAGCCGGCAAGTTGTTCCTCCCAGCGGCGCTGCATCTGCGGCTCGACCGCCATCGCCTTCAGTGTCTCAACGCCCGTGACGCTTTCGACCAGGAAGGCCTGATTTTCCGAGCCGCGGTTGAACTTCTCATCGAGGCGCCGGCGAAACAGCGGCGCGGCGCCGGCGGAGATCCCCATGTAGAACGGGAACGAGGCCAGAACGATCAGCGTCAACGGCGTCGAGTAGTAGAACATTACCGCAAGGAAGACGACGGTGAACAGGAGATCGACGACAAGCGTGAGCGCCGAGCTCGTCAGGAACTGGCGGATGTTCTCGAGCTCACGAACGCGAGCAACCGAGTCGCCGACGCGGCGTGTCTGAAAATACGCGATCGGCAGCGCCATCAGGTGACGAAACAGCCGTGCGCCGAGCTCGACATCGATACGGTTCGTCGTGTGCGCGAACAGATAGACACGCAACGTGCCGAGGACGGTCTCGAACAAGGTCAGCGCGACGAGGCCTGCGACCAGCACATCGAGCGTGCTGATGCTTCGATGCACCAGAACCTTGTCGATGACGACCTGGAAGAACAGCGGGGCTACGAGCGCAAAGACCTGAAGGAAGAACGAGGCGATCAGCACTTCGCCGAGAAGGCCGCGATACTTGTGAACCGCGCCGAGGAACCAGCCGATATCGAACCGTCTGGAGAGATCCGTCAGGGACGCACGTCGGGTCATCAGGATGATGTCGCCGTCCCAGATCGCCTCGAGCTCGGCCTGGGTCATCGATTCAGGTCGGGAAGACAATGGACGCTGAACGAGAAGCGTGTCGTCGACGACCTTGCCCAGGATCAGGAAGCTGCCATCGCGCAGCGCTGCGATCGCCGGCAACGGCGTGACGGCGAGCCTATTCCAGTTCGACCGTTGCGCGCGGGCCTTGAGGCCAAACTCCCTTGTGCAGCGCAGGATTTCGGTCACACCGACGCGCGAGGTGCCCATGCGATGGCGAATTTGCTCCGGGTCGGCCGCAACGCCATGACAACGCAGCAATATCGCCATTGCGATGAGTCCCGACTCGTCGCCGTCCACAGGCTCAGGACCGTGCTTCTGGAAGCGCGTATCGCGACGAACGAAAGGATTTGCCCGCATCAGGGCTTCTCCTGCACGGACAGCCACATCGCGTCCGTGCGCGATCAAACCGGCAAACGCCCGATGCGCCCGGTCGGCCACGCTTTGAGATCCGTTCAGGATCAGCCGGCCGTCCCAGATCTCTTCAAATTCCGCACGCGGCATCAACTTCGGCTGTGTCGCGGTCGGATGCAGCACAAGCACAGCGTCCTCCTCGGCTTTCCCGAGCAGCAGGAATCCACCATCACGCAGCCCCGCGATTCCGGGGAGACCAATGCTTGCGAGCTCTTTCCAATGCGTCGTGCGCGAAGCGACCTTCAGTCCGAAGTCGCGGGCGCAGCGAAGCATCGCACGGATGCCGATTGCGCTGTCTCCGCAACGGTCGCGGAGCTGGTCGAGCTCGGCGTTTACGCCATGAAGGCGCAGGAACAGAGACAGGGCTCGTAGCCCGAGGTCTCCGGTATGGGCATTTCCATTCTGGATCGCCATTTTAATACTCAACCCTTCGCGGCTACCGGCCGCGTATGATGTCCCTTCTCATGCATTCCAAGACATTGCGGGTGCCGCACCCAGGCACTGGGCCCGGGTGCGGCAAGGCCTTAGTGTTGCGGTCTAGCCAGCAACGTGTCGTGCCCCCAAGCGGTCGCCTGCGACACAGCCGCCACGATCTGACCGGGATCCACCTGGCCGGTGTGAGCGGCCAGATACTGGTTCAGCAGCGCAAAGCTCTGGCTTGCGAGCGAGGCCATTGCGGCACCCGTCGCAGACGGACGATCCGCCGCAATGATCGGATCGGCAGAGGCCGTTGCCAGGCTGCTGGCCGCCGGGTCGAAATGCTGCTGGAGCATCGCAAAGCCCCGGCTGGCCAACCCCGCGATTGCAGCGGCCGTCGGCTGATGATCCGTCGGCTCGATCGTCTGCGACGCGGCCGTCGTGGTGGCAACAGCCTGATGATCCGTCGCAGTGTGGTGGTCGTGCGACGACGTTGTCGTAGTCGTCTCAGGTCGGGGATCGGTCACGGTGATGGTCTGTGGCGAGGCCGTCGCGACCGCACCAGTTGAGGGATCCTTCGCGCTTGCCGTCATCGTCAGCGTCGCAACCGGATAACCACCGCCCCTGTAGGTCGACGTCAGCGTCAGTCCGCTGTCGACCTGCGCGGCCGTCAACGTGATGTTTTTGCCGCTGAACGTCTGACCGTCGAGTTTGTCGGTGATCGTTTCATATTTCGGCAACCCCGTGATGTTCACGGTCACGGCATCGTTCGAATCGGTCGTCGTCACCTTCGTCCCGAGATCGACGGTACCACCTCTCCCGGCCACCCAGAGCGAGGCGTCCGCGACGGTGAGGACAGGCGTCGCCACGGCGGGCGGCGGCGGCGTGGTCGGCGTCGTCGGCGTTGTCGTTGACGTCGGGTCGATCTGCAGACCGGAGAACGTCTTTACGGCGCCGGCAAGATTGGCAGCGACACCGGAGGCGTCCTTGATCGCCGCTCCGCTCGGGAGATTGACCCCGGTGATGGCGAGCGCCGAGGTGCCGGTGTCGGTCGAGGCGACCGTGGTCTTGAAGGTGAGCGTGTTCGTGCCGGAACCGCCGGCATAAGTGGCCGTTCCGCCGTCATTGAGCGACAACGTGGGCGTGCCCGTCACCGTCACGGCTTCGTTGAAGCCGAGCGTCAACGCGATCGTGTCCCCGACGTGCTCGGTGCCCGTTCCCGGAGAAGCCGAGGTCTGCGTCACCGCCGGCGTGACCGTTGGGGTGGTGGGCGAGGAGGTGCTGCCCGATGTTGTCGGCGTGCCCCCGCTCACCGCCTTGAGCAATGGAAGGAATTTGTTCACGTCCGCATCGAGGGCGCTGATCGTCGTCGCATCATAGGCGTTCTGCTGGATGCGAAGGGCGGTCTGGTCGCCTCCCCGCTCGGTGATGTAGGCGCCGTATTGCTGGAGGGCACGGAACACCTCCTGGCCCAGCGGCGAAAGGCCGGACGGCATCGGCGTTCCGGGCGCAATGGCCAGAAGCTGGCCTTCCTGCAAGGGAGCACCGGCAGTGTAGCCGTCGCTGCCAATGGCGGGGGCTACGTAGCCTGGTGCCAAGAGCGAGTTGTCGACGGCGAGCTGCAGGGCATGATTGATCGTGCCCGTGTCCGTCTGCGCCTTGACCAGGAGCCCGCCGAGCTCGCTCGAGCCGTCGGCAGATACGCCTGCACCCAGCACGGATGACCAATTATTTTGCGCAGTGGGTGTCTGGAGGGCGCCCCAACCGGTGCCCGTGACCACGTTCGCCTCGCCATACGCCTGGGCGGTCGCGGTCGTGTTGCTCGTCCAGCTGAATCGCCAGAAATTATAGGCGATGTCGCCGTCGACGACGATGATCGGGTTGTCAGGATTCGGGTCTGACCCATATCCCGCGCCGCCGCCGCCGGTCGCCCCTACCGGAATATGGACGCTGACGGTCCCGGCGGGCCATCCATAGGTCTCGGGAACAGACACCTGCACGACCGGGTCCGACGACGAGGCGACGTAGACCGGAAATAGGTCCGTCGCGGCGTAGTTCCACCCGGTCGACGTGGGCCAGTTGATCGACGTATATGTCGCTCCGGTGTTGACCTGCTGGTTCCAAAGCGACCCCGACGAAAACGGAGTGGATGACAAGTTGAACGACATGCGTACCCTTTCGTTCTGTTTGCTGAGGCTTTGACATTGACAATGGAATTCCACTGCCGCGCATCGCGAAGGCGCGCGACATACCACGTGCTCGCAACCTCAGGCCGCAAGCAGATTCCAACGCATCGCAGCCTCGGACTGCGAGCGGACTCCAAAGCAGTGGGATTTTTGAAGGTGCCCCCCGACTGCTGGGTTGGCTGCCTAATGACCAAAAATGGCGAAAAAACTTTCAAAGTGTGATTTATACTCAAGTAGGTAGCGCCCAGCACTTGCCTCATAAGCGCCTGTATTGCGCCCCGTATCGAACCGGTTGGTTCAAGACACGCACTCGATTTTTCGAGTCAGCTTGTGTCGCGATTGGGAAAGGTACAGCTGTCCGGTGCCACGGCGGGAACGTCGCGTAGGAAAGTACCTCCGTCTTGGACACTGGCGCCTGCCGCATGTTTCTTGGGCGAATGGTGGCGATAGAAGCGGAGACGACGCGCCGTCAGCCTTTGCCCGCAAGCGCCAGCGCGTTGCGCATGAAGTGCACGTGGCAACGCTGCGCCGATAAACATGCGATGTGGGCGTTACTTCTCGATCTGTTTGGAGCAAGTGGCGTTGCCGAGTCCTCTGAGCGGCATGGCGGAGTCATCTTGACGCCAAACAGATTGCGCTCCAGCTGACGCGCAAGGCTTATTGCGATAAGGCTGAACTCAAGTACGACCTGGACGTTGAACGCGTTGCCGATGCCTGCGCCCAGCATTCGGAAGGGAGGCGAACCGGGTAGCCTACCAAGGCGCGCGGTACACGGCGGCAGACCCTTCCATCAGCATCGGGTCCACTTGTTCGCGCTCCTCACCAATAAGATCAGGCGCAGCGTCTATCGCAGCGTAGCCGCCCTCAGGCCGACGATTTACGATCGCATTCAAACACGCGGACAAGAATTGAAAAGGCGTAGACCAAAAGAGGTACCGCCCCAGATGCATTGACGTCGGCGACCTCGCGATCGAGCAGTTCACCCGATCCAGCGCCTGGAGGTAATTGCCTCCGCTCTCAGGGAGCATTCGTATTGGCTGGTGTCCCTGCATATGCAGGTGCGCGCCTCGGCACCAACCGCGCATAGGCGGCCAAAAGGGAACGCTTTCCGACCTCCCATTGAAATTCGCCGTAGGCACGTTTCCTGCCGGAGTTCCGCATTCGCTCGCGCCCGGCCTCATCCTCAAGCAGCGACACGATTCCTTCGCCGAGCGCCCGCGGCGTCGACTCCGCCACCACCACGCCAGCCTCGCCTGCATCACCCCTCGCCTGTGCCAAGTCGAACAGGACGAACGGCAGCCCGAGGGCCATGTATTCAAAGACCTTGATCATCGACATTATTACGTTGCAGGCATTAGGAGGATCCGGAACGACACCGATATCGCAAGCCGCCAGCATGGCGGGAAGCGCATCGCCGGTAATGTAACCGGCAAATTCGACATTGTCGGCAATCCCCAGTTCACCTGTGAGCGCCCTGACCCGACCTGCTTCCGGCCCATCGCCGATGATCAGGCAGGCGATATCCGTTCGATGCATGCGCTTGACGATGTGTTCCATCGCTTTGACCAGGAGATCTACTCCGTCCTGCCCGGCAATCATTCCCACATAGCCGACGAGATATCGAAAGGTCCGCCTGACCGACAGTTCGGGCATGACCTGGCTGAAGCGCCCAACATCGGGGACGCTTCTGACGATCCAGACCCTGTCTGGCGGCATCCCGCCTCGCTCCACGGCCTGCTGCTTCAGGGTAGGATTTGTCGCGAGGACCCCGTCGGCCAAGCGAAACGTCCAGCGTTCGAACAGGAGCAGGAGACGATAAAGGAAATCCTGGCGGCCGAACTTGACCTCATAAAGTTCGGGCGCGGGATCATGCTGATCAAACAAAAATTTCTTGCCCAAGAAGAACTTGTAAAAAATCGCGATCAAAAAGATCAAGTCCGGCGGATTGCATGCATGAATAATATCGAACCCATGCCTCTGCGCCACCTTCAACGAGAGAACGAATTGCCAAAAAAGGGCGACGGCATATTCGAGAAGATAAGTCACTGCGCCCGAGCCTTCGACACCGCGTGGATGGCGGAAGATGTGCACACCGTCTAGCTGCTCGTACGCCTTGTCGTATCCTCTCCCTTTCGGACAAATGACCGAAACGGTGTAACCAGCCTGGTGCAGCGCTGTGGCCTCCGACCAGACCCGGCGATCAGGCGGCACCGGCAGGTTCTCGACGATGATGAGGACTGCGCCGGGCGGATCACCTGCCGCAGATGTGTTCGCTGAGAGCCCCATTGCGCCTACCTCCATCAGTGGGAACACGGCGAGCTTTCGTACGAGCCTAACAGGAGCACAATCTCGAGGTCGCGGTTCAAACCGGAGTAAGCCAAAAGGGGCAAGGTCAATTCGATCCACATGATGCTATTGTAACGAGGCGATGCGAGTTCATCTCGCTTCTCCAACACCTGATTGGCCAGCCTGTACCGGCAAACCCGCGCCGCCGCGCTCGAGCATGAGCGTCGCCAAGACGGAGCTCGAGGCGCGGGGTCGCCGCCGGTGATGATCGACAGCACCGCGGTTTCGCCCCGCCGTGACCCCGCTCTATCAGCACCTTTTGCTGACCGCCGAAAGGAAGTCCTGGCGCTGTGTCGAGAGCGGCGCGATCGCCAACATCTCCGCTTCATCATCGAACAGCCATGCCTGATGTGCGGCAGGCAGCCCTGCGATCCGCATCATTTGCGCTTTGCCAAGCCCGCGGGCTCGGACAAAGTTCAGTGACAAGTTCATCGCCCCGCTCTGCCGCGCCCATCACCGCGAGCTGCATCGCGCCGGAACCGAAGAGGAGTGGTGGTCGCGATCGGGAATCGAACCGCTGCAGACGGCACGGACATTGTGACTAGCGACCCACCCAAGTAGCGTAGCTTAGGACGCGCTTACGCTGGACGCGCGAACGCTGGCCGCGTCCTCCTTGAGGATCGAGCGCCGAGACGAGCTATTGATGTGACCCGTTCGTTGAGCTCGCAGAAAATGCACATCGTGTTTCTCGCAGACGCAAGCCCCATGCAGCGAGCCTCACCAAAGGAGCCGCGATAGCCATTGCGGTGAAGGGGAGATATTCAACGATATGTCGGATCCCACCATGCAAGGGATCTTGCATGAAATCCTTGAGAAATGCGTAGAGTATGACATTGATGCCGATCGTCCGTAACAGCCGCCACGGCTTCGGACCAAGCATCGTATGTAGGTTTCCAAAGGATAAGAGCGCGAGAATGAAGGTCAGGGCAGCAACAGGTCCGAAAAAGATGAACACGCCGATAGGCGGCGCGGAGCCGATCCAGCAAAGCCAGCCAACTAGGGCGAGATGAACTAGGAGCGCGGCCGCGAATGCGAGGCCAAGTTCCCGACCGAGTTGCTTTAGCGGTAGAAACACTGCACCAAACAGGGTCTGTAACGCTCCTCCGGCATATGCGGCCCAGAACCAAAGAAAAGCCACGCGCGCGGTGGCTGCGAGCGCCACTGAAGTGCCATGAACGCCGGAGCCGCTGGTCGCAAGTATGATGGCCGCCAAAAACAGATTGGCGCCAAGCGCCGTGCCCATCGACCATTCTGCAGACCTAGATCGCATCTTCCGCGCCTCGGCCCTAGGAGTTTGAGGCGGCCATTCTCGCAGGCGGTTACGTCTGGGGCAAATCAATTAGATAGAATGAGTTCGGCGCCCCACATTGCCGCAGCGACGAGTTTTCCCGAATGCAGCTGTACTGCAGTCGCTAACCTGCAACAGTCGGCTTAATTCGTCCTGACCTGCCGCAGGCGCGCTGGTAGCGGCGCTGGCCAAGGCGCAATCTGAGAATCCGCTCAAATCGCTGACGGCGACGACCGAAACGCCTACCTGCGCGAAGGCCAGAGCCAGACTCTTCCGGGCCTCGCTCGGAAGGCCTCGATGTTGGGAGTAATCCCTCCGGGCTGTTGCGCTCGACCTATTGGAGATAGCTCGGGCTCGATATTCAGTTCAAGCTCTCATACCGGCTTCTCTTTCCTGACAACCCGTCGGCTTGGGCTCGCCAACAAGATGGTAAGCGCGTGTCACCCTTCAGGAGTTTGCTCGAAAATGAGCGAGGACGAGACGGTCACCGCCGAAAAGGTAGTAGTCGACGCCTACGTGCATCCATCGATCAGCTGGCTTGACCCGGGGATAAAGGATCTCCTGGAGAGTCTTATCCCTGTACGGTTCAAGGACTGCCGGAATCTCCTCGAGCGCCGGCCTGGGGAAGTTGTGCTCAGCCTTTCCGGGGACGAGAGAGTCGCGGTGGAATTATGGAAACGTCAGGTCCGTCACTTTCACGCGATGCCCCATCGGGTTGAGCGAGGCGCCAGCGGCAATGGCAGCAACGTCGTGTTCACTGCGTCCAGGCAGCTCAAGCCCCTCCTACGGAACCGGACATTGCGACACGCCGCATTGTCCAACGCTCCTGTGCTGCAAGATCCTGGTGGCGAAGTCCTTGCATATTTTGATCGCCGCCCAGTGTGGGTTGAAACAAGAAAACACGGATGCGTTGGCCAGATGGTTTCTATTCCTCTGCCAGATTTACGACCAGGGGAACAGCCATTGGATTATCTGAATGGTAGCAACTTTATGCAGCTCTTACCCTTGTTGCAGTTCTTAGTTAAGGAGACTGAAGAAATTGGTTGGAGACACGCGCCACTGCGTGCGTGCTTTACTCTCGATGATCCGAATTTGCGCTTGCCCACATACGGGTTTTTGAATTATCGCGAACTTATCGAGCAAGCGCAAAAGCACCACTTTCATGTAGCGCTGGCGACGATACCATTTGACGTTTCGGGTACGCACTCAAACACTGTGAATTTGATAAGGCACAACCCACAGTGTGTCTCGCTTCTTATTCATGGCAACAATCATACGCGAGCCGAACTGGGCTGGTCTCGCCCACGCGAGCGCTCTTTGGCAATTTTGAGCCAAAGTCTGTCGAGAATCGAATGGCTGGAAAAAACCACCGCGCTGCGGGTGGACCGGGTGATGGTGCCACCTCACGACGCCTTATCCGACAAAATAGCCCCGTTTTTGCTGGGGTTGGGATTCGAAGGCGCCGCACTCGCAATGACAGCTCTACGTGATTGGAACCCCGAAATGGTCAATCGGCCGACTTTCGGGTTACGAATGGCCGAAATGATGAGCGACGGATTCCCTGTATTGGGGCGAATTGAGCTGTCTGCGGCCTGCGAAGGTGATGCTGTCATCTCCGCGACGCTCGGCGCACCGATCATATTCGGTGGGCATCACGAATGTGCGGCTGGAGGTCTTGATCTGTTGTCCGATTGTGCCGCGACGGTGAACTCCTTAGGGGACGTGCAGTGGTGCAGCATCGAAACAATACTGCGGTCGAACTACCTTTCTCGGCAGGAGAATTGCAGGCTGTGGATACAACCATACTCCTGCCGCCTTGAGTTGCGCGTGCCAGAGGGTGTGTCATCAATGATGATAATTGGCCCGCATCGGGTGGATCTCGAAAAAGCTGACGCGTTCCGATTAATTCGAAAGAGCGATGTTGTCGCCGGAAGGCGAACCGTGCTTGTCCACGCGAACACGCCATTTGACGTGGTGCCCGGGGAGGCTGTTGAGTTGATTTCATCGAATTTAGGTGCGATTGACTATCGTCACATCAAGACAGCGCGACCGTCTCCGTGGGTGCTGGTCAGGCGACTCCTGTGTGAAGCTCGCGACAGGGGGCGAGCATTCCTACCTGTGGCGCGCAAGGCATGAGAGATGCCGATCGCCGGAGAGAAGACCTGAACATGCGCAAATCTGGTCCGCTGAGCCCGAGGATTTGTCAGGCGGCCCTCCTCGCCCAGCTCGGCATGGTGACCGAGCACCTCAACCGACACTAGATGCGGTAATGGGCCCGGCTCCGGAGCAAGGGGTCATGATGGTGGCTGTCCCCCGATAAATGATGAAACGGGGGCACGACTTGAGTCGGCCCTAAGCATCTGGAGACGGAGGACAGCCGTGGAGAATTATGCCGGAATCGACGTGTCATTGGAACTGTCGAGCGTGTGTGTTGTGGACGCCCAGGGTAAGATCCATTCATTCTGCGCCAGCAATCGCTGGAGACTTCTCGCGGGAGCTTTCCTGGATTGGGCCCCGGGTTCCCCATGGGCCCGTTATAATATTCTTCAGAACGATTTTGGCTGGATTGCCCATTACGATGGATCCCGCTGGCACATTCTGCAAAACGACGCTGTTTGGTGACACAATGCAATTATCTCCGATTTGAACTCCTGGCATTATTACTGAACCCGCTCCGATCAAGCAGTTGTCGCCAATAAAAACGTCCCTAAATCTTCCGTTTACGAAATCATGAGCAAGTATTGCAGATCGGAAAGCAACCGCGGTATTTTGACCGATATGCATACCAGAAGGATTCACCTTATCAAGTTTTGCGCTAAGCGAGATGCGGGTGCCCTTTTTTATATCCATTTTCCAAACAACAACAAAATACAACCGCCTCAATTCATAGTTGAGCAAAGCTAGCTTAGATCTAAAAAGCGAGATCATCGGTATTGGCATATTATCACTCCGAACAATACTTAGTGTCGCAATTGTCGCGCGCTCGACTCGCGGAAAGGGCTCATCGAGGAAGCGGCAGACCGGCTCCTCGTCCTGCCCCCAACCAGCCTGCTGCGCCGCCATTGCCTCCGCGCCGATGGAAAGTACCGTTGCCAAGGCTTCGACCGACTGCGCCGACAGAAAGGTCGAAAGGGGCATGGGACGGCCAGCATAGCCCTCGATCTCGAGCAGCAGGTTCAGCAGTGCCAGCGAGTCCGCGCCTAGGCCAAGAAGATTCTCGGACCAGCCGATGGGCGAGACGCCCAGCACGTGCTCGCAGATCGCCTGCAGCTCCCGCCGCAGCCGGTCACCATTCGGGATCACCCCACCGGCTGGCGCCGGCCCGTGCGACGCCCTGATGGCCGGAGGCGCCCGGAGAACTGGATGGTTGGCAATCGTTTTGAGGCATTCCGGGTTCTGCAAGGCATCACGGTTCCGCACAGGGCGGCCATTCACCGCATCCCGCGCCGCCGCCTCGGACCGCTTGCCGCTAAATGTGAGGGGAAGCGCCGCGACCTGTGCGATGCGCGCCGGCGCGAAGGCGGGAGAGCCGCAGCGCACAAGCTCCGAGCGGATGTGCTTCGCCAGCATGTCGTCGAGCACCAGGCCTTCGCGCAGCACGACCAGCAGAATCATGCGCGAGCCGCCCGCCTCCTCCTCGGCCTGCTGCTCGACCGCCATTGCCTCGCGGATCTCCTCGATGCTGTCCAGGATTCGGTAAATCTCCGCGGTACCGATGCGGATGCCGCGCACGTTAAGAACGCCGTCGGAACGACCATGCAGCCGCCAGCCGCCTTGGGGAGTAGCCTCGATAAGATCGCCATGCGTCCAGAAGCCGGGGTTCTGGGCGAAGTAGGCGGCATGGAAACGCGTGCCGTCGGCGTCACCGTGAAAGCCGAGCGGGCGGGAGGGAAAAGGATTGGCGCAGACCAGCTCGCCGATGCCCGCCTCCGGATCGTCGGGCGGCGGCAGCGAGCGGACATCAAGGCCAAGGCTGCGGCATTGTATCTCTCCGCGATGGATGGGCAGGTTCGGATTGCCCAGCACAAAGCAGCCGATAATGTCGGTGCCGCCGGAGATCGACTGCAGTGACACCGCTCCATTCACTTCATCCCGAACCCAGTCGTACTGACGTGGATATAAGATCGAGCCCGTAGAGAGCACAGCCCGCAGAGCGGAAAGGTCGAACGCCCGCCTCGGAGAAAAGCGCCTCTGCTCGCAAAAGTGCAGATAGCCAGGATTGGTGCCGAACACGGTCGCACCTTCCTCGGCGACGATCCGCCAGAAGGTGTCCGGCCCTTCGAGCGGCCCATCGTAGAGAACGAGCTCCACGCCGGAGGCGAGCGCGGAGAGCTGCCAATTCCACATCATCCAGCCGCAGGAGGTCTGGAAGAACAGCTTGTCACCCGGGGCGAGATCGCAGTGCAACCGGTGCTCCTTCACATGCTCCAGCAGGGTGCCACCAGCGCCATGCTGGATGCATTTCGGCGGCCCCGTAGTACCAGAGGAGAACATCGTGAACAGGGGCTGATTAAATGGATAACGCAGCCAGCCCGGTCCCTCCTCGTCGCCAACGGCATCGCAGAGCAGATCGGCGAGCCTGTGCAGGGGCACCGTCCTCTCGCCGACGGGAAGAGAGCCGTTGTCCAGCGCAACGATCGCGGCGAGGCTCGGTAGACCGGCCGCCGCACCGGCGACACGCTCGGCGACGGGGGCCCCCGAATCCCACGGCTTCGCCCCGAGACACCCGAATAGCACCACGGGATCTAAGGAGGCGAAGCGCGCGAGGATGGCTGGCACGCCCATGTCCGGCGCGCAGCTGGCGAAGGTCGCGCCAACGGCAGCGGTGGCGAGCGCGGCAATGACCACTTCCGCATTGTTGCGTGCGATAGCCGCGACATGGTCGCCACGACGCACACCCAACCGCTGTAACGATGATGCCAGCCCGGCTACCGCGACGCGCAGTGCGCCGCGCGTGAACCTCTTCTGGCTGCCGCCCCCATGGCAGGCCGTCAGGACGGGTTGGTCTGGACTACCGGCGAGGAGACACTCGGTGTAGTTAAGACGGAGATTCGGGAAAAAGCGGGCGGTCTTGCAGGCATCGCCGACACAGACCGGCTCGACCGCACCCTCCCGAGGTAGCTCGCACCACTCCAGGAAGAGGCGCCAAAAGCTGCGGAACTCCTTCACCGAGAAACGGTCCATCGCAGCATGATCGGGCAGGTTCTGCCCCGTCCGAGCCTCGCACCATTGTCTGAAGGCGGTCAGCTGCGAATGCGCGACAGCCCGGTCATCGGGACGGTACACCACTTCCTCTCCCCTTCCGCCAGAGGAACGACCGTTGCGCAAAATCTCGGTCAGCGGATCGGCAAAAGTTTCTGGCTGGGTGAGTTGGAAAACGTTAGCGTCGGTCATGACGTAGCACTCCTTCGGTGGAGAAGTGTGAGGCTTCGAACACCCCCAAATACGCCACCTTACCCCTTCATGCCGTCACCAACTTTCGCCCATAGCTTGCCGACCTCTAGCTCACACTCGCTGCGGGTCGAACGCAACAGCCCCGAAGGATTACTCTCTTCGGTTTCGTCGCTTCAGTATGGCCAATCATCAAGCCCAGACGGTGTGGGTGGTCTTCAACGGGGACATTTACAACTATCAGCAGCTTCGGCAGGAGTTGCAGGAGCATGGCCACGTGTTTCGTTCCGGACACCGAGGTGATCGTGCACGGCTACAAGCAGTGGGAGGACGCCGTGCCAGCGCCTTGATTCAATTCGCCGCAGGCTCTCAAACCAATGGCCGGCGTGCAGATCGCCGAGTTGACGGCGGTCGTCAAGATGCTCGAGCGTACGCTGCACGGCACGCGCTCGAAACGCTTGCGTAGCGACACTGAGCGATGAGCAGATTGCCTTCGTGTTTAACGAGATCGCGACCGGTGCAGCAGGACGGGTTGAAGCGCCTCGTCGTGAGGCTGGCGATATTCCGCCTGATTGTGACGTGCCGTCCGAAAGGCGGAAATAGCCCAAGAGACCGACACTTGATAGACACGACGCGTCGCTAGAGGCCGCAGATCAGGCGGAAGGGCCGGCGCTGACCTGCGGCTCCGCCCTCGCGGGGAGAGCCGGTTTGCGGATCATCAAGATGATGTCGTCGTAATCGGAGCTCAGGCGGCCGAGAGACAGGACGTGAAGCGTCTTCTTGTAGGCTACCACCAAGTTTTGTCTAAGGCTCTTGTTAGTCAGCGTGCCAGAATACCCATATTCGGCGGCCAGGACCAGTCCGTTCTGTCCGCAGAAGGCCCGAATGCCTTCGCGCGACACCACCTTATCGTAGGTGACGCGGTAGGGGGCGTAGCCTGGCTTGCCGGCGTTCTTCGATCCGCGGATCAGACGATAAAAGAGCACGTGAAACCAGTGCGGCGTCATCCTGGAGGTGAAGCCGAATGCAGAGTAAGGATCGGGGATCACGATGATGATCAGCCCGCCCGGTTTCACCCATCTGTTGAATTTCTCCAGAACCTGCTGCGCCCCCGACACGTGCTCCAGGACAAAGCAGTTGAAGATCACGTCGAAGGTCCGCTCACCGAAATCAGCTGTGCGCAGATCCCCGAGGATCGCTTCGTGGAGGTCCTTCGTTTCGTCGCGCCGGATGCGAAGGGCTTCGGGGTCGAGGTCGATGCCGGTCAGCACATAGCCGTCATCGCCGATGTCGAGATCCCACTTCTGGCCGCAACCAGCTTCGAGGATCTCAAGAACCTTGCCTGGATCCTTGATCGAGCGAATCTCACAGGACATGACCTGCACCGCGTGATCCCAACCGATCGTCAGCGGAATTCGGCTTGGTGCTTTCATCGACTTAGCTCCATTGGAGCAGGCCACTTCCCGTCCGGCCGGCCTCTCGGATGTGGCGCACTCAGCAGACACTTCGCCGCTCGACTTTCTTATTACAAGCAGCCCAGCGGAGAGCGCACTATTGAGGACTACCCCTAACCATGAGCAGCGCGAAATCACCGCGTTGCAACCGTTAAGTTCTTGGCGCTGATCGATAAGCCCAATAAACGGGAAACCAATCCCGCCCAACACACATGATACTTAATTGCATGTGCAGCTGGCCTCACCTTCGGGTAGGAACTGGAGTCGCGGCAGACCGCGTCCTCGAGTCGACAGAGCGGACGGGCGCGAGCCGGGATTGTTGAGAAAACGGAGCTTTCGGTGGAGCTGCTGCTTGCTGCCAAGGTTCTAATTGCCGCGCTGCGGCGTCTCTTGTCAGAAGCTCTGGGCTTGGTCGGGGATCGTTTTGGTATCGGCTGCAGCCTCAACTGGTCACCAAGTCACCAGGTCGCGCTGAAAGGACTCCATCATGTGCGGCATTTGCGGGCAGTTTAACTTCGGAAGCGGTGTGCCCGTCAGCGCTTCCACCATCGAAGCGATGATGGGCACGATCATCCACCGCGGCCCCGACGATGCCGGCCAGCGTTTGGACGGGAATCTCGGCCTGGGTTTCCGCCGCCTGGCGATCATCGATCTGTCAGCCGCCGGCCACCAACCTATGTCCGACCAAGCCCAGACGGTGTGGGTGGTCTTCAACGGGGAGATCTACAACTATCAGCAGCTCCGGCAGGAGTTGCAGGGGTACGGCCACGTGTTTCGTTCCAACTGCGACACCGAGGTGATCGTGCACGGCTACAAGCAGTGGGGTGACGCCGTGCTGAACCGCTTCAACGGCATGTTCGGCCTCGCCATCTGGGACGTGAAAAAGCGCCGGCTGCTGCTGGCGCGCGATCCGATGGGCATCAAGCCCATCTACTACGCAATCCACAACGGATCGCTCGCCTTTGGTTCGGAGATCCGGCCGGTCCGCGTTGCTCTCGGCGAGCCGCCGGGCATTGACCCCGAAGCCGTCGCTCTTTTTCTGCGCTATCGCTACACGCCCGCCCCGCGCACGATGTTCAAGAGCATCCACAAGCTCGCCGCGGGTGAAAGACTCGTTGTCGAAAACGGCCAGGTGCACGTCTCGCGCTACTATCAGTTCGCTCCGGTGCCATTCGCCGCGCAGCCCCGCCCGGAGGAGGCGGCGGAGAAATTGATCGATCTCTACAAGGCGGCCATGAAGCGGCATCTCATCAGCGACGTTCCGCTCGGACTGCTGCTCAGCGGCGGCCTCGATTCGGGCCTGCTGCTCGCGCTGATGAGCCTCTATGGCCGCGACTGGCACACGTTCAGCGTCGGGTATGGATCCTCGTTCGCCGATGATGAGCTCGAGGAGGCCGCTAAAACGGCACGGACCTACGGGGCCAGACACAACGCGGTTCGCCTCACCCGGGAAACGTTTGAAGACGTCCTGCCCCGCGTCGTGAACGTCCTCGAAGAACCGGTTGCCTCGTCGTCGATCGTGCCGATGTACTTCGTCTGCCAGCGCGCCCGTGAAAACGTGAAGGTGGCGCTCATCGGCCAGGGGCCGGATGAGCTGTTCGGCGGATACACCCGACACCTTGGCGTGCGCTATGGCGGCACCTGGCGCGCGCTGCCCGGCTGGTTGCAGACACCCAGTGCCGCACTCGCGCGCGCCCTCCCGCGGACCGATACGGTTAAGCGTGGGCTTTACTCGCTGCACGAGCCCGACCGACTTCGTCGTTTTCAGCAGGTATTCTCCCTGGTCTCGGACGACGCGATGCAGGGGCTTTTTCGCCCCGAGCTGATCGCCGAGGGCGAAGCCACCGTGGCCGCCCGCTGCTGGGAGGAATACCGGCCGGCCTTCGAAAACCTGGACGACCTGAACGCCTTTCAGTTACTCGAGTTGCGCTCGTCGCTGCCGGATGAACTGCTCATGTATGGCGACAAGCTGTCCATGGCGCACGCCCTCGAGGTTCGCGTACCCTACCTCGATCGCGAAGTGGTCGAACACGTCCAGCAATTGGACGCGTCCTTCAAGGTGCGTCATGGCGTTCGCAAGTGGCTTCATCGCGAAGTGAGCAAGCGGCTGTTGTCGTCGGAAATCATCCATCGCAAGAAGCGCGGATTTGCGGTGAATGTGGTCGACGGGTGGCTCCGCCAATCCCTCGACGGACGGATCCGGCAATACCTGGCCGATCCGCAGTCACAGGTCTACCGGTTCTTGAAACCGGCTGCGGTGCAATCCATGCTGCGTGACCACGCGGCGGGCCGGGCCGACCACCACAAGATGCTATTCAGTATCGTCCTGCTGGAGCAATGGTTCCGCATCGCCCACGAACGCGACGCAAACATCCTCTGCATTAACAAGCGGGACGCTCTAAACGAGTCTCCAAGCGGGGTGGCAGCGAGTAGCTCCCCAGCGAGCGCCTCGTAGACCCATGCGTACGTCCAATTATCGGAACTTAATCACTCGCTTTTGCTCATTCCCGTCGGCCAACGTCGCCGCTGTCACGGGCTATTCGGACGTGGACTTTGTGCTCGATAGGGGAACGTGGCCTCCAGCGAAGGTGAAATGGACCCGCGGAGCGGGACCGCTTGGACCGATTGTTGGTTGGAAATCCCCTTCTATTACTCTGCTGCACCTGCTGTGGGCATGTGGTCAACGTGTCCTCTTGTTCCTGGCCATTTTGTTCTTACCCTCAATGACTGCTTCGACCGCAGCGTTCGGTGTCACGTATTTTGCAAATCCCGGAGACAACATCTCGGCAAAACTGAGCGTACTGAAGCCCGGAGACACGCTCATTTTCAACGACGGCACCTATTACCAATTGTATATTAACCCAGCGAACGGTACGGCTCTCAAAGGAACCGCGACCGCTCCTATTGCTCTCAAAGCTGCTAACGACGGCAAAGCTGTTTTTGACTCTGGAAGCACTGCAGAGCCGATTTTTATTACCGGAAGTTCCTATTTGACTCTTGAAGGCTTTGTCGCGCGTAATTCCTCAGCCAGCGTGGTTCATGTTTATGGAGGAGGTCGCGGCGGGCAAAACAACGAACATATTACTCTGCGACGGATCACTGCATACAATGCGGGCGCCGATAACCACCACGTCTTCAACATTGAATACCCGCAAACCAACATTCTGGTCGAGGATTGCGCTGCTTGGGGAAGAGGCAGATACAAGTTTGTTGCTTATCATTCCAGTTACGTCACGTTCAGACGAGATTGGGCTTTTTGGGAGGGAATCACTACTTTTAGCCCCGCTCCGCGCGCGCCCTTTGCCGTGTATGGCGCAAGCAATGTGAGCCTGGAGAATGTCATCGGCACCAACGCAATCCCCACTCAGGCTGACGACAATTACTACACATCGCTTTGGCACACCACCGACGATGCCGTTAATTATCCGGCCAACAATATGACCATGCTTGGGTCTATTTTTTACAATAACTGTGAAGGTCATTGGGAGAACGAGTCGGCTGGTGCTGGTACGTACATGAAGGACAATTACTTCTCCATTCCCGTCAACCCAGCATGCCCACAGTTTACGACGCGCCCCTACGGCGACGGTTTGACGTGGAATTACAATACCAACGCAGGAATCATCACCAACGCAGTATTTGTAAACAACAATGTTGGGCTCAACCAATTTGGCGCAGTCGGATCGCTCTTACTCAGCAACTCCGTCATGCTCAGCAACACAACCGCGGTCGTTTCAAGCGCCACCCATAGCTCCGTCTATTTTTGGGGCAACCGTGATAATGGCATCGTCTTAAAGTCCGGAGATCAAACCATCAATCCGCGCTACGACAGCAACACCTTCGGAACCGGCGCCTACTTTTTCGTGCCCGCGCGCTCACCCCTCAAGGGCGCAGGATCTGGAGGCTCGGACATCGGTGCCAATATCATTCATCAATACGTCAATGGCACATTGACCCAAACGCCACTTTGGCCGTGGCCGATGGAGGGAAGAATCCTCGCTGAAAAGGGCATCAGCGTGACTTACGCGAGCAATGGCGGTTTTTGGAAAACCCTTGATGGCGTATACTCCACGCCCGCGCATGAGTCGAAATCCTCGTCCCGCTAAGCATTGACTTCTTCTCCCATGAGAGTCCTAGAACCTTCGAAATTCTCACGGCAAGCCCCTGTGCGGCTGTCCGGCGCGGCAGTTACCGGTAATGTCTGATGAGGAGAAGGCGAGGATTGGGAGAGACCCTGGTTGCCGGAGCGAATGCATCGGCGATTGCGCGGTCAAATGGGCTCGATCCATCGCAACTTTTCGCGTGGCGCCGCAAGGCGAAGGCCTCTGGGGTGGTCGTGCTATTGGCAGCAGCCCGAGCAAGCCGGTCAAATTTGCGCACTTTGAAGCGATGCGGAGCGACATGTAGAAATTATTATCGGCGATAACGATCATCTTCCACGCCCCCCGCGCCAACGTCTTCCTCCGGTAGGGGCCGCCTTGTCAGGTTAAGACGAGTGCTGTGTAACAGCGCTTATGGACAGCAATAAGTTCAGTGCTCAAATTGAACGGTTTGAGGTTGTCGAGACTGGCCGTCGCCGTCGCTGGACCGATGATGAGAAACTCAAGATCGTTCTGGAGAGTTTGCAAACACCGCGCGCGGTCTCGTCGACAGCACGACGATACGGCATCTCGCGCTCGCTGCTGCTGACTTGGCGACGATCGTTTGGGACGCGGACGAACGAACGACCTCAGCCAGCCTTTGTGCCGGCGATGGTGATGCCAGACCAGCTGCCGGAGCCGGCACTAGCTTCAGCCGGGCCAGCGAGCGGACGCATGGAGATTGTCGTCGGCAAGGCCTGTCGCGTGATCGTGGACGCCGGCGTTGATATGACCGCGCTGTCTCGCGTATTGGATCTGCTGGAGCGGCGATGATCCCGATCGCGGCAGGGGCGAGGATCTGGATCGCAACCGGTCACACCGACATGCGCAAAGGCATGCAGGGTCTGGCATTGCTGGTGCAGGAGGGGCTGGGGTGAGATCCTTTTGCCGGCGACGTCTTTGTGTTCCGTGGTCGTGCTGGCACCCTGATCAAAGCCCTTTGGCACGACGGGGTGGGGCTGTCGCTTTACGCCAAGCGATTGGACCGTGGCCGCTTCATCTGGCCAGCGACGTGGATGGTGTGGTGTCGCTGACGGCAGCTCAGATGGGCTACTTGCTGGAGGCGATCGACTGGCGCAACCCGCAACACAGCTGGCGGCCGCAGAGCGCAGGATAGGTTGCGCAATAGTCCCGTGAGATTGCAAAAGGCGCACGCCAAATCGCGGCTTTTGTGATTCCATCGGTGCATGGGTGACGGTCCCGAGAAGCTGCCGGAAGACATTGAGGCGCTGCAGGCGGCGTTGCTGGCGACCCGCGCCGAACTCGCCAGCGTTCGCGCCCAGCAGTCTGACGACCATGCGCTGATCGCTCACCTGAAGCTGCAGATCGAAAAGCTGAATCGGGATAGTTATGGCCCTCGCTCGGAGCGTACCGCAAGGCTGCTGGGTCAGCTCGAACTGGCGCTGGAGGAGCTTGAGGCCTCAGCGACTGAGGACGAACTCGCTGCCGAAATGGCCGCGGCCAGGACGACGAAGGTGGCCTCGTTCACGCGCAAGAGGCCGTCGCGCGAACCGTTCCCGGACCATCTGCCTCGCGAGCGGGTGCTCGTGCCGGGACCTGTGGCGTGCGCCTGCTGCGGCGGCTCGCGATTGTCCAAGCTCGGCGAGGACATCACCAAGACGCTGGAGGTGATCCCGAAATCCGGGAATGTGATCCAGCACGTCCGGGAGAAGTTCAGCTGCCGTGATTGCGAGAAGATCAGCCAGGCCCCGGCGCCCTTCCACGTCATCGCCCGTGGTTGGGCCGGCCCCAGCTTGCTGGCGATGGTGCTGTTCGAGAAGTTCGGCCAGCACCAGCCGCTGAACCGGCAGGCCGAACGCTATGCCAAGGAAGGCGTGCCGATCAGCCTGTCGACCCTCGCCGACCAGGTTGGTGGCTGCACAGTTGCGCTGACGCCCTTGTTCCGGCGCCTCGAGGCCCATGTGCTGAGTGCCGAGCGATTGCACGGGAACGACACGACGGTGCCGGTCCTGGCCAAAGGCAAGACCGACACCGGCCGCATCTGGGTCTATGTACGCGACGACAAGCCTTTTGGCGGGCAGGCCCCGCCGGCAGCAGTGTTTTATTACTCGCGCGATCGCGCCGGCGAGCATCCCCAGGCCCATTTGGCCGGCTATAGCGGCATCTTCCAGGCCGATGCCTATGGCGGCTATGGCAAGCTTTACGAGGTGGGCCGCAACGCAGGTCCGATCCTGGAAGCGGCGTGTTGGGTCCATGCCCGCCGGCCGTTCTTCGTGATGGCTGATCTGGCGGAGAATGCGCGCCGCAAGGTACAAGGCAAAAAGCCAGCGGTGATCTCGCCGCTGGCGCTGGAAGCAGTCCGCCGGATCGATGCCTTGTTCGAGATCGAGCGCGGCATCAACGGCGAGACGCCCGAGCAGCGCCGGGCCGTCCGCCAGGAGCGCAGCGTCCCGCTGGTCGCTGATCTGAAGGTCTGGATGCTTGAACAACGCGCCAAGCTCTCCCGGCGCAACGATGTTGCCAAGGCGATGGACTACATGCTCAAGCGCAGGGATGCGTTTACCCGCTTCCTCGATGATGGCCGCATCTGCCTATCGAACAACGCCGCCGAACGAGCCCTGCGCGGCATCGCCCTGGGGCGGAAGTCTTGGCTATTCTGTGGCTCCGACCGCGGCGGCGACCGTGCCGCGATGATGTACAGCCTAATCGTCACAGCCAAAATGAACGACGTGGATCCACAAGCCTGGCTCGCCGACGTCCTGGCACGCATCGCTGCACATCCGGTCCAACGGCTCGACGAACTTCTGCCCTGGAATTGGCGCGACCGAAATAAGCAGGTCAACCAAGCAGCCTGAGTGACCGCTACGCGGCCCTCACCGGATGCTTACGCGCCAACCTCACCCCTCCGGCAGCTTCGGGAGAGAACGTGCTCGTACAAAGATTGTATTCGCCTGCCGATCTTCGCGAGCGACATTTCATCGACCGCGGCATAAGCGCCGGAAAGACGCTTTCCACGGACCAGTACCTTCGCTAACGCTTCCGCGATAAAGGCCGGTTCGTCAGGCACAATGTAACATCCTTCGAACTCTCTAATTCGCTCGGCCACGTCGCCAACATCGACGGAAACAATCGGTAGATTGCAGGCGAGAGCTTCTTTGACAATGTTCGGAGACCCCTCATGAGCGGATGTAAGCAGCAAACAATCGACGGCGTTCAGGAATCGCGCGACTTCTTGTTGAGGTCTCTTATCAAGAGTGACCAATTTGGCAGATGGATTTGATTGTCGAACTAACTCAAAAGCGGCTTCGGCGAGCGGGTACCTCTTATAACCCCCTGCTGAGGGCCTGCCTGCAAATAGAACGTGCTGCTCGTCTTCCTTCAGACCCACTTCGCGCTTAGCGACTGCTCTGGGATAGAAGATATCAAGATCCACTCCATTGGAAATAATCGACGTTGTTTTGGCGCGAAGATGTTTTGCAAGACCGGCACTCTTCGCAATATTGTGAGCCGTCGCGTACGACAATAGACGGGAGAATAGTCCGTGCAACACTCGATTAGAGGCTCGATATTCTCCCCACTCGCTGCAATCTCCATATACGTCGTTGCCCATAAAAGACACAACGAGTGGCAGGGCAGTAGCTAATCTGGCAGTCCAGCCTGAGTACATATAGTGCGCATGAACGATATCGTACTCCCTCGAACGCACAGCCTTCCGTACTTCAGCAATGCCCTTGATATATTTGCCAATGCCGGTGCCGTTAAGCAGGCAAACATCAACATCAATCCCAAGCTTCGCCAGCGACTCCACTTGAGTGCGGATGAAAACTCCCTCAGACGGATTCTGTTTAGTAGGGTACGCGCCCGTCACATGCAGAACCATCATCGCGGCTTGCTCCTTGTGGTCTCCGAGAATGGCGACCGCCTGATAATTCGCTATCAACAAACCTCGATGAAATTTTGTGGCCCGGTCTCTGCCGACTCGGATACATGTTGGTGATATAGAGGATCCTCACGATCCTGTATTCCCTCAGCGCCCGGCAGTAATTGCCATCGCATTACTGGCCCGCGCCGGCCGCCGGTGCATGTGCTCGGCCCACTGCCTTCGCCACGCGTCGAAGGAAAGAGGGCGAATTTCATCCGCATTATATATCTCGCCATTGTAACTCACGACCCACCGCCCATCTGCTGACATCATGGGCTGCGCTCCGGCCTCACCTCCGTCAGTCATGGCAAGTCGGCGGTGTGAATCCCGACGCCAATCACTGCAACGACCCCCCCTCACCGTCTGGTCCCGATGCGCAATCGCATTCGCCATGTCGCGCGCGAACACTCCGACGCCTCCTACTGCGCAGCGAGACCAGGATCAATCGAACCTGCAATCCCGCACATAGCGACCAATACCCTTTCAGCAGCCTCCAAATATGGTCGTTCGATCAACTTGAGGCTCCATCTCGCAATCAAACTTCAGAGCGCTCTATTTCTACCTGCCAATCGCCGAAACAGCTCTACGTGCTTCTGCACCATTTGCTCAATCCCGAACTTCTGCTCCACGAGCGCCCGTCCTGCGCGACCGAACGCGCTTCCAACGTCAGGACGGTTGACAATTTCCCTTATCCGCAACGCCAATGCATTTTCATCTCCGAATGGAATTAGGAATCCATTCTCCCCGTCCTTGACAATTTCGCGATTGCCAGCTGCGTCTGTGGCTATGACCGGCTTTTCCAGCGCCATGTACTCCAGAATTGCATTAGCTATTCCCTCTCCGTGGCATCTTGAGTCCGACACCAAGACTCCGACGGAGAACGTTTTTACGATTTCTTCGACCCGTTTGCTGACTCCTAGAATGCGTATATTCGCATGATCGTCGCTCTTCAGACGCCCCCTGAAGCTTTCCAGATCCGGTCCTTCACCGACAGCCAGGAAAGTAATGTCCTTCCGCTCGCTGCACAGCAATTCTGCCGCTTTAAAAAACGTGCTATAATCTTTCTCTCGATCGAACCTTGCGATCATACCGACTACATGCTTGGTTCTTATCTCCAACGAACGCTTGAGGGCGTTGACGTCAGGAAGATTGTCTATTCGGTCAAAATTGAAACCGTTGTGTATGCAAAGTCCTTTCTTGCCATCAACTCTAAAAGCTCTAAGTCCCGCCAATGAGTTTGCCAAGATTACCGTTGAAAATGGAGCTGTCAGAAGGAAACGTCGGTACGCCTGATCTTTCAAACTCAAAACGAGCGGTGCATATCGTATCATCCCATTGATCAAAGCCGATCTAAACAACAACGCAATTGGTGCCGCATACACCGAGCACATCGACTCCCACGAGTATATTATATTCGGCCGGTATCGTCTCGCCAGGCCATATAGCTTTTCGAAAATACGGAAATCCCTTTTTCGGCTTCTTCTGAAGATGTGTACTTTTATTCCCAGTGACCCAACCTCGTCATAGTGGATGGTATCTGAAAGCACGACTAGCTCGTTAACGAACCCGTCCATTTTGTTGAACCCACGCAATAATTCAATCAGTTGTCGCTCCTTCCCCCCGGAGCCCAGCGTGTCGGTTATATGCAGTACCCTGATCGCAGGCCTTGACGAACTCAGCATTCCATCACCCGACCGTTATCACCGCAGTCCCAGCGTTCAACCAAAACTAGGATTTTGATACACGTTCGTGACGCCGAGGATCCTCACGATTGTGTTCGCTCCACGGTTGGCAGGAACCATCGAGTCTCTAGGCTGCGCCGGTAGTCGCTTTGAACCGTCGTCGGCCCCCCCGCCGGGACACCCATCACGAGCGCACCGTCGGGCACCTCCTTCGTCACCACCGCGCCGGCGCCGACCACGGCGCCAACCCCGATTCTGACGCCTGGCAGTAAGTTGGCTCCCACTCCGATTGCCGCGCCGCGCGCGATATTGGGCCCCAGCATGGTCGAACCGTCGTAGCCGTCCCGGCCCATCGCATTGTCGTTCGAAGTGCCGACACAGCCCGAGATGAATACGTCGTCTTCGATCGTCATGTTGCCTGCCAGCCAAGTGTGATCCTGCACCCGGACGCGATCGCCTATTCGCGTGTTGTAGTTGACCGTGACGTAACGTCCGATGACGGTCTTCGAGCCGATCCAAGATTGTTCACGGATCGAGGCACCATCCCCGATCAGGGTCCCTGCGCCGAGCGAGACGTCATAAAAAATCACTGCGTGCGGCCCGATAGAACAGTCGGCGCCGATATCGACCCACGCCTCGAAACGCGGCGCGCGCGACAACGCCCCGGCTCCCTTGGGCGCCTTGCCGAAATAGGCTCCCGGAAAGATTTCGACGTTGTCCCCGACTCTCGCGCCGCTCTCGATCACGACATGCGGGTGAATGACCACCCGGTTACCAATTGTAACATCAGGCCGCACGACGGCGAACTCGGCGATCGCCACGTCCACACCGATCGCCTCGGTCTCGACCACCGCCCATGCCCTAATTCGATTCATCGCCACGCCCTCCCCCCATCCGCGCGAAGTGCGGCGGGCGAAAACATTGACTGCGGCTGCAATTTCTCGTGACCGTCCCGCTCAGCCGCTGCGCGTGCAATCGCGGCGATGCAGCGCACCTGGTCGCGCGTGAGCTCGGGGAACATGGGCAGAGACAATGATCGCGCGGCCGACGCTTCGCAATATGGTAAGTCGCCCTGCCTGTAACCGAGATGGACGAGAGCAGGCTGCAGGTGGAGCGGCAATGGATAGTGGATCCCGGTCGCCACGCCGGCCTCTTCGAGCTCATTCCGCATTGCGTCACGGTCGTTCGTGTCGATCACATACAAGTGGTAGACGTGCGTCGACCCCTTTCGAACGAACGGCGTCTTGATCCCCGACTCCGCCAGCTCCGCGGCGTACCACTCCGCGGCGCGCCGCCGATTGGTGTTCCATTCGTCCAGGCGCCGGAGCTTGATTTGCAGAATCGCCGCCTGGAGAGCGTCGAGCCGGCTGTTGAACCCGACCTCGGCGTGGCTGTAATGGGTGGTTCGACCGTGGTCACGCAGTCGTTCGATCCGCTCGGCGATCGCGGCACTGTTGGTGGTGACTGCTCCGCCGTCGCCATAAGCCCCGAGGTTCTTCGCTGGATAAAACGAGAAACATGCGATATCGCCGAGCGCGCCGGTGCGGATCCCCTGATATTCCGCCCCGTGCGCCTGGGCCGCGTCTTCTAGGACATAGAGTCCGCGCCGTCGTGCGATGTCATTGATTGGACCCATGTCAGCCGGCTGCCCGAAGAGGTGGACTGCGATGATCGCTCTTGTGCGATCCGTTAAGGCGCGCTCGATCATTCTGGGATCGATCGTGTAAGTGTCCGGATCGATATCGACCAACACGGGCCGCGCTCCCGTCGCCACGATCGCGGCCGCGGTGGCAATGAAGGTGTGGGCGGTCGTAATCACGTCGTCGCCATGACCAATACCCAACGCCCGCAGCGCCAGACGAATCGCGTCCGTGCCGTTCGCCACACCGCGCGCATGGCGCACCTGGCAATACGCGGCGAAATCTCTTTCGAACGCGGCAAGCGCCTCGCCGCCTATGAACTGCGCGGAGTTGAGAACGCTCTGAATTGCTTCGGCCACCTCGTCTTTCAACGTCTCATATTGCGCTTTGAGATCGACAAACGGAATGTGCATTTTTCGAGCCTCACTCGACTCCGTCTTTGCTTTTTGAGAGCTCATCGAGCACCGTGCCCCCGCAGCACCACTGGAAACGTCAGGACAATCAATTTCAGGTCGGTCCATAAGGTCCAGTTCAGTGCATATTCGACGTCCATCTCGAGCATCACCTCCAGGCTGACACGACCCCGACCGCGCACCTGGCAAAGTCCGGTTATTCCGGGCTTCACAATGTGACGCGTATGGTGCCAGTCACGGAAGTATTCGAGTTCATATGGAATCGCCGGCCGTGGACCGACGATGCTCATTTCGCCCCGCAACACGTTGAGGAATTGAGGCAGCTCGTCGAGGCTGGTCCTCCGCAGCCACCGTCCCACGCGCGTCACGCGAGGATCGTCTGTGAGCTTGTATGGGGCGGCGGGGTCGTTCGAGAGGGGTTCATTCGCCCAAGCCCGCCGGATCGCCTCGCGATGGACGTTTTCGTCGGCATTGTGGCGGAGCGTCCGGAATTTGAAGCAGGTGAACGGCTTCTCGTCTCGTCCGATCCGACGCTGGCGAAAGAGCGCTGGTCCGGGACTATCGAGATGGATTGCTATCCACACCCCCGTGGAGATGAGGGCCAGCATCGGGAGCGCGAGAACGCAGATCACGACGTCGAGCGCCCGTTTGCCGAATTCGCGCGGGGTCGCCTTCCGTCGCGTGGCTTCATGCGACAGCAACTTCGGGACCTCCCGCCGGCATGTTCCGCCGCCGAAATATCCGTTGATCCTTACCGTTGCTACGGTGTTTGTGCTTGAGCCGTAGACACGCCGATGCCGCCTCGAGCGCTTCGACAACACGCAGTCCGTGCATTGCGTCCGCGCGCGGCCGTTTCCCGGTCATGATCGCATTGACGAAGTCGAGTATCTCGAGCTTCAGCGGTTCGCTGCTGGATATCGCGGGGATATGCACGTCGCCGTGATGATAGGCCAACTGGAAGTCGGCGTAGGAGTCGCCGTCGATCCGTGGCCTGAATCGCTTCTGGTAAACGCGCACTTTCTCGGACGGCTGCACGTCATCGAACACCAGCATCGCATCGCTTCCGACGACAGTGATCTGGCGCACCTTAACCGGGTCCAACCAGGAAACATGCACATGGGCGGTCGGACCGCTCTTGAAGCCCATCTTGGCGTAAACAACATCCTCAACGTTCGGCAGAACGTGCGCGCAACCCCACGCGCCGATGGTTTGAGGCACCTCCTCCAGCAAGCAGAAGATGATCGAGAGGTCGTGCGGGGCCAAGTCCCAAAGGACATTGGCGTCCTGCCGGTAGAGACCAAGATTCAGGCGCCGCGAATCAATGTAGTAGAGCTCGCCAAGAGAGCCGCTTTGGATCATCTGCCGCATCACGCCGACCGCCGGGTGGTACTCGAACGTGTGCCCGACCAATAGCACACGCTTGCGCTCTTCGGCGATCGCATTCAACTCGCGGCATTGCGCGCTCGTCATGGCCATTGGCTTCTCGACGAGCGCGTGCTTTCCGGCTTGGAGCACCGCCCGCGTCAATTCAAAGTGCGTGTCCACAGGGGTGGCGACAATGACCCCGTCTATAGAAGGATTATTCAGTACCGCGCCGACATCACGCGAAAAGGCGACAGAAGGATAATGTGAACGGATATATTCTAATCTGTCAGGGCGGGGATCGACGGCCATCGCCATCCTTGCGTCGCGTATATCGCAGCCGACGCGGATGTGTTTCGAACCCCAGTAACCGCAACCGATGACGGCCAGCGACGGGCCGCCGTTCGCGGTCTGATTTTCCGCGTCCTTGTTCGCCATGTTGGCTCCTTGTTTGAAGGCCGTCATCGTGTTCATTCAAGATAATCAATCTGGCCCGCGGGCTGTCGAAGAACATGGGTAACGATCTACGCTCTTTGGGAGTACTACCGGGCCGAGCGCGAGGACAATGATCGTTGAGGAAGGCGAAAAAATCTGGCGGACTGGCCAATTGCGCAATTCGCAAGCCCTGTACGCGTGTTGATTTGCTCTTCGGTGTGATCCGCTCCACCTAACTCTCGGTAGCGCTCACCGCCAAAGTCACATCGCGGCTCAGCGCATTATATTCCGTCCGTCTCGACGAGAGAGCGGCAATCTCGTTTTTACACTCCGGAGCTCTGTGCGAAGCTATGCCTCTATTGCGTATTGCGATCAGCTTGAAACGAGCAGCCATTGTGTCCTGATAGCCACGGATGAGACGGAGCGCTGGGAGCCTCGGCGAGAGATCGCCCCCGCCTGCCTCATGGCGCCACTTCATCCCTTCAGCATTGGTTGCTCCCAAGCTGCTCACAATCCCGCAGACGTATTGCGATTGCGTGACCGGCGTCAGGCTCAGTAGCTGTTCGGTCAATGCTGCTTCCGGACCTTATAGCTACGCCCTGGAGCCCTGCATTGCTCGGCAAGGACGTTCGCATGCGTGAGCGCTGATCATAGATGGAACAGATCGAGACTGCAGCCGAAAGCTCCAAACCCGGAGGCGGCCTTCTGAACCTCTTCCCTCTGCTGTTTCCTCTGCACCTCGAGGAATTGAAAGGCGCCCCGCACGTTAAGAAGCTCCGCCTGCTTCAATCGATCGGTGCAACTCTCTACGCGCGCCGCTGAAAACGGGGACTATGACCTACCTCCTCTGAGGTACACAGGCGGGAGTACACGCGCATACGCGGGGTACTCACCAGCATCGCTCATGATTCTTGTTGGAATATTTGGCGCAGTCGAGCGCAGATTGACCGCGATGGTCGGAACGTTATGCTTGGCCTCGTTCTTAAGCCGGGGGCCGCTCGACTTTCCGGACTGACGCTGTCGCTATTGGCTCACGTCGTCGTCAATTCGAGCGATGAGAGTTTAACCGTGAGCACATACCTGCAACAGCGAACAGACGCTCCTGCAAGACAGTTTTGCCAATTCGAAAGCCAGTCGGCATAGAACCTAGGATGTCGGTAAACCAACCAATGTCAACGAATCTGACGCTCGACCATGCCTCTCAATTGAGGGTTAGCATTCTAACTCTAGTACTCCTTGGGATTTCCGCGGCGCTGATCGGCGGCGTGACAGCATTTCTCGGCGCGTTTGCCTACGGTCTTCTCTATTGCAGCTTCTTGTTCGCACTGATCATTTTTGCTGACTATCGGAAAGGCGTTTGGCTGCTCGCGTTGCTGTTGCCATTCGCCTCGAGCCAGCTCGTTCCACGAGAACTTTTCGAGATAACCGGATTGAACCCATTCAATATCTTGTTTGGGCTAACACTCTTATCGGTGTTCGCGGCTTCCGCATTCAGGCGAGAGGATATTCAATTCGTCAGCTTCCCAACTACATTCTGGATTTATGTGGGCGTCATGACACTTGGCGCTTGCCTCGGTGTCGGTTCGGTGGAAAGGGCGATCGTACTTCCCAACCTTGAGCCCTTAACAAAAACCGCATATCTGCTGGACTTTGCAAAGTCGTTGATAATGTTGGCCGTGGCGTGGTTGGCGGCGGTTCTTTCCCGAAGCAGCAATGGACGCCCTGTAATCTGGGCTCTAGCAGCTACTTACACTACCTTTTTCGTCGTGATTGCCGGTTACCTCATTATCGATGGCATCAGCCTGCAGGGCTTGGCGGCTGGCGACAGAGATTTTCTAAGTTGGATCGGATTACATGCCAATGAAATCGGCCTGCTGGCCAACATTGGCTTCGCGATCCTCCTCCACACCGCACTAGCCACCTCTGCGCTCTGGTCGCGTGCAATACTGCTGGCATGCGCCGGCGCTGCCGCAATGATGGCTGCCTTGACCTTCTCACGGGCCGCTTTCGTTGGGATTGCCATCATACTGGGCTCCTACATGTGGAAACAGCGACGCATGGGTCAGTTCTTGCTGGCGCTCTTTGCAATCGTGACGGTTGTATTTCTATTGCCCGACGCGTTCATTGAACGGGCATCGACCGGCCTGGCAACCGGGGACGAACAGGCGATAACCGCCGGTCGGCTCGACCTCTGGCTTGCATTGATAGGTACTTTTTGGGAGGCTCCTATTATTGGTGGAGGCCTCTATTCGACGCTGTGGGCGACCCCGAACCTCCGTGGCCTCATGCTTCCGGTCGCTCATCCGCATAATGCCTATCTGGCAGTCGCCCTTGACCTCGGAATAGTGGGTATTGTGGTTGTGGCGGTTTTCTTCTGGTCGGTATGGCGGACCTTTAGTCATCTATCCAGGCACCACGTCGATCCGCAATGGCGCGGTGTTTTTGAAGGCTGCATGGTTGGCCTGTTGTGCCTTGCAGTCGACGGATTCACGGATGGACGATTTACTCCGACTCCCCCGCAGGCGGCCCTATGGCTATGTTACGGGCTCGCCCTCGGTCAGGCCCAATCGATGGGTTCCATCAAGAGACCGCCACCATGAAGGTGTGTTTCGTCGGTTTCGACGACCTCCCGGTCCTTGCCCGCGAATACAACCATCATGGTAATGGCGGGGCGCAGTTACAACAGACGTTGCTCGCGAAAGCACTCGTTGCTCGTGGATACCAGGTTTCCATGGTCGTCTGGGATTACGGTCAGTCCGACGCAGCAGCTTGGCATGGCGTCACAACCTACAAGGCGTATCGCCCGGATGCGGGTCTTCCGGTACTTCGTTTTGTTTATCCCCGCTTGACCGCAACGTGGGCGGCGTTGATGCGGGCCGATGCCGACGTTTACTACACGAGTACCGAGGGTGGGCTTGTCGGCTTGGTCGCGATGTTCTGCCGCCGGCATGGACGTGGCTTCATACACCGGTTAGCACACGACAACGATGCCGATCCTAAACCTAAACGACTGAGCATTCTCTATACGCGAGACAAACAACTGTACAAATATGGATTGAGACACGCTCATACTATCCTTTGCCAGCACGCGGGCCAGCAACGCGCACTCATGGAAAATTACGGGGTGATCAGCGTGGTCGCCGACCCGCTGGTGGATTCCCCTGGCCGGCAGCTGGATCGTGACGAGCACGACTTGGAAATTCTTTGGGTCAGCAACCTGCTTCCCTTCAAGCGACCGGAACTCGCCATCGAGTTGGCGCGTCACATGCCTTCCCGGCATATTCACATGGTCGGTGGTCCACAACCGGGTTTTTCCGATCTGTACAGCAAAATCGAGTCTGCCGCGAAGAGACAGCCGAACCTGACGTTTTGCGGTCGAGTGCCTTATCACGACGTAGGTGACCTCTATGACCGCGCCAAGGTCTTCGTCAATACCTCCGACACGGAGGGTTTTCCGAATTCCTTTCTTCAGTCCTGGAGCCGCGGCGTTCCTGTAGTATCTTTTTTTGATCCTGGTGGACTTATCAGTCGCGAAGGCCTGGGTGTCTCTATCCGGTCCATCGATGAGATGGCTTGCGCTGCTGAGCACTTGATTGCCGATGAAACAGAATGGCGAAAGGTGTCCGTGCGATGCAGGAACTATATGGACCGGGTGCATGGCGATCACGTGGTGCTGAGGCCCTACGTCGCAGCCATCGAGGAAGCGGTTCGCCGAAGGAAAAAATGACGCGCGCCCAGCAAACCGCTCCACTTTGCAGGAAGGACGAAAGCCTCCTTGAGCGGGCCGCATACAGGAGGCGCGCGCGCGGCATGGGATCGGGTATTCGCCGGAAGGCAGGATTTCTCGCGGCTGCAGGGTTGCTCGAATATGCCATGCAGTTGGTGGTACCTGTCATCCTGGTCCGCCACCTGACCAAGCAGGAGTTCGGGGACTACCGCCTGATGTGGCTGCTCGCCCAAACGGGGTTGATCTTTTTTCCCCTGTTCCTGCCGCAGTCCCTGTTCTATTTTCTGCCGCGCGCCGCTCCAGGAACCCGACGAAAGCTCTTGGGCAATACGTTCGCAAGTCTCTTCGCTCTGGGGGGGCTCTCGATTCTGCTGCTTTTAGGGCTGATGCCCGTCTTGCCGAGTTCGATTGGAGGCCTACAGCCTTACTCGCCCCTCGTTCAGATCTTCGTTGGCATCTGGATATTGGCGTCGGTTCTTGATGTCTTGCCGACGGCGGACGGAAAAGCGCAATGGGGGGCGTGCGTAACGATCGGGTTCGCGATGATCAGAACAGCGGCATTGGCAGGTGCAGCAGTCTCATCTGGCGATCTCGGATGGATTTTGATGGTGATGTGCGGCCTGGCCATGCTGAAGGTCGGCCTTGCCGTGTTCTATGCCCTCTTTGCCGCGCAGGAACGGGGTCTCGGATTCGACGGCGAGTTGGCCCGCGCGCAATTGAAGTACTCGCTGCCCTTTGCGATGGCCGATGGCTTTTTCGCCTTGCGTGGGCAGGCCGGTCAATGGGTCGTGGCAGCGAACTTTTCGAGCTCGGCCTTTGCACTCGTCTCGATTGCATCGACGGCCATGCTCCTCGGAACCTTGACCCGCCAGCCTCTAGGTAACGCCCTTCTGCCTAACTTCAGTTCCTTGGTGGGCGAAGGCAACGTTGATGGCGCCCGCAAGCTGTTGTCGAAAGCGTATCTGCTGCTGGCATGCACGCTGCCGCCACTCTTCGGGTTGCTGATCGCGACCGCGGACGACCTTGTGGAACTGATCTATACACGCGAGTATCTCGGGGCAGCGCCGCTCATGCAGATCTATTCCTTGGGACAGATCGCAACTGTTTTCGGGGCCGGCCAGCTTCTTTGGGCGTTAGGATTGGGCCGGCAGGCCGCCACGATAAGCGCGATATCGCTTTTGCTGTCAGTTGCCTTGAGCATCCTAGGGCTCCAGTTTTTCGGTCTCGCCGGCGCGGTTGCGGGAAACATCACCGGTCTAGTTCTTTGGGAGTGGTGGGCATTGATCAGCGTCGCCACGGCGCTCAGAACCAGTGTCGCAAAATTGATACCGATGGATCAGATCTGGAAAGTCGCCTTCGTGGTTGCCGTCGCTGTATTGGTCGCTCACATCGTCTCCTCCAAGCTGGACACATCCGTTTTTTTGGGACTCGTGGCGAAGTCTTCGGCGTTTATAACGACCGTGCTGCTTGGGTTCGTGCTCACGAAGGTCCATCACTCGGTGCTACCCCTCGTTTTCGGCGTGAGCGAAGAGCGCGTTTAGTAATTGTGAAATTCGTGGGCAGTCGGGGGACCGGTGGTTGCTCCTCACCGCGAAGCCATCGCCTCTGATGGGACCCTCTACGTGACCCATGACGACGGCGCCGCGAAATTTTCCAGGAGCGCCTGGACCAACACCTCACCGCCTCACCGCTATGACGGCCGAAAAATTGCGCCTCTCCTGGTGTACCGTCTGATGCGGTCCCAAGCTCGCAACTGCAGTGACTGGTTTCGTCGACCCACTCAATCCTTGTTCCGCATCCGCGGCTTTCAATCGTGGCATTGGACGAATGCTTCTCCTTGGGGGTACGACGCATGCACGTTTGACTGCTCTTCCTCTCACGTATCGACTACGATACCCTGGATTGCCCAATATCGCGGGACTCGTGGTTTAACATGAGGTCAGACAGCGATGCGCAAGGAACACATTGTACACCTTTGCTGTCCGTCCTGTCGATCTGGGCTCAGAATCGCCGATGGCAATTCCGAGGGTGTGATCAACGAAGGTGCCCTGGATTGCCAAGGATGCGGGTCCATTTATCCAATCGTCCGTTCGGTTCCGCGCTTCGTACCAGAGGAGAATTACACTGCTAGCTTCGGACTTGAATGGACGGAGCATGCACGTACGCAATACGACACGACAAGCGGACGTGCTTTGTCCAAGCAGAGGTTCTTCGAAGAGACGCGCTGGCCCTACAATCTACAGGGTCAGATTCTGATCGAGCCGGGCAGCGGATCGGGGAGGTTCACGGAGATAGCCGCCTCAACCGGAGCGATGGTCCTTTCACTCGATATGAGTGTGGCCGTGGATGCAAACTTCGCAACCAACGGCCACAGCGAAAACGTGCTGATCGTCCAGGGCAACATCGCGGAGATGCCGTTCCCGTACGGGTACGGCGACCGTCTCTTCTGCTTCGGCGTCCTGCAACATACGCCCGATCCGAGGCAAGCTTTCTTGTCGCTCCCTCGCCATCTGAGGCCAGGTGGCCGTCTCGTCGCGGATGTATATCACAAGAAATTTACGAACTACGTGCTTGGGACGAAGTATTGGGTAAGGCCGCTGACGCGAAGGGTACCGCCAGAGCGGCTGTACCGGCTCGTGCGTCGCTACGTCGATCTCATGTGGCCCACCGCCCGCGTTGTTCGCACGATTCCCTGCATCGGCCCGACCCTCAATTGGCGGCTACTCGTCGCGGACTACAGTCGCGAGCTCGGTGAAGAAGGCGCAATCGATGACGCTGTGCTAAAGGATTGGGCATACCTCGACACGTTCGATATGCTGTCACCTCAGTTCGACCAACCTCAAACACTCGGCGCGGTGCGACGCTGGTGTAATGAGGCAGGCCTCAACGACGTTGAAGTGATCGTCGGTTACAACGGCATCGAAATTCACGCGACACACCCCGAGCTAGGATGAAGCTAGTGTCTAATTGCGTCCACTCGCAAGCAAATAAACCAGGACCGCGCCGAACACCGGCTGGAATGAGGTGGCGACGAGTGTGGGTCAGTCGTCATCACCGAACCCCATGAGAAGCGCCTCTCCTCTGATCCTGCAATAATTTGAATATCCTTCTCTTCGCATAGAAAAATGATCGGGCAAGCATGTGCGGAATTGCCGGTATAGTCGAGGCCGAGAAGCCGGTTAGCTTTCAATTGGTGCAAAGCATGTGCGGTGCACTCGCACACCGAGGCCCGGACGACGCTGGTACCTGGTTCAGTCCTGATCGGCGGGTAGGCTTAGGTCATCGGCGCTTAGCCATAATCGATCTCAGCCCTCTCGGTCATCAACCAATGAGTTCGGATGATGGCCAGATAACAATTGTCTTTAACGGTGAGATTTACAACTTTCAGGAAGTTCGAGCCGAACTTCAGGCGCGCGGCAATAGTTTTCGCAGCGCAAGCGATACCGAGGTCGTGATCGCCGCGTATCGAACGTGGGGCCCCGCGTGCCTCGATCGCTTGGTCGGAATGTTCGCGCTCGCGATCTGGGACGACTCCAAACGACGCCTGTTCGTTACTCGCGATCGGGCCGGCGAAAAGCCTTTATTCTATTTGCACAAGAATGGCCGGTTCGCTTTCGCATCCGAACTGAAAGCTATTCTCGTTGATCCGAACATCCCACGGAGCATCAATCGCGAGGCGCTCGACGATTACTTGGCGTATGGTTACGTTTCCGGGTCACTTTGCATCTTCGACGGATTCGCAAAGCTACCACCGGGGCATTGGCTAACTTACGAACCCGATCTGGATCGACTGCAGATCAGCAGATATTGGGACCTACCGATACGTGCTGCCGACACCGCGCGGAGCGATCTGCAAGAGCTCACAAGCGATCTCGAGTTCCTGATGACGCAGAGCGTGCGCTGCCAGCTCATCGCTGATGTGCCGATTGGCATCATGCTGAGCGGTGGTCTTGATTCGAGCCTCGTGGCTGCCGCGGCCGTCAGGAGTTCGGGGCGGGCTGTTCGCACCTTCAACGTCGCCTTTCCAGGCTATCCGAGCTTCGACGAGTCACGCCACGCGCGTCGGGTCGCTGATTATCTCGGTTCAAACCATACTGAACTCGTCGCTGAGCCGGGCTCGGGCGAGTTCCTGCCTTCACTCATCCGTCAATATGACGAGCCTATCGCTGACAACTCGGTGCTTCCCACCTATCTGGTGAGTCGCGCAATTCGAAAGGAATGCGCTGTCGCCCTAGGAGGCGACGGCGGCGATGAACTCTTCGGTGGCTACATTCATCATCCTTGGCTTCTGAAGATCGCGCAACTACGGAAGTTTGGTCTGCATCGGCTCGGATTGGAGGCACTCGCCGCAAAATCGATACCGTTGGGAATCCAAGGACGCAACGCGATCATGGGGCTACTCAGCCGCAATGAGCCACACACAGCGCTGACGCGGCTACTTGATCCGATTGCGCGGTCGCGACTGACCGGCCGGCCGATGTCGGCTGCCCCGGAACTTCGCCGCGCTGGATTGGAAACAGTCTGCGGTGGCATAGATGCGATTTGTGCCGCCGAGTTTCGCAGCTACTTACCGGATGACATTCTCGTCAAAGTCGATCGGGCTAGCATGCTCACATCCCTGGAGGTGCGCGCGCCGCTCCTGGATCATCGAATCGTCGAGTTTGCTTTTGGGCGATTGCCCGGAAGATTCAAAGTCCAAGATGCTCGAAGAAAGATAATTTTGCGTGCTCTTGCACAGCGCTGGCTGCCTCCCGACTTTGATAGTCACCGAAAGCAGGGTTTCTCGATCCCTCTGCATGAATGGTTCCAGGGGCCTTGGAGGCCACTCGTGGACGATCTCATCGCGACCGGTTCGCCACTTTTTGAAAGACGATTTTTGGCGCGCCTCCTGTCAAGACTTCGGTCGACAGAGCGCGGAAGTCGCCGCTTATTTCAGCTCATGATGATCGAGATGTGGCGCCGTGAGTATCGTGCTTCCGTACCAGAATAGCTTGCAGCTCGGTTCGAGCGTGTTCACCAGCGGTGCCTGCGCTCGGTGGATCCTGGCGCCGGCGTAATCATCGACGGTGAAGCGTTCGTCCGCGATGGCGTACTGTTCTTGAACGATCATCATCTGCGCGCCCATAGTCCGCACCGACTACGAGCAGGAACTCGGCACCTGCCGCAATAGTAATAGAGCGACCAATCTGCCTTTCCAACGGCCTGCGATCGCGGCGCCGCCATCGACCGGATGTGCCGGAAGCTTGGCAGAGGCCGGCAAGACGGGCAATAAGTGGGTAACTACGATGGTCGATTGAGCCGCGACCGCGCGGGACTAGATTCGGGCAGCAATGGAAGCGCCCGTCCCAATGGGTTCGATCAGTATGATAGAGAACCGATCAATCGGACTGAGCGGAAGAAGGCACTGAGTGGTTCGGCGTCAATGAGAGAACGGAACGTAGTTTTGCGGATCGCCTGTCGGGACGGCTACTCGGCCAATTGTTCACGAGCTGCCTTCCGCGAACAAATTTGAAAGACTTTCACCTCGGTGACCACGTTCGTACAGGGAACGACGCCATGCCGAACTCCAGACTGCGCAATGGCCTCCATGTCGACGTCTCTGGCAGCGACTTGGGACGCTGCATCAAATGGGCCCTGGTGGCTATTGGCCTGACAATTTCCGCCACTCAAGCAAAGGCGGAATATCTGGTAAACGTCGGAGATGTGCTGGAGGTTGGGGTGGCGGGCGTGCCGGAGCTGCGGCATCGTGCTCCCGTGCAAATGGACGGGAATGTTTCGTTGCCACTGGTCGGAACGCTTCCAGTGGCCGGCCAGCCCTTGCCCCAGATCCGAGCCAAAATCGCGGCTGCACTTGCGCGCAAGGTATTTCGACAGAGGACGTCCGATGGACGCGAGACGGTGGTCGTGATCGACGCAGACGAGGTCACGACGATCATCGCCGAATACAAGCCCATATACGTAAATGGGGACGTATCGAAGCCCGGTGAGTACCCTTATCGTCCGTCTATCAGCGCACGCCAGGTCGTCGCGGTGGCGGGCGGCTACGACATCATGCATATGCGAATGAACAACCCCTATCTAGAGTCAGCAGACCTGAGAAGCGAGTATGGCTCGCTTTGGACAGAGCTGGCCAAAGAACAAGCGCGTATGTGGCGCATCAAGACCGAACTTGGAGAGGGAGCCCAGATCACTCCAGGCGCTCTGATGGATGCGCCTTTAGCTCGATCGGCGATTTCGGAAATCGTTAACGCAGAAACGGAGTATCTGAAGACCAAGCAGAGTGATTATCAGCAGGAAAAGACGTACCTTCAGCGCGGCATTCGACAGGGAGACGACGAGGTCCGCGTGCTGTCAGAGCAGCAGAAGAAGGATGAAGAGGGACTTCAGGGAGATCTTGAAGAACTGCAGAAGGTGACCGAGCTCTTCGGCAAGGGTTCCTTGATCAGCCCTCGCGTTACGGATGCGCGTCGCGCAGTGCTGCTGTCATCAACCCGGAAGCTGCAAACCTCTGCGCAACTGCTGCAAGTCAAGAAGCAGCAGGACGATTTCGTCAGGAAGCTGGCAAAGCTAGATGACCAGCGGAGGCTCGATCTACTGCGCGAGTTGCAAGATACCAGCGTGAAGCTCAATCAAATTCGCGAAAAGCTGCAGAGCGTCGGCGAGAAGCTTCAATACACTGCGATGGTTCGATCACAACTCGTGCGAGGCGCCGGAAACCACGCGGAGATTGCCATCGTCCGGAAGGGCGACAAGGGGCAGGAACGGATCATCGCAAGCGAAGATACCGAGCTACAACCGGGGGACACCGTGGAGGTCAGCCTCCAATACCAGGATAGTCCTGCCGTCCCTCCCCGAAAGGTAGGCAGTTCAGATATTCCATCAGGGACAAGCCGGACCGATGCGACCGCGGGCGATTCGGTACGCGTCGGGCAGAGGTGATAAGACGATTGGCGGATCGCAATCTGCGCTACTGCAATCCGGTCGCGGGCGCACGAAAGCGGGCTCGTCGGAGAACACCCGGTGGGCGTCCCCAACAACTAGCTACCGTTTGTGGCGCAGGTGGCGATTGGACGGCGGCAGATACTGCAGATTTGGGGAACCGACAACTATGAAACGCCCGATGGCACCGGAATCCGAGACTTCATTCATGTAGTCGATCTCGCATCGGGGCATTTGAGTGCCTTGCGCCACCTCGGACGGCCCGGCGTGCTCACGATCAATCTTGGCACGGACAACGGCAGCAGCGTTCTGGACGTCGTTCGCACATTCCAGACAGCGAGCGGGCGCTCAGTCCCCTAATCGGCCTGCAAATTTGACCCCTCATCGGCGTCCAATTTTGACCCCTTCGTGCGGCGGGTTTTGCTGGTAGCGCTCGTCTCGTCGGAGCTGGCCGGGATTGCGGAGGCGAGACGAGCGCGGGTGGCGTGATCGTCGTCTCGGCTCTTGAACCGCCAGCTATCGTTGCCGGTCTCGACAATGTCGCAGTGATGGGTCAGCCGATCGAGCAGCGCGGTGGTCATCTTCGCATCGCCGAACACGCTCGGCCATTCGCCGAAGGCGAGATTGGTGGTTACGATGACGGACGCGCGCTCATAGAGCCGGCTGACGAGGTGGAAGAGAAGCTGGCCACCGGACTGGGCGAAGGGCAAATAGCCGAGTTCATCCAGCACGATGAAGTCCATCCGGGTCAGATGCTCGGCGAGCCGACCTTGCCGTCCGTTGCGGGTCTCAGTCTCGAGGCGATTGACGAGGTCGACGACGTTGAAGAAGCGGCCGCGGGCGCCGGATCGGATGCAGCTTCTGGCGATGGCAATGGCCAGGTGGGTTTTGCCTGTGCCGGTGCCGCCAACCAGCACGACGTTACGTTGTTGGGCGATGAAGCCGCCGCCAGCGAGATCATTGACGAGAGTCTGATTGATCGGCGTGCCATCGAACTGGAAGTCGGCGATGTCCTTTGCAAGCGGCAGCTTGGCAATGGTGAGCTGGTATTTGATCGAGCGGGCCTGCTTCTCGTTGATCTCGGCGTTGAGCAGATCGCCGACAATGCGCTGAGGTTCGTGCTGTCGCTTGACGGCAGTTGCCATGATCTCGTCGAAGGCAGCCTTCATGCCGTAGAGCTTGAGTTCGCCCATGAGGTCGAAGATTTGAGTTCGTTCCATCAGATGGTCCTCCGGAGGTTGTCATAGCGGGCACAATCGGCGATCGGCGCATGACGGAGCGTCAGTGCGGCCGGCGTCATGATGTTGGCCGGTGGGGCGGGTTCGCGTTGCCGGGCCAGGATGTTGAGAACGACATCGGCGGAATGGACGCTGTGACTGAGCGCTTCGGCACAGGCCGCTTCCACCGCGGGCAGACCGTCAGTCAGCACCGCGTTGAGGATGTCGACCATCTGCCGATTGCCGTCGTCGGTGCTGGCAAGCTTGCGCCGGATCCGCTCGATCGCGGCCGGCAGCACCCAGTCTTTGAAGGGAGCGCCGTTGCGCAAGGCGCCGGGTTTGCGGGCGAGCACCGGCACATAATGCCAGGGGTCGTAGACGGTATCGCCGCGGCCAAAGGATCGCGGGTGCTCGGCAACGATGCGTCCATCCTGACGGATCACAATGCGATCGGCATAGGCTTGAACCTCGACCGGTCGTCCGACTGCGCTGGCTGCGACCGAGTACTTGTTGTTGTCGAAGCGCACCAGGCAGGTCTTCGAGACCGATGCCGTCACCGCATGGAAGCCGTCGAAGCGGCCGGCATAGGGAACGAGTTTGGGGCGTTCGGCTTCGAACACTTCCCAGATCGTCTGATCGACCAGCTCCGGATGGCGATGAGCCTTGGCGTAGGCGATGCATTTGTCGAGCGGCCAGGCGTTTAACTCGTCGAGGTTTTTGAACCGCAGCCGCGGCGTGAAGAATCGTTCCCTGACCAGTCCGACCTGATTCTCGACCTGCCCCTTCTCCCAGCCGGAGGCGGGCGTACAGGCCACCGGATCGACCAGGTAGTGGCTGCACATCTGCAGGAAGCGGCGATTGTAGAGACGCCCTTTACCGACGAAGATCGTCTCTACGGCGGTCTTCATGTTGTCGTAGATGCCGCGGGTGCAGGTGCCTTTGAACAGGGCGAACGCCCGGTCGTGGGCGTCGAACACCATCTCCTGCGTCTCCCGCGGATAGGCCCGCACGAACAGCATGCGGCTGTGACAGAGCCGGACATGGGCGGCCTTCACCATCACCGTGGTGCCGCTCAGCAAGACCACCTCGTGGCTCCAGTCGAACTGGTAGGCTTCGCCGGGGGCAAAGCTCAGCGGGACATAAGCGGCCGCGGTCGATTGCCCGCGTTCTTTGCTCCACCGCCTGGCGTAACGCCGCACCGCATCGTAACCGCCGTCATAGCCGCGGCCGCGCAGCTCTTCGAAGATCCGGATCAACGTCAGCTGTTCACGAGCCGATTTAGCCGCGTTCGCCGCCAGCAATCCGTCAAGCTCTACTGCCCATCGTCCCAGCTTTGGTCGCGGCTGCACCTGCCGCTCGTACTCGAAGGAGGTCTCTCCCGACCTCAGCACCTTCCGAACCGTGTTCCGCGACACCTTCAGGTCACGGGCGATCTCCTTGATCGTCTTGCCCTTGATGAAGTGCTCGCGCCGGATCCGGGCAATCGTCTCCACGATCAGCATCCCCCACCACCTGCTTCGTTCCAAAGCAGGCAGCGCAACAGACCAATCTGTAGGGGGTCAGTTTTGGACGCCGATCCCCCGGCTTAGGGGGTCAATATTGCAGGCCGAATGACACCTATGAAATCAGGGAGCGCCCGGCCGGTGACGTCGCCGTCTGCTTTGCAGACCCGACGTTTGCGCTCCAGGCATTGGGTTGGAAGTCGACCCGGTCGTTGCAGCAAATGTGTACGGACCATTGGCGTTGGCAGCTGAAAAACCCCGACGGCTACAATGGTAGCGAGCTTCCGAAAGTTCAGGAGCCGTCCGGGCATTTCCGCCGTCACGGCTGAGTGTGCGCCCTAAAGGTGTTCGAACGGGCGCCGAAGGCTCCGACCGAATGAGCGTGTTTGGAGCTACGGCGGCAAGCATACCGCTCATCAGAGGTAGCTCGTATTGACCCAAAATCTCCAAGCCGCAGAGCGAGGCTACAGGTAAGATGCTCTCGCGTGGGGATTTTCGATGCCACACTATCGTGCATTCGTTCTGGACGAACACGGCCAATTGGGGGGCGTGGTCAACCTTCACTGCCCAGATGACGCGTCCGCGACCGAGCGGGCTGGGCTGTTGGCGGACGGCCACGAGGTTCAACTCTGGCGGCTGGTTGCCGAGCTCAAACTTGGCGATCCACGGCACCGACCCAAGCGGCGCCGGGGCTCCCGCGCACCAATGCACTGAGCTCGATCAGCGTTGCGCGTTTGCCTCGCGGTCAGCTCCGCTGACAATCTGCATACGGTTCGACTGTGCCCCCTCGCCGGCTAGCGCATCAGCGACGCCGTGCCAACGGTAGACGCCGGTAAAGCCGCCTGACCGTGGCCGCGGCTGACGTGCGCCGCTGGCCGCGTTTGAGAGAAGCTGCCGATTTCCCCCGGCATGTGGCACGCAAGACGCCTTGCGCGAGGCCGATCAGCCTGTCCATTAAAAACGTTCGCGCGTCAATGGGTCGGGACTCCGCCAAATTGCGCCATCATCCGGTCGGCAGCTGCGGACAACGCGAAGCCGACGCAGGCCGACAGCGCGTCGACCATAAAATCTCCAAACCTCGCGTGTCGTCCCGGCACCCATAGTTGCATGATCTCGAGCAGGCCGATCAACGCAACGGCGACCACTGAAGCAGTCCAGCGGCGCTGCGGATAGGCAAGCCCGAAGACGATCCCGACCAGAAGGAAGGCGAGCGCGTGATCGGCGTGCTGTCCGAAAACAGGGTGAGGCCGAACGTCCTGAGGTCCGAGCGTTACGAAAGTGACAGCGGCCGCGAGCAGCCACGCGACGAACCGAAGAAGAGCGCTAATAATCACCAGAGCGCCTCGATTGGTAGCCCCAGCCGGGGTTTCTGAGACTCGACTTCAAGAACATGCTCCCTCCGACGGCAAGTCAATAATCGCGCCCGTCAGCAAGTATTCTTCGTAGACCGCGCCGAGGCCGCGAACCTTCAACGATCCAGTCGCCTGCAGGCTTCCGGCTCCGGCCAGATCAACCTGCCAGTTTCCACGCTGAGCTTGCGGGACTGCAGCAGGGTGTGTTCGTACGCAGTTGCATCATGTAGCGACGCTAGCTTCCGAGTGGTGGAACACCCGGTCAATCGTTACAACCTGCTCCTGACACGTGAGTGCAGAATTCCGGATGTGCGTGGACAAAAGGAGAGTACTCCAAAGGATCGGACACCAAGCCGAAATCCGGATGTGGCCTTCAACGGCTCGACGGTTCGGGCTTACGCGCTTGCTCAGGATCAGCATACGGCCGATTAAATGCGAAACATCCTTGGATGCTCGACATACAATTTCAAATAGCGGTTGGTACAGGCTGATTCGCACAGGGAGTACCCGTCCATGGCAGTCGTTCTAAAGCGCCGTTTCTCGGCAAAGGTTGAGGGCAATGCAATGGCGATCCCGGAAGGCGCTACTCGGAGCCCAGCTTGTCGATTAGTCGCGCGCAGACCATTGAATGGGACGGCCAAGCCCTGAGCGGCTAGTTAGACTTCGACGGAACGCCGACGAAAGTCTCAGCAGACCGGGAAACAATCCATGCCCATGCGCCCGGGCTTTAGTGACGCACTCAACTGGGAAATCGACCGGCATCTGGATGAGATTTTTTATAAGCTGCTGCCGTTTTTTAAAGCAGAAAAGGCGAAATTTCTAGCGCGGTGATTGTGTTGCACGGGAGAATTGTCGATCCGTTTGTTTCGGCCAAATGGACCACCAACCTGGAGTCGCGAAATACACGGAAAGAAACTTTGAGCAGTTAACGACGTCGATGATCAGACACATCCGTGGCCTAACCCAAAAGTGGTGGGGAGGGTCCTCCATGCGAGCTATATGACTCGCGTAAAGATGGAGGGCATAATGAAGCATCCGAAAGACGCCGTATCGCCACGCGACGTGATCGCAGATGAGTCGCACGGTCATGCTCAACGAGGAAGTGAAGTGATGAAGATGTCCCTCATGCGGGGACAATGTGCCCCCCTGTACATGACAGGGGTGATGCTCGCTATGGCATGGGCGTTGGAAACGGAGGCGTCTCCGGCTCAGCCACGGCACCCAGCAGATCCGCAACAGGCGACGACTACCCGCCATCCCATCTCTGACGAGTTCAAGACCTTGCCGCCGCGCCCAGGCGGCAACGACAAGTCGATGCAGATTGCTCAAGCTACGACTGGCGACACAGGAGCTCTGCAACAACTTCCGGAACGGCACGGCGACTGGGCAGAGTCACTGTCCTGCGAACTTGTTCTTGCAAGGCGCGACATCGAGTTGCTGCAACATCTCGAGCAGGAGCACGATCGGGCCGAGTGGCTGGTGCAGGGTCTTGACGCGGCGCGGCGCGAGGTGGAGAGCCAAAAGGCGCTGGCGATGAAGGCCGTCGAGGAAGCTTCCCGACTGAAGGAAGCTTTCCGGCTGAATCAAGCGGGCGAGAGCGGCGCGGCTGAGCTGCAGATATCGTTGCAGCAGGAACGCGATCGGTCAGCACGGCTGGAGCGGGATCTCGCAGCCGCGCGGCGCGACGTCGAAACCCAGATCGCGCTGGCGACGACAGCAGGCGAGGAAACGTCCCGGCTGAAACAGGCGGCCGAGAGCGGCGCGGCTGAGCTGCAGAAGACGCTGCAGCAGGAACGCGATCGGTCAGCACGGTTGGAGCAAAATCTCGCAGCAGCGCGGCACGATGTCGAAACCCAGACTTCGCTGGCGAGGACGGCAGGTGAGGAAACGTCCCGGCTGAAACAGGCTGGCGAGAGCGGCGCCGCGGAGTTGCAGAAGACGCTGCAGCAGGAACGCGATCGGTCAGCACGGCTGGAGCAGGATCTTGCAGCAGCGCGGCGCGATGTCGAAACCCAGACTGCGCTGGCGACGACGGCAGGTGAGGAAGCGTCCCGGCTGAAACAGGCGGGCGAGAGTGGCGCCGCAGAGTTACAGAAGACGCTGCAGCAGGAGCGCGATCGGTCAGCACGGCTGGAGCAGACTCTCGCAAACGCGCGGCATGACCTCGAGTTCCAGGCTGCGCTTCTCGCAAAGGCAAACGAGGAAGTTTCGCAGCGAAGCCGGGGGGCGGAGGCCAACGCCGCGGACTTGAGGCAATCGATGCAGAAGGAGCGTGAAAGGGCCGACACGCTTGCACAGGATCTCTCCCTCACGCGAAGCGCTATTTATGCATACGAGGCGCAAACGGCCCTGTTGGCGAAAGCCAGCGAGGGCGCGTCCCCGCTGAATGCGGCAGAAGAGAGCGGCGCGACGAAGTTGCAGAAATCGCTGCAACAGGAGCGGGATCGGACTGGCCAGCTGGAGCAGGCGCTTGCGACCGCACGACGAGATATCGATACGCAGACCGCGCTGGCGGCGAAAGCGAGCGGGGAGGTCACCAAGCTCACGCAGGCGGTAAAAGCCGCCGCTGCGGAGCAGAGCCGATCAATCCAGAAAGAGCATGACAGAGCCGAAGCGCTGGCGCAGGATCTCTCGAGTGCGCGGACCAAGATCTACGCATACGAAGCTCAAGCCAAAGCCAGCGAAGAAGCGGCACAGCTCAAACGGGAGCAGGACAGCAACATGGCCTCCTCGTGCCAATCACAGCAACAGGAGCGCGATCGGGCCGAGCAGTTGGCCCGGGATCTGGCAAAGGCAAACAACGATCTTCAGGCGCAGACCGAACGAGCATCCAAAGCGAGCGAGGGGGCCCTGGCGATCAAGCAGGCCAAGGAGCGAGACTCGGCCGAACTGCGCAGCATGTTGCAGCGTGAGCGCGAGCGGGTCCAGAAGCTGGAAACGGAGATCGCATCGGCGCATCCGGACAATGGCGCATTCGTGGCGAGATTTCCTTCTATCGCGCCTCAGTTCGCGGCGGCCGGAACGATTTTGCGTGAGCAGCCGATCGGAGCACTGACGCAACAGCTCAAAAGCGCGCCTGTTCTGGAAAGCCGCGGGCCAGATGAGCAGGTCCACGATCAGACTACAGGACTCCGAGACGCAAAAGAGGTCCGGGTCAATTCCGACGAAGCAGCGCAGGTCGCGAGGCTGGTCGCGCGCGCGAGCTTGCTGCTTGAACAGGGAGACATCGGATCGGCACGGACCATACTCGAGCACGTCATCCGAATGGGGAGCGCGCAGGCCATCTTTGTGCTCGCGGAAACCTACGATCCGCTCACCCTTCCTAGCTTTGGAACGTACGGAACTCATGGCGACGCGAGCCGCGCTCGAGATCTCTATGCGCAGGCCGAAGTCAGAGGAATCAAGGAGGCCAAGCCGCGACTCGACGCTTTAGGTCGATAGCGCGATGCCCAACGGCCATTTTACAGAACACCACGCGTTTTCCGACAGCGCCGACCCGCTCGGCGCACATATAGAGGACGATGATTGATGAAAGAGGTCATCGGATTGAACCGGCTGCTCTTCCTCGCGGCGTTTGCAGCATTCCTCCTGATCCCGCATTCCTGGACGGATGCCCGGCCACAGAATGTTCACCCTCTCAAGGTTCGACTGACGCGGCCCGAGGTACTGCCGCCAAGACCTGAGACGGTCTTGATGAACTCCTGGACAATCGGGCTGGCTGGAGGTCTGCTCGAGGGTGCGCCGATCCGCCTGGCAGCGGAGATCGCGCGAGTGGTCGACGACGGAGATAACTTGCACGTTCTCCCGGTTGTCACTCGCGGGGCCACGGAAAACTTGAACTCGCTGCTCTATCTGCGCGGTATCGACGCGGCCATCATCAATTCCGACGCTCTTGAAGAGTACAAAGCCCAAGTGCCGGACATCCAGAGACGAATTGCGTACGTCCTCAATCTGTTTCCGTCCGAGCTGCATATTTTCGTTCGACCGGAGATCCAGAGCTTGAGCGATCTTACCGGCAAGAAGGTGAACTTCAATACGCAAGGCACCGCTGCGGCCTATTCAGGGCCGATGATCTTCAGTCGACTCAATCTCGATGTGGAGAAGATGTTTATTCCGCATCAGGTCGCGCTCGAACAGATGCGCAAGGGCGATATGGCAGCCGTCGTCTTCATCACATCGAAGCCTGTGGGGGCCTTCGTGCGAGGAAAGTGGGAATCTGGATTCAAGTTCCTACCCCTTCCCTATGACGCCAGATTAGAGGACTATTATCTTCCGGCCGCCCTCAGCGAAGCCGACTATCCCAGTCTGATCAAGCCGGGCGAGCAGATCTCAACGATCGCCGTGCCGACCGCTCTGGTTGCCTTCAATTGGCCAGCCAAATCGAATCGCGCCGAGCGCCTTTCACGCTTTATCGACCACCTGTTCTCCCGGATCGACAAACTGCAGGGACCGGGTTTCGACCCGAAGTGGAAATCCATCAACCTCGCTGCGACAGTTCCGGGCCTCACGCGCGTTCCTGCAGCGCAGGCTTGGCTGGATCGTCAGCAACGCCCAACACAAGCATCACAATGAACCGCACCGTAGTCCTGCTTCTCATTTCTTTCGGAGCCACGACCGGCATGGCGTCAGCTCTGGATTCGACGACGGAGTTGGACTCCTGCCTTCAGAGGCCACACACGGAGCGCCTCGGGTGTCTCGACAAATTAACGCGAACCATTGCACCCCACCCTCGCCAGTCGCCCGAAGACGAGTGGATCGTCAGCCTGACGACCTCGCCGATAGACTACTCTCCAATCGCAACTGCTACGACATCGTCGCGCAGCGGGATCGCCGACGCCGCAATGCAATTGTCCATCCGATGTCGCGGCGGTCAGACCGAATTGATGCTGACGGGACCCGGCATCGCCCACGAAGGGCGCGGCGATGCAATTTCCTATCGCGTCAACGATAGCCCGGCCGTGCAAGTAGCGGCGGGCACCCCGACGTCCGGACCCGGCATTGCGTTCACGGGTGACGTTGTTCGCTTACTGCAGTCGCTTCCGAACAGCGGGGACCTAATTGTCCAGCTCTCACCACGGGGCGGAACAACCTATGTCGGAACATTTTCCCTTGCCGGGCTCGAGGCGGTGCGCACAAAGATGGCGGCTGCTTGCAAATGGTCGCGAGCGATCGCGGCGCCCGGTCATTGATGCGTGCTTGTGAATCGTTTGACGGAGGCGGATATGATCAAGTTTCAACATACTGCCGAAGCGTTTGCGACGGCAGCCATTGCTGTTTTGGTGTCCGCATCGTTTGCGAGCGCTGAGCAGGGTGGAAGATACTGGACCCCGGGAGACGCGCAGCCCGTCCAGCAAAGGGTGACGCATCTAGGACGGCATGGAGCGCGGCCGGCGACGCTGATGCGAAAAGTATCACCGGCTGCCCATGTGGAGCAGTCGGGGATACTGAAGGCGAGAGAGCATCATCTAATCCTGCAGGTAAACTCAAATGACGCCCCGGCGATGAACCTCGCGCTCAACAACGCAGCAAATGTGACCCAATACTACAAAGACATCGGTGAGAAGGTGAAAATCGAGGTTGTCACATTTGGGCCGGGCCTTCACATGCTGCGGGAAGACACATCTCCCGTAAAGGCGCGCATCGAAGAAATGGCCCTAAGCATGCCTGAGGTTTCATTCAAGGCCTGCGGTAACACCCAAGAGAAAATGAAGCAGGCCGAGAACAAAGACATACCGATCGTTCGTCAGGCGGAGATTGTGAAATCCGGCGTCGTGCGCGTGATGGAATTGCAGGAGATGGGGTGGACCTACGTCAAACCGTGAGCCGGCGCCATCGGCGCGGGCACCCGCCCGAAGCATCAACTCATGACCTTCGGCGAGAGAAAACGTGTCGAAGTGCATTTCGCCCGGCAGTCGCGGTGCCGAGACTTCATTCACGGCGAGAGAGGCATGCCGGGACCAACCCCAACCAACCTCCAGTTTCCGGCTGGTTCGCGCATCCGAGTCACGCCTGCAGCAGGCCGCCGTCTGGCTGGAAGAACCGGTACGGTGATCGGCGCTGGATACTACCCGAAAAGCATCCGTCTAGTCCTGGACGGGTCAAAACTTCCAATCACTTTGCACGCCGATTATTTGGCGCCGATAGAGAGCGACATCGGTTCCAACACATCGGATTGACGGTGAGCACTGCATTCCTTGATCACGGGAACACTGGTCACCTCGCCAAAACGCAACGAACGCAAGCGGACATAGGTGAAACCGCAATTAAGTCAACGAAGCTGATCAATCTTCCGCCGCTGATAGCGGTCTGGTTGCAGGTTCGAGTCCTGCCGGGCCCACCATGCTTCGCCCTCCTTCGGGCTTCGCTTGGCGCAGCCCGCGCAGGAACCGGCGGCGGATTCAGCCGCACGAAACCATCCTGGATGAGATAAGGATAGGACGGGCGGCATGACTGCACTCTCGGCGTGGAGGCGATCGAGCTGCTCCGCGATTAGGGACCAGCCGACCGCGCCGAGATTGTCACGCAACTGCGCCTCGTTGCGGGCGCCGATGATCACCAAGGAGATTGTGGGGCGCGACAGCAGCCAGGCGATGGCGTCCTGCGGCGCGGTGCGATTGGTCTCGGCGGCGATCGCGTCGAGCACGTCGACGATGGCGTAGTGCCACTTCTCGTCCACGGGCGGACCGAACTGCGCCGTTCCGTGCAGGCGGCTGTTTTGCGGCAAGGGCTGATCGCGCCGGATCTTGCCCGTGAACCGACCCCAGCCGAGGGGACTCCAGTGCAACAACGGCGCGCGCCAGAGGTCCTCTCAGCCCCAAAAAAGATGCCGTGCCCGAAGGACACGGCGAGTTTCAGGGAGGGTGAAGCGGAAGAGGTCCGTGTGAGCCCGGCGACCGTTGGCCAGAGCGCAACCTAAAAATCAGCGGCGGCCGACCTGCGCCGTCACCATTTCAACGCGGCGGTACGCACGGGATGGTCCCACAGCGCCCGGGTCTCGGTGTCGAGCAGGCTCACGGTGAGCGAGCACCCGGCCATGTCCAGCGAGGTGACATAGCTGCCGACCAGCGAGCGAGCGATGTGCAGGCCGCGCTCTTCAAGCATCCGGCGTGCCGCGTTGTACATCAGATAGAGCTCGATGGCAGGCGTGGCGCCAAATCCGTTGACGAGCAGCAGGGCCTCGTTGCCTTCGCCCGCGTCGAGATCCTCGGCGATGGCCGTGGTCATCTCGAAAGCGATGGCATCGGCGCGCTCCAGCTTGACGCGGCGGCGGCCCGGTTCGCCATGGATGCCGACGCCGACCTCCATTTCGTCTTCAGCGAGCGCGAAGGTCGGCGTGCCCGCGGCAGGCACCGTACAGCTTGTCAGCGCCACGCCCATCGAGCGCGTCCGCGCGTTGACGCGCTCGCCGAGCGCAACGCATGCCTGCAGGTCGGCGCCCTTCTCGGCGGCCGCACCGACGATCTTCTCGACGATCAGAGTGCCGGCCACGCCGCGACGACCGATGCTGTGAGTCGAATTCTCGACCGCGACGTCGTCGTCCGTAACGATGGTGGCCGTGCGCCCCTCGGCAATCTCGGCCGCCATTTCGAAATTCATGCGATCGCCCGCGTAGTTCTTCACGATGAAGAGCACGCCGGCATCGCCGGCGACCGCTTGCGCCGCCTCGACGATCTGATCCGGCGTCGGCGAGGTGAAGACCTGGCCCGGACAGGCCGCATCGAGCATGCCATAACCGACGAAGCCTGCATGCAGCGGCTCGTGCCCGCTGCCGCCGCCTGATATGAGCGCGACCTTCCGCGAATTGAGCTCGCGGCGCCGCACGAATTTCCGCTCGGGCCCGAGCGTCACGAGATCCGCGTGCGCGGCTGCCAGCCCGTCGAGGCTCTCGGCAAGCACGCCGTCGACCGAATTGATGAATTTTTTCATGTTCTCCTCCCCGCTCCCGCTGTTTGCGCATGATCTTTTCGGAAAACCGCGTCGCACTTTTCCGGATCATGCTTCAGGCTTGGCGCTCATTTTTCCCCATGATCGCACTCAGGCGCCGCGCGAATTCCTGCAGCAGCGCATCGAGCTCCGCATTGCGCTTCGCGCTGCCGAGATCCGGCAGGTGCAGCGTCAAGGTCCGCTCATGCGCCCCTTCTGTTAGACGGCCAATCCGGCGCGGATGCGCCCGTGCATAGGCACGAAGGAACGCGGCCTTGGCTTGTGGCGGGAAATGACAGACATCGAAGATCGTGTTGAGGTGCTGCACGGGGATCGGCACCGGATAGGCCGGATTGCTGATCTGGCTGACGAAGCTGCGGTTCTTCCCCATGGCATGGGCTAGGCGCAGCCGCATGCCTGACGGGCGACTCTCGAGCACCTCCTTGAAGATGCGCTTGTAGACCGCAACCGCGCCTGCCTCGGCCGGCTCATCGATCGCCATATCAGCCAAGCCCGCCTCCGCTGCTCAAGCGGTCGATGGTATGCTTGATCTGCGCGAGCGACGAGGCATTCACCGACAATTGGCGCAGGCCGCAGTTCAGGAGTGCGGGCAAGCAGCGCTCCTCGCCCGCCATGTCGCCGCACAGGCTGACGCTGGTGCCAGTGCGACGTCCGTGCTCCGCGGTTCGCGCGATCAGTTCGAGGACGGCCGGATGCAAGGAATCCATCAAGGGGGCGAGAGCTCCATTGGAACGGTCGCAGGCAAGGACATATTGCGCGAGATCGTTCGAGCCGATCGAGAAGAAGGCGGCCTTGAAGGTCGCGATCGCCAGGGCCGCCGCCGGGACCTCGACCATGATTCCCAGCTCCGGGAGCATCGCGGCAATGCGCTCGGCCTGCAAGCTCTGCACGATGTCGGCGAACAGCTTCCGTCCCGCCTCGAGCTCGTCCGGAGCCGTGACCATCGGAAACATGACCCTTAGATTTCCGCGCACGGCCGCACGAGCCAGTGCGCGGAGCTGCACGGTGAAGATCTCGGGGCGGGCGAGGCAAAGCCGCAGGCCACGCACGCCGAGGAAGGGATTGGCTTCGCCGTCGATTGTAAATCCGGGTACCGGCTTGTCGCCGCCGGCATCAAAGGTACGAATGGTGACCGGACGCCGGTCGGCCCAGCGCAGAACGGCATCGTAGGCGCGATACTGCGTCTCCTCGTCGGGCAGGCCGCCGCGCTCAGCGAGCAGAAACTCGGTTCGCATCAACCCGATGCCGTCAGCATATTGTGCGTCGGCATGATCGAGATCCTCGACACGCTGAATGTTGATGAGCAGCTTGATCCGCTCCCCGCGCCACGATGCGGTCGGCCGCCGCAGGATCGCCCGCGCGGAGGCCCGGCTCTTGCGATGGATTTCGCGCCGCTGCTCGAACAACCGAAGCTGCTCGGCACTGGGATCGAGCTCGAGGGTCGCGCCTTCGCCGTCGAGCAGCGCCGTCGCGCCGACTTGCGGAATGGCACCGAGCTGCACGACCATGGGGATGCCCCGCGCGCGCGCCAGCATCGCGACATGGCTCGTCGGGCTGCCGCGCAGCAGCGCAAGTCCACCGCCGGCCGACCAGTCGATCTCAAGAAAGCGCGAGGGCGGCAGATCGTCGGCGCAAACGACAGAGCCGCCCGGAATCTCCGGGCCCCGTCCCTCGCCGCCCCGCAAATTCGCGATCACGCGGTCGCGCAGGTCGGCAAGGTCAGAAGAACGCGCCTTCAGATATTCGTCCTCCGCCGAATTGTAATCGCCAATCTGCGCGTCGAGCGCCGAGCACCACGCGACGTCCGCGCCATTTCCCTCGCCGATCGAGGAGAAGATCGCCTCGATCAAATCCTGGTCCTCCAGGAGCGCGACCTGGAATTCGAGAATCTGCGCAGCCTCTCCGCCCGCGATCGCTGCCAGTTCCGCGATCTGGCCGCTGGCGAGATCGATCGCTTTGCGCAGGGCCAGCGCCTCCTCGACCAGCGTGCCTGCAACCCGCTCGCACGTGGTGCTCGCGTCGACACGAACGAGCGGACCACGGGCGAAGCCGATCGAGGCGGTCCTGCCGCGGTAGGCTAGTCCTGTCGCGCTGCCCTGCATGCTAGGAGGCCTCGTCCGGAAAGTCGGTTGCGATCAGGTTAACCAGCGCCGCGACCGCGGCCTCTGCGTCATGGCCGGACGCCTTGATCTCGATCGTGCTGCCGTGAGCCGCGCGCATGGCCATGATCTTGGCCACGCTCTTGGCATTGATCCACTCGGCGGCGCCCGCGACCCGGACCGAAATCTGGGCCTGGAACTTCTTGGCCAGCTTGGTCAGCTTGACCGCCGGGCGCGCATGCATGCCCACCGCGTGCACCAGCCGCACATTCCCGGTGATAATCTGGCCGTCCGCTTTATCCAGCATCGTCTTATTCCATCATCGTTTCGCCGACTGATCAGTCAGCAGAGAGTTCCTCGGCCACGGCCTTCACCTGAGCCAGCGAACTGCCGCCCGCCGCCTCGGTCGCCGCCATCACGGCGCCCTCGACGATCGGTGCGTTGCATACGACAACGAGATCGCGCCGTGCCGGCTCCAGCATTTCGACCGCCATCTCGCTGTTCGTTTCAGCGCCGCCGAGATCGACAAGGATCGCCACGCCCTTCGCCGACCAGGCGTCGTTGATGGCGTCGATGATCAGCGACACGCTGGTGCCGAGCCCGCCATCGGGATTGCCGCCGCAGAAGGCCACCTTGACCTCGCTGCCGACCATCTGCCGCACCATGTCGGCAGTGCCTTTGGCAATGTCCTTCGAATGCGAGACGATCACGATTCCAACGGTATCAGTCATTGCTTCCCCTCCAGGCTCGCGCATACCGCCTGCACGAGCACACAGCTCGAGCGCGCGCCGGGGTCGACATGTCCGACGCTCCGCGGCCCGAGAAACGAGGCCCGCCCCTTGGTGGCCTGCATGGGCGCAGTCCGCTCGACCGCCTCCGCGGCCGTGTTGCGGACTCGCGCGATCAGGTCCGGCTGGCCGGCCGCAGTCTTTAGCGTCTCCAGCACTGGAACGAGCACGTCGAGCATGGTCTTTTCACCGGCGTGCGAGCGGCCGCGGGCGCTGACGGCGTTGACGCCGCTGCCAAAGACATCGGCGATGTCCTCAGGCAGATGCCTGTCGTGCGACAGCGCCTCGCCTGCGGCTAGGAAGAAGCTGCCGTACAGCGGGCCGGAAGCACCGCCGACCGTCATCACCAGCGTCTTGCCGATCGTCTTCAGCGCCTCATCGAACGGCTGTTCGGAGATCGCATCGAGCTTGCCGAGCACGGCTTCGAATCCGCGCTTCATGTTGAATCCGTGGTCGCCGTCGCCGATCGCCTGATCCAGGCTCGTGAGCTCCGGCGCGCTGGCAATGACCTGCTCGGCGGCCACCTTGACCAGCGATTTGAACGTCTCGGGTTGCAGCGACATCGCGTTTGATCCTCTAAAGAACCATTGCCGGGAGGCGCTGACCGTCGCGGTCGAAGCAGAGCGGATGCACCAGATCCAGCTCGACCTCCTGACCGGCATGCAGCGGTTGATGCGGATCCGCAAGCGTGACCAGCATCTCTCCCTTATAGTCCAGGTGAACGTGATTCTGCTCGCCGAGGTGCTCGACCCGGCGCACCCGGCCGACCATCGGCCCGCCATTGCGCGCCGCGAGGCGAAGGTGCTCGGTGCGGATGCCGACCGTCTCCGTTCCCGGCGGCACCGGCACTTCCGACAACAGCCGCGCGGAGAGGAAATTGATCTGGGGTGTACCGAGGCGCGAAGCGACATAGCTCGAGGACGGACTCTCGTAGATCTCCCGGGGTGTACCGAGCTGGAGCAGCTCGCCGTCCTTGATCACGCCGATCCGGGACGCCATCGTCATGGCCTCGACCTGATCGTGGGTCACATAGAGGATGGTCGCACCCAGCTCGAGCTGAATCCGCTTGAGCTCCAGGCGAAGCTCGGCGCGGAGCTTGGCGTCCAGCGACGACAGCGGCTCGTCCATCAGATAGATCGAGGGATCGCGGACCAGCGCGCGGCCGATCGCCACCCGCTGCATCTCGCCGCCCGAAAGCCGGGTAGCACGATTGTTCAGCTTGCTCGCGATATGCAAGAGCTCCGCGGTCTGCTCCACGCGCTTCTTGATGACCGGCTCCGGTACCCGTCGCGCGGGCGAGCGCAGCGGGAACGCCAGATTGTCGTAGACGGTGAGATGCGGATAGAGCGAATATTGCTGGAAAACGAAGGCAATATCGCGCGCTCCCGGCGGATCCTGCGTGACGTCGCGTCCGTCGATCATGACCGAGCCGGAATCGGGAGTCTCGAGCCCGGTGATCAGCCGCAAGGTCGTGGTCTTGCCGGCGCCGCTCGGCCCGAGCAGCACCATGAACTCTCCGTCATTCACCGAGAGCGAGAGCTCGCGCACCGCCTCCACCGCGCCGAAGCGCTTTCTGATGTTGCGCAGGGCGACGTCAGCCATGATTTGCGCTCCCCTCGTTGGCGGTTCGTATCGCAAGGCCGCTGGCGACGTCGAACAGCACCAGTCGCTCGGAACTGAATTCAAGGCCGACCCGCTCGCCGATCCGCACCGGCGCGCTGGAGGGCAAGCGCGCCGCAATGCGCCCATGCGCGGTGTCGACGGTGATGATCTGCGTGGTCCCAAGATACTCGGCGCCAAAAACCTCGCCGCGGACGGGTGCCGCGTCGGCGAAGCGGATATGCTCCGGACGAACGCCGAGTGCCATACCGGCGCTGGCGCGATCCTCCCGGATCTCCGGGACCGCGATGCTGGCGTCATGGAAGTCGATCATCCGATCACCGGATCGCAGGCCTGCCTCGAAGCGCAGGAAATTCATCGGTGGCGAGCCGATGAAATCGGCCACGAACATGCTCGCGGGCCGATCATAAATCTCTTGCGGCGGGCCGATCTGCTCGACGCGTCCCTTGTTCATGACCGCGATCTGATCCGCCATCGACATTGCCTCGAGCTGGTCATGCGTCACGTAGACGGTGGTCGCACCGATGCGATCATGCAGGTCGCGGAGCTCGCTGCACATCAGATGACGAAACTCGGCATCGAGCGCGCCCAGCGGCTCGTCCATCAGAAACGCCTTTGGCCGGCGTACCATGGCGCGCCCCAACGCAACGCGCTGCCGGTCGCCGCCCGACAACTTCGACGTCTTGCTCGACAGCAGATGCTCTATTCGCAGCAATTTGGCCGTCTCCTGCACCCGCTCGCGAATATCTCGTCGGGCCATGCCCTGGCACTTCAAGGGAAAGCCGATATTGTCGAAGACATTCATGTGCGGATACAGAGCGAAAAGCTGGAATACGAAGGCGATATCGCGCGCGGATGCGCGCTGGAAGGTCACGTCCTCACTGTCGAGCAGGACCTTTCCCTCGGTCGGCAGCTCCAGGCCAGCAATCATGCGCAAGGTCGTGGTCTTGCCGCAGCCAGAGGGCCCGAGCAGCGCAAAGAAGGTGCCGTCGTCGATGGTGAAGTTCGAGCCTTCGACGGCCGTAAACTGATCGAAGGATTTGCGCAGGTTTTCGACGCGGATTTGTGCCATGGCTAGCGCCCTATTCCGGAAAATGGCTAACGATGACGTAGCCGACCGTGCCGACGAGGATCGTCACAAAGGAATAGCTGTACAGATCGATCGACCATGGCTGCACCAGCATGATGATGCCGCCCCCGATCAGGGTCATCGCGCCGGCCTCCCACGGCCCGCGACGGAACCAGCGAGACATTCCACTTCTGGCAGCCGCTGAACCGCTCATTTGCGCACAGCTCCGAAGGTGATGCCGCGCAACAGGTGCTGGCGCAACAACACCGTGAACAGCACGATCGGCACGACGAACAGGGTGGTCGCGGCGGCCACCGCCGGCCAATCCTGCCCGCCCTCGCCGATGATGAAGGGAATGAAGGGCGGCATGGTCTGCGCCTCGCCGCTCGTCAGGAGAACCGCGAAGGCGTATTCGTTCCACGAGAAGATCAGGCAAAAGATTGCGGTGGCCGCAATTCCCGTGACGGCCTGCGGCAACACGACCTTGCGCAGGGCCTGCAGCCGCGTGTAGCCGTCGACAAGAGCAGCCTCCTCATATTCGCGCGGGATTTCGTCGATGAACCCCTTGAGCAGCCAGACCGCGAGCGAGACATTCACAGCGGTATAGAGCAGAATCATTCCGAGCCTGGTGTCGGTCAGGTTGAGCTGCCGGTACATCAGATAGATCGGGATCGCCACGGCAACCGGCGGCATCATTCGCGTCGACAGGATAAAGAACAGGAGGTCGTCCGCCAGAGGAATGCGGAAGCGCGAGAAAGCGTAGGCCGCGAGCGTGCCGAGAAAGACGGCCAGGAAGGTCGAGCCGAACCCGATAATCAGCGAGTTGACGAAGCGCGGCACGACCTTCGACGGTCCGGCAATCACCATGTCGTGCTGGCGCACGAGCTTGTCGTACCAGGTCTCCGGCGGTGGCAGCTTGGCGATGAAGTCCGGCGTCTGGCGGGTGCGCACGGTAAACAGGTTGACGTAGCCTTCCAGCGTCGGCTCGAAGATCACCTTCGGCGGATAGGCGATCGCATCGCTCTGCGACTTGAATGCAGTGGCGACGATCCAGAGCAGCGGCAGGATCGTGATCACGGCGTAGAGGATGACGAGGCTGCCGGCCACGGCCTTTGCGCGCGGCGAGGCCTCGACGATGGAATGAGCGGTAGACTTGGTGAGGACAGCGGTCATCGTTGCTTCACCTTGTTGAGCGCTTTGACGTAGATGTTGGCGGCACCGAACACGGTTACGAACAGGATGATGGCGAGCGCGCTGGAATAGCCGGTACGCCATTTCTCGAACGCGGCGCGCTTCAGCGTGATCGAGACGAGCTCGGTGGTCGATCCCGGTCCTCCCGAGGTCAGGAGATTGACCATGTCGAACATCTTGAAATTCTCGATGGCGCGGAACAGCACTGCCAGCATCAGGAACGGCACGGTCATCGGCAGCGTGATCGACCAGAACTGGCGCCAGGCCGAGGCGCGGTCGACCTCCGCCGCCTCGTAGATGTAGTCGGGGATGGAGCGCAGGCCGGCGAGGCAGATCAGCATGACGTAGGGCGTCCACATCCAGGTATCGACGAGAACGATGGTCCAGGGTGCGAGCGAGACCTGCCCGGTCATGCTGAACGAGCTCGGCGGCACTCCCGTGAACAGGCTGATCAGGTAGTTGAACGGACCGATCTGCGGCTGCAACAGCAGCGTCCAGAAATTACCGACCACCGCCGGCGACAGCATCATCGGCAGCAGAATGATCGTGGTCCAGAAGCTGTGGCCGCGGAACTGGCGGTTGATCAGAAGCGCCAGGCCATAGCCAATAACCACCTGCAATGCCACCGACCAGATTACGAATTGCGCAGTGGTTTGGAGCCGGATCCAGACGTCCTCGTCGGTGAGGATATCTCTGAAATTGTCCAGTCCGACGACCCGTAGCGGCAGATAGGACATGCTGAGGTTGAGGCTGGTGAAGGACAGCCGGATCATCCACACCAGCGGAAAGATGTTGATGGCTAGCAATAGCGCGATCGTCGGCGCAACGAACAGCCAGGCGATGGTCCGATCCGACAGGCCGCGGACGCGCCGCGTCGCGCGAGATTTGGCGGGCTCGCTCACGCCGGCGATTGTAGCATGATCCGGTTGAAAGGTCGTCGTCATCTTGTCCATCGGTTGGCTGGTTCGGCTTCCCCGAGGCACTTCCTCGGGGAAGCCAATTGGGTTCACGCGAATACCGTGCTTATTGCGACGCGACCTTCTTGCCCTGCTCCTTGAAGACCTTGGTCCAGTCCTTGACCAGGAGATCGAGCGCCTGCTGCGCGGTGCCCTTGTCGGCAACGACGTAGTCATGCACCCGCTTCTGCATGTCGAGCAGCAGTTGTGCGTAGGACGGCTCCGCCCAGAAGTCCTTCACGATTCCCATCGACTCCAGGAATTGCGGCGCGAACGCCGCGCTCTTCGGGAAGTCGGGCGCATCGACCACAGCCTTGAGGGCTGAGTAGCCGCCGATCTGCCACCACTTCTGCTGCACGGCGGGCTGCGCGAACCATTTGATGTAGGCGAGCGCATCGTCCTTGTGGTCCGAGGTCGCGACCACCGAGATACCCTGTCCGCCGAGCTGGGTGAAATGCCCGTTCGGACCGGCCGGATTGACGAAGAAGCCGATTTTGTCGCCGCCGACATTCGGATCCTTGTAGAGGCCCGGGAAGAAGGCGAACCAGTTCATCTGCATCGCCACCTGGCCGGACTTGAACGCATCCAGTCCTTCCTGCATGTAGGCGTTGGTCATGCCAGGCGCCGTGCAGCACTTGTAGAGTTCCTTGTAGAACTCGAGGCCCTTGGCCGCCTCGGATGAATTGACGACGCCCTGCATCTGGTACGGCTTCTTCGGGTTGTCGTAGCTGAAGCCGTAATTGTAGAGCACGTTGGTCACGCCCATGGTGATGCCTTCGGAGCCGCGCTCGGTGAAGATGTAGGCGCCGTAGACCTTCTTGCCGTCGATCTCGCGGCCCTGGAAGAACTCCGCGATCTGCTTCAACTCGTCATAGGTCTTCGGCGGCGCGAGGTCGCGACCGTATTTGGCCTTGAACGCAGATTGAATGTCAGGCCGCGAGAACCAATCTTTGCGATAGGTCCAGCCCACCGCATCGGCCATGGCCGGCAGCGCCCAATAGTTCGGCGAGTTCTTCGGCCACTGCGAATAGCCGACGACCGTCGCCGGGACGAAGTCGTCCATCGATATCTTCTCCTTGTCGAAGAAATCGTTGAGCTTGACGTACCACTTGTTCTCAGCGGCGCCGCCAATCCACTGGCTGTCACCGATGATCAGGTCGCAGAGCTTGCCATGGGAGTTGAGCTCGTTGAGGAAGCGATCGGCATAGCTTGTCCAGGGGACGAACTCGTATTTCATCTCGATGCCGGATTGCTTGGTGAAGTCCTTGCCCAATTCGACTAGTGCGTTGGCCGGATCCCATGCCGCCCAGCACAGCGTGAGCTGCTTGTTCTGGGCTGCGGCCTCGCCGCCGCCGAACACCCCAAGCGCAGCGGCCGCAAGGACCGCGGACGCCGTCGTACCTCGTAGCCAATTCAATCTTCGCATATCCGTTTCCTCTCTATCGTTGAAGCACCTAACCCGCTCAGCGCGCGCCTTGCCGGAACGACGCCAAGACCCTGAAACCGAGTTGATGAGCGATGATGGAGAACGAGACAAAGCGTTTCCGGAAACGAGTCCGGATGGCTGGGCTCCTCCCACACATCGGCCCGATGCGCGATGTTTATCTTTTCTATAGTACTAAACTTATTGCCAAATTCCGGACGTCGTCAAGCCGGTTTGTCGCTAGCCTCGCGAAAAGATCTGCGACGTTCGCGCGCACAGGCGGGATGTTCGCAACGCAGCAAAATTCCTTGGATTTTGTCGGGAGATTCGATTGCCTATCTGGCGCCGCGGAGCAATCCAGCCCGCGCCTGGATAACCAACAAGCCAGAAGTTGGCCATCGCCAAGCATGTTTAGCAAATGGCTTTACTGAACGTTCAACAAAGCGATTAAGAGCGTGAGCAGTCTCATCGGCCGAAATCTGCTAGACTATCGCCGCGGACCGCACCTGTTTCGCCCCAGAAACGACCTCGCCAAAGCGCAGCTAACGCGATCGAACTCAAGCAATGGGCGCAGCAAGTTCGACCAGGGGGCTGCACGGAGCGGGATGCGAGGGTGGCCCCTCATGTTTCCAGCAACTGATGCCGATCGTCAGCACTCACGTATCTTCCTGCCCTCGGAAACAATGGCGTGCTCTTCCGCTGATCCGAGCCAGCCCGATCTCATCTCACGAGCTCTGTGACGAGACTTTTTCTTGATCTCCCGGTGCACACGTCGCGCACACGCCGCCTTCTAAGCAATTGAAGAAATCATGGGCAAGTTTGAGCTAGCTTCAACCATCGAAGTCCAACTTAATCCCATAACCGACCGAGCATCCTCATGACGCCCATCAGTCCGATGCGAAGAAACGGATCTGAGTGAATATAGAAATATCGCACCCCGTGTTCGAGCCAGGACGGCAATTCGTCTGAGGTCACGAGCGTTCCGGCGACCTTGCCGGAAGCGCGGATCTTCTTCACTGCAAACGCGACGCGATCCATAACGGCCTGCGGCCGCGGCTGGCCGAACGGCGGTGCCGGGGGATAGCCCATGTTCTGTGAGAGGTCCCCGGGCCCGATGAAGAAGACATCAATTCCTTCCACTGCGGTCAGTTCCTCGATGTTGTCGATCGCCTGCGGCGTCTCGATCATGGCGATGACGAGCCGTTTCTCGTAGTCGGCGGGACAGGCATATCGCACCGCTTCGACGATGGCCCGCGCCTGATCGGCGGTATCGACCCGTCGGCACCGGCATTGAGATAGCGGATCAGGAGCGGCCGCTCATGCGAGTGCGGCCGGACGATCGCCGCGCCGCCTGCGCCGCGAATGGCCTGGACGGTCGGCGGGTCCGTGACGAGGCACGGCGAAGTCCTGGTCTCGCTGTCCCGAATGAACCGTATCCGCGAAGTTGACTCCGTCAACTTCACGATCACGGTGGAAGCCGGTGCGATCCTCGCCGACATCCAGGCTGTGGCCAATGGTGCGGGCTGTCTGTTTCCACTCAGCCTCGGTGCCGAAGGCAGTTGCACCATCGGCGGCAATATCGCCAGCAACGCCGGCGGCGTGGGTGTGCTGCGCTACGGCAACACGCGCGATCTGACGCTCGGTCGGGAAGTGGTGCTGCCCGACGGGCAGGTATGGAACGGAATGCGGCCGCTGCTCAAGGACAACAGCAGCTATTCGCTGAAAAACCTCTTCATCGGCAGCGAAGGCTCGCTCGCCATCGTCACCGCAGCAGTGATGAAACTCCATCCCCGGCCCAGCCAGGTTGAAACTGCCTATTGCGCGTTGCCGAGCGTCGACGCGGCGCTGGCGTTGCTGGCGCTTGCCCGCCGTCGCAGCGGCGACGTCGTTAGCGCGTTTGAACTGATGTCGGACTTTGCCTTGTCGATCGTCACCCGCCATGCCGGCGGGCATGCGCCCTTCTCTGGACCCTCTCCCTGGTACGCTCTCGTCGAACTGTCTACCTCGCGCGAGGGCGATGATCTGCGCGGCCTGTTCGAGGCCATTCTGGAAGAGGCTTTTTCGGAAGGGCTGGTCAGCGATGCAGTCGTTGCCGCCTCAACCGAGCAAGCCAAGCAGCTCTGGCGGCTGCGCGAGAGTATTCCAGAAGCACAAAAGCGAGCCGGCGGGTCGATCAAGCACGACATCTCCGTCCCCGTCTCGAAGATACCCGCGTTCATCGCCGAGGCCGGCGCGGCGGTCGAAGCCTATATGCCCGACATCCGGCTGTGCGCGTTCGGCCACGTTGGCGATGGCAACGTCCATTTCAACTTCACTCAACCTGAAGGTATGGACAAGCAGCGGTTTCTTTCGTGCTGGCACGCTGTCAATGACATTGTCCACCCGATAGCGACCCAGATGAGCGGCTCGATCTCGGCCGAACACGGCATCGGGCTGCTGAAGGCCAAAGAAATCGTCCGCTACCGCTCACCGGTGGAGAACCGGCTGATGCGTGCGATCAAGGCGGCTGTCGACCCAGCAAACCGGATGAATCCCGGCAAGACTGTAGGCTTGGAGTCGGAGCTATTGGTTTGAAGCAACTACCAATGAGCGCACAAGCCCGGCATCGTTCGGCGCCGATCTCGATACCAGGCTCTCTTGAGCCATTTCGTACTCAGCTCGGCAAAATGCGGCGTGCCCGGCTGAACGACGGGTGCCCGTCCCTGGTTGCACCACGCATTCGGACGCACAACGCGGGTCACAGGTCCTTTTGGGCGAGCTCACGAAACTCATCGGGAACGGTACGAGAATTTCCCAATGCCACCGAGCCGTATCCAATCGCATTCCATCCGAAGCGATGTCGGATCTTGTCAACGGCGCGGTCGGCCGCCCAGCGTGCCATGCCGATTTTGGTGCCCGGGCGGCAGCGTTCATCCTGAAGTCCAAGCGGAAGTTCAAGCTCCAGATCCCAATGCTCTTCGAGATGCGACACGGAGATCGCAAGCAGCGAGATGATCTTCTCATTGGGATGTTCTGCCAGGACTGCGCGCACAAGATTCTCGGCAGTCTCGGCAAGGATCACGGTCGCAGAAATCGGCGCATCGAGCGTTACCGACCGAGTGACCGAATTCAGATTGCCGAAGCGAACGCGAACCGTCACGGTTCGGCCAGGCCTGGATTTGGCTCGGAGCCGGGAGCCGATCCGGTCAGCGAGGTAAAGCAGGGCTGGCCGAAAAACGTCCTCTTCGGCAGGCTTCCGACCAATCGCCGATTGCGCTCCTGCCGATCGGGCTCTGCGCTGAGTCCTGATTTCCCGCGGATCGCGATTCCACGCCAGCGCTGCAAGTTTCGCTCCAGCCGCCGGACCGAGCAACCGCTCAACCGACCATCCCGGCGCCTTTGCCAGCTGCCCAATTGTCAACACGCCAATGTCGGCGAGCCGCGTCTTCGTGACAGGCCCCACTCCCCACATCAGTTCAACAGGCAAGCGGTGAAGGAATTCCAGCTCTGAGTCAGGATCAACGACGACCAGCCCGTCGGGCTTGGCCACTTGCGAGGCAATCTTTGCCAAATGCTTGGTGCGCGCAACCCCGACCGAGATCGGAAGACCCAGCTCTGCCCTCACACGCCGGCGGATTGCCTCCGCGATTTCAGCCGGTGAACCGAAAAGATGCGTGCAGCCCGCAACGTTGGCAAAGGCCTCGTCAATCGAAATGCGCTCCACCAGTGGCGTGAAGTCGCCGATCACCTTGATGGCGGCATCGCCCAACCGCTGGTATTCGCTAAAGTGGCCGCCCACAAAAGTGATCTGCGGACAGAGCTGGCGCGCTTGTCGTCCCGACATACCTCCGCGCACTCCGAAGCCCTTTGCCTCGTAAGAAGCGGCAAGCACGACCCCGCCGCCGACAGCGATTGGCCTGCCGCGCAACGAAGGATCAAGCAGCTGCTCTACCGAGGCATAGAAGGCGTCCAAGTCCGCATGCAGGATAGTGGCAGTCGTTGCCATCCGATCGTTTGCCCGCGACGTTTCGGGGACGTACAGCAAGAAGAACATAATGTGAACATTTGCAGCCACTGTCAAGCGCGAGCGCAGTCGACGCTCCACGTCGAGTCGAAGTCGCCAATCTGTTCTGCAGGAAAATTGGAGAGCTACGTCTTGGCTGCGCCAGCATTGCCGCATTCTGACTCGGAGCAGACCATCTCCAACAGTGGAGTTCCACGATTTAATGGTGAGGTTTTGGATCCGGCGCGCGACCGTCTTTGACCGACCATCACTGTTCAAACCTCTCTGGGAGATCTGTCTGTACACATGCCTGGGTTGCAATGTGCTCGCGGCCCTCCGTTGCTTCTGAGGTCGTCAAAGTTGCTCCACATTTTCACCTAGGGTTACGCAACCCGAAGCCGGTTCGTATCAGACAAAAACAAGAAGTGGATGCAGCATGAGGCGTTCTGATGCTTTTCTGACAAATATGGCTGCCGCCGTTGTTGCTCTATCCATTGGCGGAATGACACGGGCGCAGGTGATGCAGCAGGACGCCGCCAAGACGATCGCAATGTGCGCGGGAATTTCGTCCGACCTCCAACGCCTATCCTGCTATGACGACCTAAGCCGTCAGGTCCGCAGCAGCGACACGGCGCAGAATAAAGCATCTTCGCCGCCGGAAAGTTCCGCACCCTCGCCCACCGCGATGGCTCCTGCAGCGACAGCAGCGGGATCGCGCACCAACTCGGAGGATAGCGGTGGTCTGGGCCGTTGGGTTCGCAATGATGAAATCGACGGTCTCGACAACTCCAAAATCATCGTGCTTTCGCTTCCCGCAGAAAGCGGCAATGTCGGCTTGATTGGAAAGTCCGGCGTGAAGCGAGGTCCGCTGCTCGTTCTGCGTTGCAAGGAACGGCAAGCGCAGATCTTCGTGTCCTTTGATCTTCCGGTTACCGGATCCGAGGACGCGGTTCCGGTGCAGTACAGAATTGGCAGCAATGCACCGACCAAAGGCGTGTGGTCGCGCTCTGAAGATGAAGCGAGCTTCGGATCTTGGAACACGACGACGACTGCGTCGCTTGTGAATCAGCTCGAGCCAGCGACCGATTTCTTCGTACGAGCAAGCGGTAGCAATGGTCGAACCTCGGAAGCGTTGTTCAAGCTCGATGGGATCAAGGCGGCCGCAAAATCCATTCAGGAGGGATGCCCTTGGTAAAAGCATTGCCGATCATCGCAGGCTTGCTCACGGCCGCACCCTCTCTCAGCATCGCGAGTCAGTCTGCGTCGGCCGTGGAGGACAATGCCGCGAGCCAGTTGCAGGCCTGCGCGAGCATCCCCAACAACATCGACCGTCTTGGCTGTTACGACAAGGCCTTCGGGGGGCAGCACGTCGCAACACCTGCGACATCGCCCTCTCCGATGTCGGCGCCCCAATCCCCGGCGGTCACCGCCAAGAGGCCAGCAAACGACGGCCTGATGGTATCAGACGATCAGGTAGGTTGGTCCAACAAGGAGACAACCTCAGGTCTGGATAACAGCAAGACCGAGACCGCGATCCTGCCGGCTGCGACCGCCAAGATCAGTCGTTTTGCCACCAGCCGCCTTCCGCAACACGCTGCACTCGTCATTCGATGCCGAGAAGGCAAGACCGACCTCTTCGTTGCCTATACCGATATCGTGGATGGCATGGAGCATTCCATCAGCGTGCAGTATCGAATTGGCGACTCTCCGGTCAAAACAGCACGATGGGGCATTTCTCAGGACTACCAGAGCTACGGAACGTGGCAGACCGCCGAGACGCTTCCGTTGATCAGGTCGCTGCTGAATGCCAACGAACTGTACATCCGGGGCGATGCGGGATCGATGGGTACGTCCGAAGCGTTATTCAAATTGGCGGGCATCGAGGGGGCCATCGCACCGGTCCGGGCTGCCTGCCACTGGTAACGTGGCAGCCTCCAAGACCGTCACCCGCCCGTGTCGGTGTTGGTGGTTCGACGTCCGGCGCTTCGATTGGAAGAATTAGAGCCGTGCGGCAGGCACTCACCCGCTGTCATCTGGTACCGCAGGCCTCGGCAATGACTGCGGGGCCGCTCACGTCGCGGCTTCACGCATCATCGCCTTCAGCATCTCCGCGAGCACGCTGGCGATCGCGCTCGTCCCGCGCTCGTGGCCGATCAGCATGAGCGTCTGCGTCTCGTGCGCCAATTCGCGCACCGGCACATAGACCAGGCGGCCGACGCGTCGCTCGAACTCGATGTCGAACGGTGTAAGAAAGGTAATGCCATTATCGAGGATGGCGGCATGGCGCATGATCTCGATGGCGTTGGTTTCGATGATCGGCAGCGGTTCCAGCGAAGCTTTCGCAAATGCCGAGTCGAGGTAAGGCCGGATCACGGTCGACCCGTCGGCGATCACCAGCGGATAGTCGACACAGTCGCTGAGCCGGATCTGGTTACGCTTGGCAAGTGGATGGCTCGGCGCCATCACCGCGCCGAGCTTGCCGGCGGCGCGGGCCAGCACCTTCAGATGGCTGCCGCGGGTGAAATCGAAGCCGATACCGAGATCGGCCTCACCGCTGGCGACCGCGGATTGAATGTCCTCGCCTGTGGTCAGCAGCGTGAGGCAGAGCCGCACCCGGGGATTGGAGACCCGAAACTGCTTGACGGTACCGGGCACGAGGTTGGAGGCGAGACCGCTCATCATTGCCACCGTGATCTCGCCCCGGCGCAAACCTTTCAATTCCTCGATCTTGCCTTGCGCGCGGGTCAATTCCTTCAGGGTCTGGCGAATGTGGCCGACCAGCACTTCACCCGCCGCAGTCAGGATCAGCTTGCGCGGCAGCCGTTGGAAAATTGGCGTCCCGAGCTCGGTCTCGAGCGCAAGAATCTGACGACTGATAGCGGAGGCCGCGACGTTGAGATGGCTCGCAGCCTTGCGGATCGATCCGGTGCGCGCCACCTCGTCCACATAAGTCAACAGGCGGCTATGCAGCATCCCTTTGCTCCTGCTTGGAAAAAAGCCTCGCCGCGGAGAATGCTGTTGCGTTGCCTGAAAGGCAACGGTGTTTGCGAAATAAAGCGCTTTTATGCAAGCCTTGGGGCGTGCTGAATCCAGGGTGGCTCGTCACGCGCACGCCCCGCACGGTCGAGCCGACCGCAATTTGGAGTCCCTCTTCATGGCGTTCAGCGTCGAAAACCTCGCTCAGCCCAAGGCCTTCCGCATCTCGCCGACCGACACCAACTATTTCGTGATGCTGTTCGATCATGAGAGCGACCGGATCGACAACATCTTCGTCATCGAAATCTTCCGACCGGGCGGGGCGACGCCGCCCAATGAACATGCGGCCGCGCACGAATTCTTCCACGTGCTGCACGGCGAAGGCGTCGCACGCTGCGACGGCAGGACGCTGCCGATCAGAAAGGGCGACTCCCTGCTGCTGCATCCCGGCTCCGAGCACGTGATCGAGAACACCGGGGCCGGCAAGCTATATTGCCTAACGGTGATGACACCAAACGAAGGCTTTGCCGAATTGATCCGCGGCGGCGAACCGGTCGAGATCGAGGCTGACGACATCGCTGTGCTGCAAGGTCGCGATCTGGCGGTTCAACGATGACCGACACCCGCCTCCAACCGGTCGACGATCTCATGCCGCTCGGCGCCAGCGCGCGCAACCGATGGTCGGTTTCCGCAACCCAGGCCAACCTTGTCCGGCCGCCTGTCGTGCCGCGGCCAGTGACGATCGATGCCGGCGCCAAGCTCGTGACCTTCGATCTCGCGCGCACCGCCATCATCGTCATCGACATGCAGAACGACTTCTGCCATCCGGATGGTTGGCTCGGCCACATTGGTGTCGACGTCACACCGGCACGCGCGCCGATCGCGCCGCTGCAACAGCTGTTGCCCGTGCTGCGCGGTCTCGATGTACCGGTCATCTGGCTCAACTGGGGCAACCGGCCCGATCGGCTCAACCTCAGCCCGGCCCTGCTGCATGTCTACAAGCCGTCCGGCACGGGCGTTGGCCTCGGCGACCGGTTGCCGGGCTCCGGCGCGCGGGTGCTGGAACGCGGCAGCTGGTCCGCTTCGATTGTCGAGGAATTGACCGTCGAGTCCGCCGACATTCATGTCGCCAAGTATCGCATGTCGGGGTTCCAGGACACCGAACTCGACAGCATCCTGCGCAACCTCAATGTCACGACACTCCTATTCGCTGGAGTCAATGCCGACCAATGCGTGCTCTGCACGCTGCAGGACGCCAACTTTCGGGGCTACGACTGCATGTTGCTGCGCGACTGTGCAGCGACCACCTCGCCGGACTACTGCATGGCCGCGACCGTCTACAACGTGAACCAATGCTTCGGCTTCGTGCTGCAGTCGTCCGTCCTCGCCGCCGCCCTCGCCGGCTGCGCGCCGTGATCGCCGAGGTAAAGCGCGCCATGAACGATCCCACCCCCTTTGACGCCGCCGCCAACCGGCATCCCTCGACGGATGGACTGACATCGCTGCTCGCCGCTCTCGGAGATATCCCGGTCGTGACTGATCCCACGATCGTGCGCCGGCGCTCGCGCGATTTCTTCTGGTACAGTCCGATCCTCAGCGATCAGCTCAACGGCAAGTCGGCCGATCTGATCGTCGCGCCACGCAACGAGGCCGATGTTGTACGCGTTGCCGCGGCCTGCGCACGTCATCGCGTGCCACTGACTGTGCGGGCCGGTGGCACCGGCAATTATGGCCAAGCCGTACCGCTCGCCGGCGGCGTTCTGCTCGACATCACCGCGCTCGACACGATCGAATGGATCAGACCCGGGCAGATCCGCGTCGGCGCCGGCGCCAAAATGAATGCGATCGACACCGCAACACAGCCTTCGGGCTACGAGCTGCGCATGCATCCCTCCACCAAGCGCACCGCGACCATTGGCGGCTTCGTCGCCGGCGGGTCCGGTGGCATCGGCTCCATCACCCATGGCGGCTTGCGCGAACCCGGCAACATCCTCGCCGCGCGCATCGTCACCATGGAGCCTGAGCCCCGCATCATCGAATTGCGCGGCGACGCCGCGCAGAAGATCAACCGTGCCTACGGCACCACCGGCATCATCACTTCGCTCGAAATGCCGCTTGCGACGGCATGGCCGTGGATCGACGTGGTGGTCGCCTTCGACCATTTCACGGACGCGGTCGAATTCGGCCACGCGACTGCGCTTGCCGACGGTATCGTCAAGAAGCTGCTCTCGCCCATTACATGGCCGCTGCCGTCCTATTTTGGCGCGCTGAAATCCTGCTGTCCCGAGGGCAAAAGCATCCTGATCGCGATGATTGCCGAGCGCTCGCTGGAAGACTTCAGGGCTCTGCTCGGCGGCCGCGGCACTATCACCCTGGAGACGCCGACCGACGACGGTCCCGGCAAGGTGCCGCTGTACGAATACACCTGGAATCATACCACCCTGCAGGTGCTCAAGAGCGATCGCACCGTGACCTATCTGCAATGCCTGTATCCCCACGACCGGTTGCTCCAGAAGGTCGAGGAGATGCGCACGATGTTTCCGAACGAGGTGTTGCAGCATCTCGAATTCATCCGTTTCAACGGCCAGCTGACCTGTAGTGGGCTTCCGGTGGTGCGGTACAGCAACGCGGAGCGCCTGAACGAGATCATCCGCCTGCACGAGGCGCACGACGTCCATATCGCCAATCCGCACGTGTACACGATCGAGGACGGCAGCCGCTACAAGCGCGTCGAAGTCGATCAGCTCAGCTTCAAGCGCGAGGTCGATCCCTCCGGCCTGCTCAATCCAGGCAAGATGCGCACCTTCGTGGCGGAGCGGTGACGAGCGCGTGCTGTACGTCTATTGCCATCCGCTGGACGACAGCTTCCACGCTGCGATCCGCCACGAGGCGGTGGCCGGACTCACGCAAGCCGGGCATTCGGTCGACCCGCTCGACCTCTATGCGGAGGGATTCGATCCCGTGCTCACGGCCGAGCGTCGGCGCGACTATCACGATCCCGCGCGCAACCGTGCCAACAATCGGGCGCATGTCGACCGGCTGATGGCTGCCGAAGCGCTGGTGGTGCAGTTTCCGACCTGGTCATTCGGTCCACCGGCCATGCTGAAGGGCTGGTTCGATCTAATGTTCGGGCCCGGCATCGCGATGGACCTGGCCGACCCGGCGCACGCGAAACCGCTGCTACAACACATCAGGCGCATCAGCGGCATTTCGACCTACGGCCGCCCACGCTTGAAAGCCATCGCCATGGCCGACCCGCCGCGCAAGATCGTGACGCGCTACCTGCCCTGGTTCACTGGCTTCAAGGCCAAGGTACGCTATCATGCGCTCTACCACATGAACATTGCGACCGCAGTCAGGCGGCGCCGCTTTCTCGCCGAGGTCCGCCGAGCGATAGAGCGGCTATGAGCTGCTCGCCGATAAAGGTGGATTTGCGACCAACGGCATTCAAGGACATCTCATGGCGACGATATTCGGCAAGACGAACTGGCGATCGATGAGCCAGGAGCAGCGCGACCTCGGGCTGAACAACAGCGCCGCCGTCCCAGGCAGCGCCGAAATTGTCGCGAACTGGGAGCAGCGCTCTGCTGCCATGCGTGACAAGCACCCCGCGCATCTCGACTTGAGATATGGCCCACGCGACCGCAATCGAATTGATTTCCTGAAGGCGGCCGATGGCGGGCCGACGCTGGTGCTGATTCACGGCGGCTACTGGCAGATGCGCTCCAAGGAAACCGTCACCTGGTTCGCCGAAGGACCGATGGCTCACGGCATCAACGTCGCGCTGATCGGCTACACTCTCGCGCCGGAAGCGACCTTGGACGAGATTGTTGCCGAGATCCATCGGGCGCTCGACGCGCTGGTTGAACAACTTCCTGCGCTCGGTGGCGACCCTAGCCGTATCGTCGTGTCTGGCTGGTCGGCAGGCGGACATCTGGCGACGATGGCACTGTCGCATCCGCGCGTGAGGGCGGGCATTGCGATCAGCGGCATCTTCGATCTCGAACCGATCCGCCATAGCTATCTCAACATCAAGCTCAAACTCGACGAAGCCATGTCGCGGCGCCATTCACCGCTGCTCCACGCGGCAGGCCCCGCGGTGCCGCTGGCGCTGGTCGTCGGCCGTGCCGAGTTGCCGATGCTACGGCAGCAGACCGCCGATATGGCCGCCCACCGCGCCATCAATGGATTGCCGGTGAGCTATGAGGAAATTCCCGGTGCCGACCATTTCTCGGTCATGCTCGCGCTGAGCTCGACCACCGGCCGGATCACGACCCTGATCCGGCAGCTGTTCGAGCGCGGTTGATCAGCGCGGTAGCTTCGCCGCCTTCACGTCGTACAGGAGCTTGATGAATTCTCGCGCGCCGTGCTCGGCGGTGAGACGGCCCTTGTCGGTGGTGGCCTTGTGAGCTTCGCCGACCGCGCCGGCAGGATTGAGATCGCCGGCGATCCAGGCATAGGCAATGAACCCGGTCGGTCTTAGATGGGCGAAGGCCGCTTCGTCGTCCTCGGCAACGGACCGGAAGTCCTGCGCGCGCGCCATGTCGACCAGCTCCGGGCGGAAATGCAGCATCAACGAAGTCTCGAAGTCACCGCCGTGAATGCCGAATTTCAGCTCGCGCTCGCTGTAGAGGCCGGCCGGCTTGCCGAGCCGCGACCAGGCTGACTTGACCACCAGCATGTCGGCGCGCACCCGCAGTTCGCGCGCGACGATGCCCATCACCTCGTCGTTGCCGCCATGCGAGTTGACGATCACGAGCTTCCGCACGCCGGCGCGCGCGACCGACAATCCGAGCTCGGTCCACGCCTCGATCAGCGTCACCGCCGGCAAGGTCAGGGTGCCGGGCATCCGCAGATGTTCGTTGGATTTTCCGACCTGCTGGATCGGCAGGATCCGGATATCCAGATCATCGGGCAATCGCTCGATCAGTGTCTCGAGCATGCCACGATTGATCGCGGCGTCGACGCCAACCGGCAGATGCGGCCCGTGCTGCTCGATGGCTGCGATCGGCAGGACGGCGATGGTGCTCTCCGGATCGAGGCCTTCGAATTCGCGCGAGGCGTACTCGTCCCACCAGACCCTGCGGCGCGGCTTGTCCATGTTCGGTTTCCTTTCACGCCGTGCCGCCGTTGCGGCGCGCACGACCATGATGTCGACTATGGCATCGCAGAGCCGTTGACAATGGTGCGTGAAGACGGCTGAGCCGAACCCTTATGCGTTGCCTAAAAGGCAACGTATGCCTCGAATTAAAATGCTTCCGGATGACAGACAGCGCGTGCATCTTTTGCATTGCCGGGACCGCTGCACCGGGATTCCGCCGCCATCGGAATTCCATCCGACCGAAATCACACCGAGGTTGCCATGAACGCCTTCATGACCATCGTGTCCCGAGCCCTGCTCGTTGCCGCGGCTTGCGCTGCCTTCGTTACCCCGTCGACCGCCGCCGACAAGGTGACATTTCTGACCAACTGGTTCGCGCAGGCCGAGCATGGCGGTTTTTACCAGGCCAAGGCGACCGGGCTCTACGAGAAAGCCGGGCTCGACGTCACCATCAAGATGGGTGGACCGCAGGTGAACGGTTCGCAGCTCCTGCTGGCCGGCGAGACCGACTTCATGATGGGCTACGACATCCAGGTGCTGAAGGGCCGCGAACGGGGCCTGCCGCTGGTGACGGTGGCGTCCTCGTTCCAGTTCGATCCGCAAGGGATCATGGCCCATGACGATGTGGCGGACCTCGCCGCCCTGAAAGGCAAGCCGATCCTGATCTCTGGTTCGTCGCGCACCACCTTCTGGCCGTGGCTGAAGGCCAAGTATGGCTACACCGACGACCAGATCCGTGCTTACACCTTCAACCTGCAACCGTTCTTTGCCGACCCCACAGTGTCGCAGCAAGCCTATCTCTCATCCGAACCGTTCCAAGCAGAGCAGCAAGGCGTCAAGGCGAAATTCTTCCTGTTCGCCGACGGCGGCTATCCGCCCTATGGCGCGGCGATCGTGACCACCGAGAAGATGCTCGCCGAGAAACCTGATGTGGTGGCGCGCTTCGTCAAAGCCTCGCTCGAGGGCTGGCGCGACTATCTCAGGAACCCCGAACCGGGCAACGCCCTGATCAAGGTCGACAACCCGAAAATGACCGACGCCCAGATCGCATTCGCGATCGACAAGCTGAAGCAGACCAAGGCGCTCGACGGCGGAGATGCCGCCACCGGCGGAATCGGCATCATGACGGCCGCGCGATGGAAGCAGACCTATGACTTCCTGGTCGCCGCCAACCTGCTCGATCCAGAGACTGAATGGCAAAAGGCGTTCACCGACCGCTTCGTCAAGGATCTGAAGATCGGCTTCTAGCACCAAACTTGCAGCGGGCTTATGACGATGACCCAACAAAGACGCCTCTCATGAATGCTCCCTTGCCCAGCGATCCCCTGGACGCCCACACCGCACGTAGCGCCGGCGACCGCCCGCCGGCGGTCGAAGTGCTCTCCGCGGAGAAGGTCTTCGCCAACGGCACCCGTGCCCTGGCGCCGGTCGACCTCACGATCGCCGAGGGTGAATTCCTCACTTTGATCGGCCCGTCCGGTTGCGGCAAAAGCACACTGCTCAAACTGATCGCCAATTTGATTCAGCCGTCGGACGGGCGGATCTTGTGGTGGCGCGGCGATTTCGGACAGGTCGGACAGGACGGTCGCGGCTTCGCCTTCGTATTCCAGGAGCCGACCCTGATGCCCTGGGCGCGGGTCGACACCAATGTACGACTGCCGCTCGATCTCGCTGACGTACCACGCAGCAAGGCTGATCCACGGGTCAGCGACGCCATCGCCCGGGTCGGACTCTCGGCCTTCGCACGGCATTTTCCGCGCCAGCTTTCCGGCGGCATGAGGATGCGGGTGTCGATCGCGCGCGCACTCGCGACCGATCCGAACCTGCTGCTGATGGACGAGCCGTTCGGCGCGCTCGATGAGTTCACCCGCAACAAGCTCGATGACGATCTGGTCAAATTGTGGTGGGAACGCAAGCTGACCACGGTGTTCGTCACCCACTCGATCTATGAAGCCGTGTTCCTGTCGACCCGGATCGTGGTGCTCGCCGCGAACCCCGGCCGCATCTTCCGCACCATGACCATCGATGAACCGCAACCGCGCAGCCAGGATTTCCGCGACAGCGCCCAGTTCGCGGCCTATTGCCGCGAACTGTCGACCTGGCTCGCCGAAGCGTCTCTGCCATCGGCATCGGGAACTACGCCATGAAACCGCTGTTGCAATCGGAGACTTTCGTGAGAATCGCGGCACCGCTCGCGGTCGGCGCGGCGCTGCTCGCGGTTTGGGAAGTAGGCTGCCGCCTCGGCTCGATCCCGGTCTATCTGTTTCCGAAGCCGAGCGACATCCTCTCCAGCCTGATCAAGAACGGTCCATCGCTGCTGCGCGCACTGCTGATCACCCTGCGTATCACTCTACAGGCGTTCGCCGCTGCGGTCGTGCTGGGAACGCTGATCGCCTTCATGTTCGTGCAAAGCCGCGCCATCGAGATCAGCCTGTTTCCCTATGCGGTGCTGCTGCAGGTGACACCGATCGTGGCGATCGCGCCGTTGATCATCATCCTGGTGAAGAACACGCAACTCTCGCTGACGATATGCGCGACGCTGGTGGCGCTGTTTCCGATCATCTCCAACACCACTCTGGGCCTGCGCAGCGTCGATCCGGGGCTCGCCAACTATTTCCGCATGAATCGAGCCAGCCGCTTGAAAACCCTGGTGCGGCTGCGGATCCCCGGCGCTTTGCCGTACTTCTTTGGCGGCCTGCGCATTTCCTCCGGGCTCGCTCTGATCGGCGCAGTGGTCGCCGAGTTCGTCGCCGGCACCGGGGGCCGCTCGTCGGGACTCGCCTACGAAATTCTCGATGCCGGATTCCAGCTGGACATTCCCAGGATGTTCGCCGCACTCTTCCTGATCACCGTAACCGGGGTGTTGCTGTTCGGCGCGATGGTGGGACTGTCCAGGCTCGCGCTATCGAATTGGCACGAGAGCGAGATCGGAGCCGAAGCATGAGCGCATTGCTGATCGAGAACGCCGAGGGGATTTTCACCGGCCTCGCAGGCGATGCGATGCGCGGCCGGGGATCGATCCGAATCCGCGACGGCGTCATCACCGCGATCGGGGCGCTCACGCCGGAGACCGGCGAACGGAGGCTGGATGCCTCCGGTTGCGTGATCTATCCCGGATTGATCTCGACCCACCACCATCTATTCCAGAGCGTGTTGAAGGGGGTGCAGGCCGGCATCAATCAGCCACTCGCCGGCTGGCTGCGGTCCGTGCCCTATGCTTATTGGTCAAAGATCGACGAGGAGGCGTTGGCGGTCGCGGCTCGGATCGGCCTTACGGAGCTGCTGCTGTCCGGCACCACGACCGTGGCCGATCACCACTACCTGTTCAGCGATACCTATCGCTTCGATCCTGCTGCGGTGATCTTCGAAGTCGCTCGCGACCTCGGGCTACGGCTGGTGCTTTGCCGCGGCGGCGGCACCAGAACGAGCCACGTCAGCGGCGGCGACGGAGCACCGACGCCGGTTGAACCGCTCGAGCGCATGCTGGCCTCGGTCGAAGCCTGCGCCCAGCGTTTCCATGATCCCTCGCCCTCAGGCCTCACCAAGGTTGCGATGGCACCGACAACGCCGACCTGGTCGCTGGACGCGGGCGAGCTTCGCGAAGTGATTGCCGCCTCGCGGCGCATGAAGCTGCGGCTGCACAGCCACCTGTCGGAGACGTCGGACTATGTCGACTACTGCATGTCGGTGCACGGCAAACGCCCGGTGCACTGGCTCGCCGACCACGACTGGCTCGGCCCCGATATCTGGTACGCGCATATGGTGCATCTCGACGATGACGAGGTGAAGATTCTCGCCGACACCGGCACCGGCATGGCGCACTGCCCGCAGTCGAACTGTCGGCTCGGGTCCGGTGTCGCGCCGGCCGACGCGCTCGCCGCTCTAGGCGGCGCGGTGTCGCTGGGCGTCGATGGTGCCGCCTCGAACGAGGCCGCCGACATGATCTGCGAGATGCACAGCGCCTGGCACACCCATCGCGCGGTGAAGGGGGCGAATGCCGTCACCGCCGAAAAGGTCGTGCACTGGGCCACGGCCGGCGGCGCGCGGGTGTTGGGCCTGCCGCATATCGGGACGCTTGCGCCCGGCCAGCAGGCGGACGTCGCCGTGTTTGATCTCAACCAACCGCGTCACTTCGGCATGCATGATCTCCTGGTCGCGCCGGTGACTTGCGGCGGCGCCAGGGTGCGTCATCTGCTGATTGGCGGGCGGACCGTCGTTGACGACGGTGCTATCCGCGGCGTCGACCTTGCTCGACTTCGATCGGACGCTGCGCGCGTCGTGACACGCATTGCCGCCTGAATTTTCGGGAGCCCACATGCTGGCCACCAAACAACCGGTGCTTCGCCGCTTCTGGTACGCGATTATGCGGATCGAACAACTCGATAGCGGACCACAGCCTTTCACGCTGCTCGGTGAGCCGATCGTGCTGTTTCTCGATGCCAAGGGTGAACCCGCGGCGCTGGAGGATCGCTGTTGCCATCGCACCGCAAAACTCTCCAAGGGTTGGTGCCGCAATGGCAACATCGTGTGCGGCTACCACGGCTGGGAGTACGATCGCGACGGCAAGCTGGTCATGATCCCGCAGTTTCCATTTGAGCAACCGATCCCCGACGCCAAGGCGCGCTCGTTCCGCGCGGAGACGCGCTACGGTTACGTCTGGGTTGCGCTGGACGAACCGCTCCGCGACATTCCCGACATTCCAGAGGACAGCGATCCTGCCTATCGCCGCATCTTCCAATTCTACGATACATGGAACACAGCAGCATTGCGGCTGATGGAGAATTCGTTCGACAACGCGCACTTCGCGTTCGTGCACAAGAACACGTTCGGCGACATGGACCAGCCGCGACCGGAAAAATACGAGATCGTCGAAACAGATTACGGCTTCGAGGCGGAAACTATCGTCACCGTCAAGAACCCGCCGATCGCGGCGAAAATCTCTGGCACAACGGAGCCCTATACCAAGCGGCACATGCGCAACAAATGGTTCATGCCGTTCTGCCGCCGGCTCGACATGGAATATCCCTCCGGCATCCGGCATATCATCTTCAATTGCGCGACGCCGATCGCCGACGGCAGGATTCAGGTGGTGCAGATCCTGTTCCGCAACGACACCGAAGCGGATTGCTCGACGCAGGAACTGATCGATTGGGATGCCGCCATTATCGCAGAAGATCGCGACATCCTGGAATCGACCGATCCGGATGCGATCGTCGACATGGGCCGCAAGATCGAGAAGCACATGCCATCCGATCGCCCCGGCATGTTGATGCGTAAGCGCCTGCTTGACCTGCTGCACGAGCATGACGAGGAAGAGGTCCCGAAATCGATGGTCGTGGACGCCGATGGCCTGGAGCGGAGTTATCGGGAGGTGTCGTCAGATGCTCGTTAGTACCCCGCTCGGCCCTGAGCGATCGTACTGCCGACCCCACGTCACACGGACGTGAGGCCGGCGTCAGAACCTCACGCATGCCACGCCGCGGATTTAGCCCCCTGAAGGACTGTATCCCGTATTGTTCGCCGAACGGGGTCGCCCATTGCCTGCACAAGTCGCGATCTTGAGCCGCGAGCAACCGCCGCCTTAAGAGATCGTATCTAAACATCATTGCCAGCCGCGTGGCATCAGAGAATGCTGCAATCCAAGAGGTATCTTTGCGCCTGACGAGGCCCTTTGCTGGCGCTGGTCGCCGGCAGGCGCACACGCATCACCTCGCAGAACGGGACGCGTATCGCTTCCGGCCAGCGCAGGGATGTTGACACGGCAACGCGAGTGCTATTGAACGCCGTCATGGGTAAACCAAACACCCGCGCGCTGGAACGACAAGCCAGGGATGTGGCCGCATTGATGCGCATGTTCGCCAACGAACATCGCCTGCTCATCGTTTGCAAGCTGGTCGAATATGGCGAAGCCAATGCCGGGACGCTCGCCGAGGAGGTGGGCCTATCCGCCTCGGCACTGTCCCAACACTTGGCCAAGCTGAAAGCGGAGGGCGTCGTCGCCGTCCGCCGCGACAGTCAAACGATGTGGTACCGCATCGCCGACAGGCGGGTCGAAGAGCTGGTTTCGACCCTGCACCGCCTGTTCTGCGGCTCTCGCAAACAATGAGCTTCGGGCTTGCAGAAGCGCCACCTAGCGGCGCTTCTGCTTGGCTTCCGCGGATTCGACCCACCAGAAGAACAGCACGGCACCGACAGCAAGTGCAGCGAACCAGGCGAGATCCGGGACGTTCGTCACATCCGGAAGGCGGACCTTGCCCAGTGCCCAGATATTGAGGACGTGCGCCTTCAGCCAGTCGAAGCTCAGCGCGTAGAGGATGGCGCCGGCGACCATGCCGAGCGCGCCGACCAATGCGTGGACGCTGCCGGTCGCGATGGCGCCGAGCGCCGTTCCGGGGCAGTAACCGTAGACCACCATGCCGACGCCGAACAGAGCCGCGCCGAGGGCAACGGCCAGCATGTTGGCATCCTTCACGTAGTACTTGGTGTTGCCGGTGTCGACGAGCAGCAGCACGCCGAGCCCTCCGACCACGATCGCAGTGCCCATCACCTTCAGCACCGTGAAATCGCGCAAGCGAAATTGGTTCTCGATCACGTTGCAGTTCGTCACCTTGCCACGTTGCAGCAGGAAACCGAAGGCTGCGCCCATCAGCACCGGACCGAGGATCGTCATCATTGCGGTCATCTCAATTCTCCCTTTAGCGCTTGCGGAACATCAGCGCGGAAATGCCGAGCCCGGTGCCGAACATCACGGCCAGAAACACCCAGCTCGATACCGCGAGCTGCAATCCGCCGGAGATGCCGTGTCCGCTGGTGCAGCCGCCGGCGAGCCGTGCGCCGTACATGATGACGATGCCGCCGAAGAACGCCCCAACGAAGCGCTTGGCGATCGACGGCCCGAACCGCTCCTTCCAGACGTCAGGCACAAGCTCGAGCCGCCAAGTGCCGGACATCACCGCCGCGATGAACGCGCCCGCGGGAATACCGACCAGAAACCAGACGCCGTAGTCCCATTTGAGCGGCATGCTCTTCCAGTAGGAGTTCTGCGCCACCGCCTCCGGGCCGATCATCGGGACGGCGAACAGCGAGGCGACGCGCGAATAGGCGGTGGTGACGCCGAGCGGGTCACCGAACACCGCAAAGGCGATCCAACTCAACAGCCCGATCCCGGCACCGACGAGATAAGGCGACCAGTCGATCCGCGCGGTACGCGGAGCTTCGCGAACGTAGCTTTCCGTGATTGTGGTCATGTGTGTTTCCCCGACAGCGGCGCGACCGGCCCGCACTGAAGAAAATCATATTCAAGAACCATAATTTAGCAATGTCTAAAATATCAGTTGCCCGGCGAACCCACCACTTGCTGCGGTTGCGGCATGCCGGCCCGGTCGACGAGCAGATCGGTGAGCCCCGCCCCCAACCACATGCCGCCGAGCACCAGCCAGGCCGTGAGTGCGAACACGGAGGCTCCTGTCACACCGGCGCCGACCGCGCAGCCGCCGGCGAGCATCGCGCCGAACCCCATCAACACCGCACCAAGCAGATAGCGGCGCATGCCGAGCCCGTCCGAAAACCCCTCGAGCTTCAGCTCGCCTGCGGCCGCCGCCGCGATGAACGAGCCGAGGAACACGCCGGGAATGATGCCGAGATCGAAGCCGAGCCGGAGCTGCGAGCTGTTCAGGACCAGCATCAGCACCTCGGCCGACGGTCCGCTGAAGGTGAGGCTCTTCAGCGGCACCGGCGCGAAGGAGGCTTGCGACAGCTGGTAGGTGAAGAGCCAGCCCGCGACGACGGCTGCACCCGTCGCCAGCGCTGACAAGATCAGCCGACGCGGCAAATGGCTGCGAAAGGCGAAGGCGAGCCCGGCGATCAGCCACAGCCCGCCAAAGGCGAGCTTCTCGGGCACGCCTGCGCCGAACACCGCCATGATGTCGCGCGACGGCCCGCCGTCGACCAGCCACAGATTGGTGACCCATTCGCGTGCAGGCGATAGCAAGCCGCGATAGGAGGCCTGCGCTGTGACAGCAAATACCAGCCCCGACAGCAGCGCCCTGAGATTGCCGTTGGCCGAGAGCACGAGCAGCCGGCTGGCGCAGCCGCGCGCCAATATCATGCCACAGCCGAACATCACGCCGCCGACCAGCGCACCGGAGATGCTGCCCTGCTGCGCGAGCTGGCGCGCCTCGGAGACGTCGAGCCAGCGGAGAGCGACAAAGGCCTGCGTGCCTACCAGTGCGGCGGCGAAGGTCAGCAGCCACACCGCTAGGCGCGGTCCGCCGTCGCCGCGGGAGAATTCGACGGCCGCGGCACGCAGGCAGAAGCGGCTGCGCTGGGCAAAAAATCCAAAGAGGCCACCGACCAGAAGGCCACCGAGCCATGACAGCCGGTCTTCCCCCAGAAGATCGATGAGTGTCGTCAGCACGGCCGCCTCAGTATTCCCTCAAAATCCACCAATCTATCGCCCGCCACGGCCGCGGCGTATGAGCCAAATCAAGCTTCGCGATATCGGTTACGGCCGCAGATAGGCATATCCCTGCTGTTGCAACTCGGCGAGCCGCACCACGCCGCCCTTCTCGGCCACCACGAAACCCGGCGTGAGGTCGTCGAGCTTGACGCCCTGCGCCTTCATGGTGTTGGCGCAGGCGTCAAAGCCGACGCCGGCGTCGGTGAGTTTCTTCATCATGTCCACGGTGTGATCTTCGGCGGCGAGCGCATGGAAGGCACGCAACGCCGGCCCATGCACGACCAGCCTGATATCGGCCTTGCCAGGCCCGCCGACGCCATCGACGTGGTTCTGGAGGTTGCCAAGCACGAAGACGACGCGGTCGGCATCGGCGAGGTGATAGACGACGCGCTGCCGCGCAGGCGCTTCCGTCGCCGCCGCCGCTTCGCGCACGGCAAGGGCGCCAAAGAGTCCGGCAAGGCTCGCGCGAAGCATGGATCGACGCTGCATGGTCCCTCCTATCGTGTCTGCTTGATGAATTCGGCGATACGGTCGGCGACGTCCTCCGCGAACAGATCGCGAAAGAAATGATCGGCGTCCTCAATCTTTTCGAGTTGCACCCTGCCGTCGCTCGAACCGGCCAGCGGCTTGAAGGACGCTACCACATCAGGCACAACCGTGTCCTTGGTTGCGGCGAACACCAGCACCGGCAGCTTCATACGCGCCACGAGCGCCGCGGTGTCCTGGGCGGCATCGGCAGCATAGAAGGAGGAAAAGGCCCGCGAGGTGACCACGGCGTTGCGGCAATAAATAAAGCCGGGCACGTCCATCCATTCGCCGCCGCGCCCTGCAGCGATGGCTTTGGCCGCCTTCTCCAGGAGCGGCTCAAGCGGCTTGCCATAGGTCTGGGCATAGGAAGCGCGCAGACCGGCTTCGGCTCCCGCGGTCGTCGGTGCCAGCAGCACCACACCCGCGACCGGTGCTGTTTCGTTTGCGACCAGATAGCGCACCAACTGGTTGCCGCCGCGCGAATGACCGAAGGAGAAGACGAACCGGGACATACTCTTCGCCCTGGCGATCCAGGCGCCGATCTCATCAACCGCTTGGTCGGCCGTATAGTCGTGCCGTGTGGCGCAATCATACATGCCCTTGCGACGATCGAGCCCCAGCGACAGCGTATGGGCGAGCGAGGCGATGCCGCGCTGCTCGAGCGCCTTCGCGACGCCCTGGATGACCTCCATGTCCTTGTGCGCGAGCGTGCCGTGAGTCATCACGACGAGCGGCGTATCGGGCGTCATCAAGGCAGGAGTGCGCAAGGTCGCGAGTGCCGTGCGGCCGTCGACCGAGAGTTCCAGCTCCTGCTCGGCCGCGCCGGCCGGTCGCGCCAGGGCGAGCAAGACAGCCAATCCGATCAACCATCGCATCTGCGGCTCTCCCTACGGCCGGACAATCGTCCAGTTCTTTTCCGCCAGATCCATCAGCGCGGCAACACCGACCTGGGTGACGCTGATGCCATCGATCAGTGGCGGCCGTCGGCCCTCCTTCACGGCCAGCGTCTCCAGCGTGTTGCCACAGGCAATGAAGCTCACATTGGGCATCGATTTCAGGAAGTTCAACAGGCGCTCCTTCACCGGCGAACGATCCTCAAGCAGCATGTCGAGCCCGCCATTAAAGGCGACCACCACGATCTCGACATCCTCGCCCTGCCCGGAATAATGCCGCGAGACGTTGGCCGCAACATCGAGGACGGCGCGCATCTTGATCGGGTCATCGTCGCTGATCTGGAGCGCGAGCCGATGTGGCTCGGCCGCCCGGACCGGGGCGGCGAGACCTGACAGGACAAGGGCGGCAGCGACCAGCCCGCGAAGCAATCCGCGTCGGCTCGCCTGCCTGCGGCTCATTCCACGCCCCGCGACTTCTTGTCCTTGCTGTCCTCGGGCGTCACATCGATCGCAGCCGCGCGGGCGGTGATCTTCACCGGTGCAATGCAATCCTTCATGCAGGGATCCTTCTGCCAGAACGATTTCTCGGTGGCAGCGCGATCGTCCATCACAAAGCCCTGCTCGTTCGGCATCTTGATGGTCGTGAAGTTCTTGTTGCTCAGCTCGAAGTTCTGGTCGGTGATGACGTCGTTCAAATAGAGGACGTAGGCGACCAGCGCATAATATTCGTCGACCGAGAATGACTCCGCGTTGCCGTAAGGCATGGCGTGACGGACATAGTCGAACACGGTCGAAGCATAAGGCCAGTACGATCCCACCGTCTTGACCGGATTGTCCGACGTCAGCGAGCCCTTGCCGCCGGCGAGCACCGGCCAGCGGCCGTTACCCTCGCCGAACTCGCCGTGACAAGTCGAGCAATTGTCCATGAATAGCTTCTCGCCCTGCGCGACCGAGCCCTTGCCCTCGGGCAGGCCCTGACCGTCCGGCCGCACGTCGATATCCCAGCCGCGGATTTCATCCGCGGTCGGCGCGCGTCCGATGTGATAACGTGGACCGGCTTTAACGTCGGTCTTCTGTTGCGCCAGCGATGGCGCGGCCAGCGCGCAGGCGACCAGCGCGCCAGCAATGAACTTAAGCGACTTCGACATTCTCGACCTCACCATTGGCCTGCACATGCCAGGTCTGGATGCCATTGTTGTGATAGATGGAGTTGACGCCGCGGATCTTGCGTAGCTCGGCCTTGCTCGGCTGCACATAGCCGGTCTCGTCCTGCACGCGCGATTGCAGGAGCAGCGGCTCGCCGTTCCAGTCGAACTCGTAATAGAAACGCGTCAGCGCCTTGTCGAGAACGGGGCCGTCGATCCGCGCCGGCCACCAGTTGCGGCCACCGTCGAGCGACACGTCCACGCGCTTGACCTTGCCGTTACCGCTCCAGGCGAGCCCGGAGACGATGGTGAAACCCTTGCCGTGCTTGATCGGCGCCTGCGGACTGGGACTCGTGATCACCGACTTGGCGTCCATCGACCAGGTGAAGCGCCGCGCTTTGCCGTTCGGCAGAAGATCCGTGTACTTCGACGTCTCCTCGCGCGTGTGCCAGGGCTGGTCGCCGACCTTGATGCGGCGCAGCCACTTGACCCAGAGGTTGCCCTGCCAGCCCGGAACGACGAGCCGCATCGGGTAGCCCTGCTCGGGATAGAGCGCCTCGCCGTTCATCTTGTAGGCGATGATGCAATCGTCGAGCGCCTTCTCGATCGGCAGGCTGCGGTCCATCGCCGCCGCATCGGCGCCCTCGACCAGCAGCCACTTGCCGTTGGTCTTGACGCCGGCTTCTTCCAGCAGCGTGCGCAGCGACACGCCGGTGTACTGCACGCAGTGGATCATGCCGTGGGTGAACTGGCAGCCATTGAGCTGCGCACCGCGCCATTCCATGCCGGAATTCGCCGCGCATTCCATGAAGTGGATGCGATTGACACGCGGATAACGCTTCAATTCCTCCAGCGTGAGGATCAGCGGACGCTCCACCAAGCCATGGATCATCAGGCGGTGATCGGCCGGGTCGATCTCGGCGATGCCGCCATGATGCCGCTCGAAGCAGAGGCCGTTCGGCGTAATGATGCCTTCGAGCTCGTGCAGCGGGGTGAAGCTGACCGAGGACTCGCGCGAGGCGGTCAGCCATTCGACGTCGCGCCGGACAACGTCCTTCTCGAACTTCGACGGCTTGCCATAGGGGCGCACGGCCACGCCCTCGCCGAGTGCCTTGCTCCATTCAGGAACATTGGGCGGCTGGTTGGCCGGATTGCCGCCGCCCGCAAGAGCGGGCTTGGCGAGCACCGATGCGGCAACACCGGCGCCGGCGGCCAGGAAGTTGCGTCGGGATTGCCGGGGACTGTCCATCTTCGACATCGCTACTTACGCTCCGGTGACTTTGACGGCTCGGTTGGGTTCGAGGCGAACCGTCTTCTGTCGGGTCAGATAATTGCCGATGACCTCCCAGATGGGCGGTCCCTCGGTTCCTTCGTTCACGCTTGCCCAGCCGGCGACCTGATATTCCCTGTTAGGATCGATCGGTGCGCCGGTCTTGGCCAGTTGCATGTCCGAGATGCGGCTGCCCTGCGGCTTTGCGACGTCGATCGCGTAGGACAGCCCGCCGATGCGCACCATGTCGCCGCCCTGCTGATAATAGGGATCGACGTTGAAGAGATTGTCGGCGACGTCCTCGATGATTTCCTTCAGCCGCGCGCCCGTCATGCCCATGCGGTAGACCGCAGGATAGGTAATCGCAGTCGCGTTCGTGACATCCTCGAAGGTGATGTCCTGCCCCGGCAGCACGCTGGTGCCCCAGCGGAAGCCGGGCGACAGCGCGATCTCGGCATCGCGCTCCTGCATCAGTGCCTGGCAGATCAGGTCATCGAACGTGCCGTTGAAATTGCCGCGCCGGTAGAGCAGCGAATCCGTCTTGCCGAGCACCTTCGACAGCTCGGACGCAAAGGGCTTGCGTACCTCGGCGATCTTCGCGGCCATCTCGGCGTCCGTCGCGATGACGTCGGAAAACAGCGGGATGAGCTTGTAACGAAACGCCTTGACCTCGCCGTCGCGGACATCGAGATCGAGCCGCGAGACGAACTTGCCGGACGAGCCCGACGCGATCAGCAAGGTCTTGCCGACCTTCACCGCCTCAGGCAGCGCGTCATGGGTGTGCCCGGTCAGGATGACGTCGATGCCTTTGACCCGGCTCGCGAGCTTGCGGTCGACATCGAAGCCGTTGTGCGAGAGCAGCACGACGAGCTGCGCGCCGTCCTTGCGGGCCTTGTCGACTTGCGCCTGTACGTCTTCCTCGCGCACGCCGAACGACCAGTTCGGGATCATCCAGCGTGGATTGGCGACCGGCGTATACGGGAAGGCCTGGCCCAGCACCGCGATTTTGATCCCGCCGCGCTCGATCATGGTCGAGGCATCGAACGCCGCTTCGTTCCATTCGGTATCGCGGATGTTTAGGCCGAGGAACGGGAAGCCGAGGCTGTCGATCGCCTGCTTGACGCGCTCAGTGCCGTAGGTGAATTCCCAATGGCCGGTCATCGCGTCGGGCTTGAGCAGCGCCATGCAGTCGATCATGTCCTGGCCGCGCGTCTTCAGCGACGACCACGATCCCTGCCAGGTGTCGCCGCCGTCGAGCAACGCGACCTTGTCACCGCGCTCAGCGCGAATGGCCTTGATCACGGTGGCCGCGCGGTCGAGACCACCGATCCGACCGTAGCTCTTCGCCAAGGCCTCGAAATCCTCCGAAGTCAGGGCATAGGCCGCGGACGAGCCGGGCGCGATGCCGAAACGGGCGAGGAACTCCTTGCCAGTGACGTGCGGCGGAAGACCCTTGGCCTCACCCACCCCGAGATTGGTCGAGGGCTCGCGGAAATAGAGCGGCATGAGCTGACCATGAATGTCGGTCACATGCACCAGCGTGACGTTGCCGAGCGGTTCGAACGCCAGCAACTCCTTCTGGGTCAGGCGCTGCTGGGCGACCGCCCGGGTCAGGCCGGAGCCTACACCGGTTGAAAGTGCCGCCGTTGCAGCAGCGACCTGAATAAATTCGCGGCGAGAGATCATGCGCAATGCTCCTGCATGCTCATCGTTTCAGTTGCGCACCGACGGCGTCTCGACCGGCAGTCCTATGCCGCGCCAGGCGACATAGAGCTCGAGCGCCAGGAACTCGTCCGACAGCGGCTTGAACGGCTCGGCGCGCACGTCGAACATGCAGCCTTCGAAGCGTTCATGCAGCGGCACCAGGCGCTGGTCGCGGAGCCGATAGGTCGGAAAGCCGTTGGTCTGGCCCTGACTCAGGAAGTCGGCCCGCATGAACTTGCCGTTGTTGCGCTCGTGGCAGGACTCGCAGGCGAGATCGAGCTGGCCATAGCGCGTGTAGTAGATCTGCTTGCCGCGCTCAAACCAGGGCGACATCGGGCCGTCGGTCTTTACCGTGACCGGCATGCCATGCGACTGGTACCGCACGAATGTGGTCATGTCGGTCAGTTCCTGGGACTTGAACTTCCAGGGCTCCGCCTTCATGTGCTCGCTGCGGCAGATGTTGATACGCTGCTCGAGATTGACCGGCTTCTTCAGCTTGTCATCCCATTTCGGCATGGCGGCGCCGACGCCCTTCATGCTGGTCTCGGCCTCTCCGTGGCAACTCATGCAGGACTTGCCCTCGCTGCCCTCGACCTTCTTCCAGGCATCCGCTGCGCGCTCCACCGCGAGGAAGCCAGGATTTTCGAGGTCGTCATCCTGCAGCGCCCGAGTCTCCTTGCTGCGAAACTCGTAGCCGGAGATGATGGTCTTGAAGACGTGGCCAGGCGGCGCCGCGATGCCTTTGCGCTCGGCATCCTGTGCGAAGGCGGTCGTCGCAATCGAGGCGGCGGCCACGATCGCAGCGGCTATCCCAGCATATCGTGGCGCCATCCGAGCCTCCCTCAATACGGTACGCGCATCACGCCTTGAGCGCGATCTTCTCTTCGGCGGTGATCACCGTGCCGTCGTCATCCGTCCAGGAGAATTTGAACGTACCGGCCTCGTCGATCCTGGCGTCAAACTGGATGTAGGGATTGGCCGAGATTGCGGGCTCCAGCGCGCAAGCGAATACCGGCTTGCCGTTGAACTCGCAGGCGAACTTGTTGATGATCTTGCGCGGAATGGTCTTGCCCTGCGCGTCCTTGCGCTGGCCCGATTCCATGACGTGCGAGACCAGCGTCTTGATCTGGATGACCTCGCCCTTGGCCGCTTCCTTGGGAAGCTTGATGCGCGGTTTGTCTGCCATCTGTCCTCTCCTGAACCCTTAGCCGCCGCAGCCGCCGATGGTGACCTTGACGGTCTTCTGCTCCGTGAACAGCGACCCGTCGCTCATCTTCGCGATCGCAACCACGTTCTGGGTGGTCGCGAGCCGAATGCGGATCGAAGCTTCCGCCTTGCCCGACAGCGGCGTGAAGGACAACGTCGCAACGCCCGCATTCGGGTTGCCGTCCGCGATGATCATGACGTCCTTGACGTAGGAGTCCGCCGTCATCGGGCTCTCGATGCTGATCGAGAGCGGCACCGTGTTGCCGTTCTCCGCGATCTCCGGCAGGTCTAGCGAGATCTTGCCCTTGGCAGGCGTCTTGCCGCCGGTGAACTTCTCGATCCACTTGGCCGCGTCGTTCGTCACTTCGGCGTCGGCTGCCATGGGCATCAGGGTCAGCATGACGAAGCCGCCCCCGAGCGCAAAAGCCTGCCGTCGATTGATGGCCTTCATTCCTGGTCCTCCTCGCCGTCAGTTCAGCGTCTTGAGAAAAGCAACGACGTCCTCGATCTGTGAGGCTGTCAGAATGGATTTGCCGACGAATTCGGGGCGCACCCGGCTCAAGCCATCGTTCTTGAAGAACGCCGGCATGACCGTGTTGGTGAAAACGCGCTTGGGGTCGGCGACGATGAGGCGCAATTGCGCCTCGGTATAGCGGCCGGCCACCCCATCGAGCGACGGGCCAAACTCGCCATGGAATTCCTCGGATTTCAGGCTGGTGACCTGATGGCACGCCAGGCAGTTGCCGAGCGTGCGCGTCAAAAACACCTTCTTGCCGGCCTCGGCATTGCCGGGCGTGCCGGTCAGGGACTTCGGCAGAGAGTCACTGATGACATCGAGCTTGATCGGCTCGGCGGCCGGCTGCTGGGCAAGACCGCCTCCGGCCGACAGACACAGTGCAAACGCAGCCACGAGCGAGCGCCGCATGTTTCCTACCCTTATAGCGGGGTGACGCCCGCTCTTGATCGCGATGGACTCACAGACCATCAAATTCAGTTATCATGATATGTTGATATAAACGGTGACGTCAAGCGAAATTCGCTGACGGCTCTCAGCTAGCCATTTGCGGCGAGGAAATCCCTGAACGAGCCGCGCTCATAGGCCCGCTCCCGCACGAAACGAAACATCGACAGGAAATGCGACGGCTTGAGATAGCCAGGCGCCCGCGCCACTTCCCGCGCCATCGCCTCCTTCGCCTCGATTCCATCGGACGAGGGCGGAAAGAACTGAAACGTCGGGGTGAACCTGATCCCGTATTTCTGGGCGAGCTCCTTCTCGGTCAATTCCTGACGGTCGAAGTCCGTAACCTTACGGGAGCCGAGCAGGTTGAGCTGCAGCACCTCGAAATTGTCGCGGATGTACCTGGTGATGTCGGCATCGGCAAAGTTCACCAGATGCGTCTCGCGGCAATAGGGACAGCCGCGCAGCTCCCACATGATGGCGAGGCGCTTGCCGCCGGCAGCCGCGCCGTCGAGGTCCTCGCGCAGATCAAGGAAGCTCTGCAGGAACCAGGGCTCGTGATAGATCCCGTCTTCTCCAAGCGCCGGCTCAGTGGCCGCCGCGCCGCGGCTGGCGGCAACAGCCGCCCCCGATGCCAGGGCAAGAAAGCCGCGCCGCGTCGGCACGCGATGCGGCATCAGGGATTTGTGCTTTGGAAGATCTTGCGCGTCGGTCATTTTCATTATGATATTCAAATACACGAATGTGACAAGGATTTCTGATTTTGCGCTGCATCATCGCTCTCTTGGCATGGCTGGCTTCGACCGTGCTCGTACTCGGCGCTGAGGCCGGTAAATCTGCCGATTTCGCATCGGCGATGCCGACGATCATGGCCAATCTGCGCAGCGCGGCCAGCTATGTGCGCACCGGAAACATTGCACTGGCCCAGATGGAGACCGACGAAGCGGTGGCCGCGTGGAAGCGGCTGGAGCCAACCGGGTCCGGTGCCCTGCCCGCTTTCGCACCGGCCGCGATGTCGGATTATCTCGACCGCGGGCGCGGCCGGCTCGCGACGATAACGCGGGCGCTGGACAGCGGAGACAATATCGCCGCCGGCCGCGAGTTGCTTGCGCTTCGCCAGTCCTTTCATGACCTGAGGCGTCATGCGGGCCTCTACGAACTCGGTGACTGCATCTTCGAGATCGCGCCAGCCATGGAGAAGCTGCGTGTCGCCGCCACGCGATACGGCGAGCAACCCGCGGTGGCAAACGCCGAGGATACCGTCGCCACCGCAAGCGCATTCCGCGATCGTTTGCAGCGCTGCAACGAATGGGCAAGGCCCGAAATCGCCGAGAAAAGCGAGTTCCGCCGCCTGATCGACGGCGCGATCGCGAGCAGCGGCGAGGTCGCGCACGCGGCGATGGCCGGCGACGGGCCGCTCGTGCATCGCTATCTGATCGAACTGCAGTCCTATGCCCAGCTGCTCGATTTCCGCTACGGCTAGCCGATACTGGTCAGCCCGGGGAATCGCTCCAGCAGCCATTCAGAGACCGCCGGCATCAGCCCGGTCAGGAACATCAGGCCCGTCGCGACCAGAAACACGCCCATGGTCTTCTCGACCAGGCCGAGATGCCGGCGCGCGCGGCCAAGCAGAGCCATGAAACGACCGGTGAAGGCGGCCGCGATCAGGAACGGAATGCCGGTCCCGATCGAATAGGCGAACAGCAGGAGTGCGCCTCGTCCGGTCGTGTCCTCCGAGCCTGCCATCAGCAGGACCGCGGCGAGGATAGGGCCCGCGCAGGGCGTCCAGCCGAACGCGAAGGCCAGGCCCATGACAAAGGCCCCGGCCACGCCGGCCGGCCGGTTATCGACCTGCACGGTCGCGCTGCGATAGAGCAGCGGAATCCGGACTACGCCCAGAAAATGTAGGCCCATGGCGATGATCAGGCCGCCGGCAACCATGCCAAGGGTCGACAGATGCGCGGAGACGAAGCGTCCCGCGATCGACGCGGTCGAGCCGAGCGCGACGAAAACCAGCGAGAAGCCGGCGACAAAGGCCAACGCGGAAATCAGGATGCGCGGGCGCAGATCCTGCCTGCTACCGGACAGGTCCGTGACCGACACGCCGGCCATATAGCAAAGGAAGGGCGGCACCAGGGGCAGGATGCAGGGCGACAAAAACGACAACAGGCCCGCAACAAAGGCCGCGCCAAGCGTGACGTCCAAGGTCATTGCGCCTCATCCCTAGCACATATACGAATTTAATGATATAAAGCGCCCAGGATGTCCAGAGGCCCGTTACCCGGAATGAACCGAATCATCGCCCTGCTTGCCATCATCGTCGCGCTCGCGCTGCCCGCGATGGGCGCGCGCGCGGCCGAGCTCGTCATGTTCGAGCGCCCCGGCTGCGTGTGGTGCGCGCGCTTCAACGCCGAGATCGCTCCGATCTACGCCAACACCGAGGAAAGCCAGGCCGCGCCGCTACGCCGGGTCGACCTGAACAGCCCCCTGCCCGCCGACCTCGCCGAAATCGACCCGGGCGCCTTCACGCCGACCTTCGTCGTGGTAAAAGAAGGCCGTGAGATCGGACGCATTCGCGGCTATCCGGGGGACGCCTTCTTCTTCGGCCTCCTGGATCGGATCCTGTCCAGCACAGGATCGGAATCGGCTGGGTCGTGACCGCTCTCGAAGATTTTGCTCAGGGGAATTTGACGCGATGCCGTTGCCAAAGCTGAAGGAGATCGAAGGCTCCGCCGAGCTCGAGCAGATGATCGAGAAGGCCCGCGAGGCGAGCGACATGCTCAAGGCGCTGTCGCACGAATCGCGGTTGCTGCTGCTCTGCATCCTCGCCGAGGGCGAGAAATCGGTGACCGAGCTCGAGCAATTCCTGGGCGAGCGGCAGTCGACCGTCTCGCAGCAGCTCGCGCGGCTGCGGCTCGATCGGCTGGTGACGACCCGCCGCGACGGCAAGGCGATCTACTACAGTCTCGCCAACGAGGACGTCCGCAAGATTCTCACCGCCGTCTACGACGTGTTCTGCGAGCCGGTGCGCCGGCGCCGCCGGTAATTTTCCGCTCTGGATTTTCGTCTCCCTCAGGCGCAGACTGCCCCAAGAGGCAGAACGAACATCTCGCGGGAGGAATGCTCAGTCCATCGACCATAGCCTTTGCATGCGGGCTTTTCGCCGGCGCCGTGCTCGGCGTTGCCGGCCGCGCAGGCCGCTTTTGTACGCTCGCGATGCTCGAGGATGCGTTCTTCGGATCGGACTTTCGCCGGCTGAAATCGTTTGTGCTCGCTGCGGCGGTCGCCCTGCTTGCCACGCAAGCGCTTGCTGAATTCGGCGTCGTGGATCTGTCACGATCGATCTACCTGACATCGTCGATTGGATTGGGCGGCGCAATCATCGGGGGGCTGATGTTCGGCGTCGGCATGGCGCTGGTGGGCACCTGCGGCTTCGGCACGCTGGTACGCGTCGGCGGCGGTGATCTGCGCGCCATCGTGGTCTTTCTCGTGCTCGGCCTGTCGGCGCTCGCCACCATGCGCGGCATCACCGGCATGCTCCGCGTGGCGCTGATCGAGCCATTGTCGCTGCGGCTTCCCGAGGGAAGTACCCAGACGCTGACATCGCTGCTCGGCGCTGGCGGCACCTCACGCGCGATCCTCGTCGTGACAATCGCCGCCGCGCTTGCCGTCTGGGCGCTCGCGGATGGCAAGCTGATCCGGTCGCCGCGGCTGCTCGCCTCCGGCCTTGCCGTCGGCGCCACGATCGCATTCGGCTGGTTCGCAACCGGATGGCTTGCCGACGACGAGTTCGATCCGGTACGGGTCTCCTCGCTCAGCTTCGTGGCCCCGCTCGGCGACACCATCCTCTACATCGCAACCTTCTCCGGCGCGCGACTAAACTTCGGCATCGGGTCGGTCGCAGGCGTCATCGCGGGCTCGTTTGCCGCCGCACTGCTGGCGCGCGGCTTCCGCTGGGAGGCCTGCGACGATGCTCGCGAATTGAAGCGTCACATGACCGGCGCACTTCTGATGGGTATCGGAGGGGTCATGTCAATGGGATGCACCATTGGCCAAGGGTTGACCGCGTTTTCGACGCTCGCGGTCTCAGCGCCGATCACCATGCTGGCGATCGCCTGCGGAGCACGGCTCGGGATTGAGTTCACGATGACCGGCGAATGGTTGCCGGCCGTGCGCAAGTTATTCGGCGTCTCGACCTAGTGGAGAAAACTGCCACTTCCGCGGAGGCGGAGGGGCTGCGCGTTGACCAAGATCAATTCCCGCCTGGCGCAGTCGTACAGACTGACCAGCAGAATATCGGCAATCGCGCCCCACCCGAGACATTCCAATGGCACACAAACAAGTTCTGTTCCATTCAGCCGCCCGCGAGAAGGTCCTGCGCGGCGCCTCCCTCCTCGCGGACGCGGTGCGCGTTACGCTCGGCCCGAAATCGAAATCCGTTCTGATCCAGAAAGCATGGGGGACGCCGATCGTCTGCAACGATGGCGTCACCATCGCGAAGGAATTCGATCTCAAGGACCCTGAGGAGAATCTTGGCGCCCAGGTGCTTCGCCAGGCTGCCGAGAAGACGGGCGACGTCGTCGGAGACGGCACCAGCACCTCGACCATCCTGGCGCACGCCATCCTGTCGGACGGCGTCCGCAACGTCGTTGCGGGCGCGAGTGCGATCGACCTGAAGCGTGGTCTGGATCGAGGGACGCAGGCCGCGATCGCGGCGCTGCGCGCGATGGCAAAGCCGGTCAAGACGAGAGCCGAGAAAGCTCAGGTCGCAACGATTTCGGCCCATAACGATACGTCCATCGGTGAACTCGTCGCCGACGCGATTGAGAAAGTCGGCGGTGACGGTGTGATTTCGGTCGAGGAATCCAAGACGACGGAGACGTTCCTGGATGTCGTCGAGGGAATGAAGTTCGATCGCGGGTTCCTATCCCCCTATTTCGTCACGGATGCCGACCGGATGGAAGCCGTGCTGCAGGATCCGTATGTCCTGCTCTGCGATCACAAGATCGGTGCATTGCGCGATCTCGTGCCCCTCCTCGAGCAGGTCGCCAAGAGCGGCCGCTCGCTCCTGATCATCGCAGAAGACATCGAAGGCGAAGCTCTGGCGACGCTCATCGTCAATCAGCTACGCGGCGTGCTCAAGGCTTGCGCGGTCAAGGCACCCGGCTTCGGCGACCGGCGCAAAGCCATGCTGGAAGACATCGCGATTTTGACCGGTGCGCAGGTCATCTCGGAAGAGATCGGCCTGAAGCTGGAAAGTGCCACCCTGCAGCAGCTCGGCCGCGCCGCACGCGTGGTCGCCGACAAGGAGAACACCACCCTGATCGGCAGCGGCGGAGACCGTTCGCGCATTGACGCCCGGCTGGCGCAGATCCGGGTGGAAATCGAGAAGAGCACCAGCGACTACGACCGGGAGAAACTCGAGGAGCGCCTCGCCAAGCTGTCCGGCGGCGTCGCCGTGATCCGGGTCGGGGCACCGACCGAGGCCGAGATGAAGGCCAAGAAGGAAGCCCTCGATGATGCCATCAGCTCGACCAAAGCGGCCGTTGCAGAAGGCATCGTCGCCGGCGGCGGACTTGCGCTGCTTCGAACGGTGGCAGCCGTGACCAAGGAGGAAGCGGCTTGCGAGGGTGATGAACGAACAGGCGTGCAGATCCTGAGGCGTGCACTCGAAGCGCCGGCCCGTCAGATCGCCGAGAATTCCGCGACCGACGGCGGCGTCGTGGTTGCGCGGATGCTCGGCAGCGAAGGAAATTTCGGCTTCGATGCCGCCCGCAAGGTCTATGTCGATCTCGTGGAGGCCGGCATTGTCGATCCCGTGAAGGTCGTGCGAACCGCACTTGAAAACGCCGTCTCGGTGGCGAGCGTCCTGCTTCTCACCGAGGCGACGATGACGGAAATTCCGGAGCCGAAGCGCGAGCGGCTGCCCGAGCACGACATGGCGATGTAGCTGCGCCACGTCTCGCCGCGCCTCCGCCGTCAACCCGTCGGCGAGCGATCCGGGGCGGCGATGATGTGGCCCCAGGATGCGAACGATGCCCTATCGCTCGAACAATGACCTTCCCGCTGGCGTGCGGCAACACTTGCCGCCTCATGCCATGGACATTTACCGAGAAGCGTTCAACCACTGCTTTGCCTCGCACGTCGGCGACCTCCGGCAGGAAGAGATCGCCCATCGCACGGCCTGGTCCGCGGTAAAGCGCTGCTACGTCAAGCTTGGGGACCGATGGGTCCCGAGAAGACCGGCTTCATAGGTTGCGCAATTGGGAAAGGTCCACCGACCTGTCCCATTTACTCGTTTCCAGAAGTACAAAAAGCGATCTTACCCGCATATCAGGCACAGCCCCCGAATTTGAGAGAAATCAATCAGCGCACGATGCGCCATGGCTATTCTTTCCAGCGACCGAAATGGTCAACTCGAAGGAGACGATGATCATGGCCACCGAAACCAAACTACCCGTCACCAAGACATCCACCGCGCCTGCGGCCGCCGGTGAAGCATGGCAGCCGTTTCAGGCGCTGAGAAACGAAATCGATCAGATATTCGACGATTTTGGCAACGGCTTCTGGAAGCGGCCATTCCGGTCGCTGGCACGGCTAGAGCGCGACCTGTCCAAGAACTTCAATGCGCCAGCTGTCGATGTCGCCGAGAGCGACAAGGCTTACGAGATCACGGCGGAGTTGCCTGGCCTCGACGAGAAGAACATTGACGTCAAGCTCGTCAACGGCGGTCTCACCATCCGAGGCGAGAAGAAGGAGGAGACCGAAGAGAAGAAGAAGGACTACTACGTGTCCGAGCGCCGCTATGGCTCCTTCGAGCGCTACTTCGCGCTGCCGGACGGGGTCAATGCCGACAAGATCGAAGCGACGTTCAAGAACGGCGTGCTCAAGGTCGTCCTGCCGAAGACAGAAGAAGCACAGAAGCCAGCCAAAACGATCGACGTCAAGGCTACCTGAGATGCTCCGCGAGCCGAGGCTGCGAACAGCGCAGCCTCGCCTCATTCACGATACTCACCCAGCGAAATTGAGGGCACCACATGCGCGCGCATCATATCATGACGAAAAACCTCGTGGCCGTAACGCCGCATACTACGATCGAGGAGGCGGCCAGAATCATGCTCCAGATGCACATCAGCGGCCTGCCCGTCATCGACGATGCGGGCAATCTCGTTGGTGTGGTCTCGGAAAGCGATTTCCTCCGCCGCAGTGAGATCGGCACTGGCCGCAGGCACGCCGCCTGGCTGAAATTCTTCATGGGGCCCGGGCGCGCGGCTGCCGAGTTCGTTCACGAGCGCGGTCGCAAGGTAGCCGACGTCATGACCAAGCAGGTCGTGGCGGTGCAGGAAGACGACGATCTGGCCAAGCTGGTCGACCTGATGGAGAAACACGACATCAAGCGTGTCCCTGTCATGCGGGGCAAGGCACCGGTCGGGATCGTCACCAGGACCAACGTGCTGCAAGCCGTGGCGAGCCTGGTACACGAAATCCCCGATCCGACGGCCGACGATGAGCACATTCGCGAGCGCATCACGCGCGCGGTGAACGCCACCGACTGGCGGCCGATCGGTTTTGAAGTGAGTGTCCGCAAAGGTGTCGTGCATCTGCACGGGCTTATTACGACCGACGAGGCCCGTCAGGCCGCGATCGTCGCCGCCGAGAACACCGCCGGCGTCAAGGAAGTTCACGACCATCTCTGCTTCGTCGATACCTACTCCGGATTCTATATCGAACCGCCCGAAGACGTGAAGGCCGCTGGCTGAAGTCCCCTCGGAGCGAGGCGACCGTGCTTCGATGGCTCGTTCGGATTCTCTTTGCCCTGGCAGCGCCGATCACGGCGCTGTTCGTGGCGCGTGACGCGCTGAACTTCGGTCTGATCCAGACCGTCGTGACCATGTTGCTCGTGACCGCCTTGGTCTGGCTGATCGCGCTGTACACTGGGCGGAACCGAGGGGCACAATGATCTGGGGCATTTCGCAACAGCTTGGTTGCTGGGATTGCGCCTGGAATCGAAGAGGTCTCAGGGCTCTTTTCTCTGCTTCCACCTGTTCACGAACCGATACTCCGTAATGAAAACGTTGCCGCCGCTTGCGCGCGGCTACGGAGTTTCCCTTAGGTGATGCCCCCAAATTTCGATCAAGGAATTCATGCCGTAGAAGGCATTTGGTAGCACGCGCCGACGAGGGGCCTGCCATGAATCACTCGATCTACACCGCGGACAAGGCAACACATCTCAAGGTGGTCGTTACCGGGTTGGCTACCGGCATCGCGATCATGACGACCGCGCTGACCGTCCACCTGACCCATTCTGAATTCAATGCGCAGACACCAAGGACTATCGCCATCGACCGTCCGCATCCGGGCCACGGCCTGACCAAGGTGGCACAACGCTAATCGAGACCCAGTGTTGGAGGATATTCAGATGACCAACGAAGCGATCAAGGCACTGATGGTTTTCGCAATGTTCGGCATCCTCGAACTGGCGCTCTACTTTTCGCCGGCGGACAGGCCCGCCAGGCAGCCGATCCGCTCGGGAGCCGATCGTACCAGCAATCCCGATCTCGCCGGTGAAAGACTGGAAGATTAGGTTTGTCTCCTGCGAAGACCTCCCTGCAAAGCAGGAGCTACAACGGTTCGTCATCCAACGTAGAGGGCTCGGCCTGCAGCGACACGAAATCACCGCCGCCGTATTCGTCCTCCGGATCGGGCCATGTCGACTGAAGGCATAGGCGGTCGTCAACGAGTCGGACACCTGAAGCGTTCTCGCAAGCCACGATCGCCGCTTGGCGCGCGTTCTCGCCCTTCACGACGCCTCGGAGCGTTACCACGCCGTTCCTGACGCTCACGTTCAAGCCGACGGGCTGCCACGGCATGCCGGTCATTTGCGCAAGAACCGCTCGGCGGATCTGGTTGTCGTCTTCCGAATAGCCGGGTGCGCCTGTCAGCGGACCGGAAATTGCGGACAGGAAGTCGGACCGGGTAATGATGCCGACAATGCGATCATCGCGCATGACCGGGACGTGATTCAGGCTCCGGCGCTCCATCAGATCGGCAATCTCCGCGAGGGGCGTATCCTCCCTCACCGTCGTCGGATCACGCGTCATCACCTGCTCGACCTTACGGCCGTGCTCCTTCACGAACTCACGCGCAGCGCGATCCGCGCCAAGCATGACGGTCAGCAGCCGGTTGCGCGTGTGCTCCGTTTCCAGCTCCGCCCGCCTGAGGAAATCACTTTCGCACAGGATGCCAACCAGCTTTCCCGCCGCATTCGTCACCGGCAGGCCGCTGATGTGGTGGCTCAGCATGACCTTGATGGCATCGGCGATCGAGGCATCTGGGCGGATAGCTATCACCCGCCTGGACATTATCTGATGCGCGCGCATGTCTTCCACTCCAGAGAGACTTCACAGATAGTCGGCGCTCGGCGCAGGGGTTTGATCAAGATCAACCCCCCGGGAGGATCGGATGCGATGCTGGAACAAGATCCGAGACATTGGCATGCGCTTTCCGACATTCCTCATCCTGATTGTCTTTGCGATGGCGGCGGCATCGAGCGCCGAAACCCCGGCTGAGCCAGCGGCAGGTGCCGTCCCCGGCGCGCTCTCCGAGCTCATGACCCGGCTCCAGCTCCAGCATGCCAAGCTATGGTTTGCAGGCAAGCTCAGCAATTGGAGTCTTGCGAGCTACGAAGTCCAACAGATCGACCGAAATCTCGAAGCGGCAGGCGACCTCCTATCCGACCGATCACGGATCGCTGTTACCAAGGATCGACTGCAGGCGGTACACGAGGCGATACAGCAAAAAGATGTGCCAGCGTTCACCAAAGCCTATTCGGCTTTGACAAACGATTGCAATGGCTGCCATCGGACCAGTGGCTTTGCCTCTATCACGATCGAGGTACCGGTCCGTCCGCCGGTCGCCAACCAATTATTCGTCGATCAATTCACCGAAGGCCGGGTCCTGGCTCATGCGATCTGCGGAACGTGCCATGTTGTGGAGGATGCCGCCAAGGAATCCCCAACATCCCGTCCCCGGGCGCCCAGCTTCCTGGAGATTGCCGATCGCTCCTCGTTCTCCGCCGACGACATTCGGCAATTCCTGGCGTCGAGCCATCGCAGACTAGGTCCTGACCAGGCCATGCCCAACCCGCGACTGGCGGACTATCAGATCGAGGCCATCGTGGCGTATCTCGAAACTTTGAAGGCCAAATCGCGACGGTAGGACACCATCGGCTCCGCTGCTTCCGGCCCAAGTTTCTCACCTAACTCGGGGAAAGGCGCCAGGCAGTAGGCTCAGAGCGAGGGGCGCCTGCCCTGGCCGTGCAGATTCAGCGCCTCACGCACCTCGTCGTCCTCCAAGGCATTCTTGAGTGCGCGGTCGAGCCGCCCGGCCTCGACCGCCGGCTTGCCCCGATCAGGAGCAAGCCTCTCCTCTTTTTGCTTCGTTGCCCTCTCTTGAGCCGCTTGACCATCCTTGTCCATCGCGCACTCTCCTAACGCCAAGATTCTAATGCGACATCAGCAGGCAGACCGGAGCCTGTTGCAGCAACGTTTCGGTCATGCCGCCGAAAATCCATTCTCCCAACCGGCTATGTCCATAGCCACCGGCGACGATGAGGTCGGCGTCGAGCTCGGATGCCAACCGAATAAGATAGCCTCCATCCGGCTCCGCCGTATGGACACGGATCTCATTCTGGCATTGCACCCCATGCCGCTGAAGATAGCCGGCCACGTCGCGAACCCGCTTGCGGGCTGCATCCTGCTCGTCCGACGTGCAGATTTCGGCGATTGTGACCTGGGAAGCCCTGGTCAGGAACGGCATCGCGTCGCGCACGGCGAGGCGAGCTTCCCTTGTGTCCTTCCAACCGACCACGATGCGGTCACCGGACAACTTCGTCACGCGCTCCGGCACCGATAGCGTGGGGCGTCCCATCCGCAACATGGCTCCGGCCGGATCGAAGAAGCGGGAGTGGCTCGCCGTGTGCGTCCTGCGCTTGACAATCACAAGGTCGGCCGCCCGGGCTTGCTCGACCAGAAAGTCGGTCGGATATTGAAGTGCCCAGCGCCATTCGACCGTCTCGCTTGGCAGCCCGGTGACCCTCTTGAACCAAGCCTCTTTCGCCGAAAGCATTGCCTTGATGCGCTTGAGATCTTCCTCGGTGGTCTGCTCGATGATAACGCCTTCGGCCACAAAGGGAGGCTCCACGGCCACCGCTGAAATACCCAGGACAGCCGCCCCGAACGTCTTTGCGATCCCCCCAGCGACAGCAACCTGCCCTGCTTCCTGCTGCTCGGAATCGACGTAGACCATGACGCTTGCGACAGACATGATGATACCCCGGAAAAATGTTCGATCAGTCTTTATCGCTTTGCGATCGGCGAGACGTTTGACCGAAATCAAACGATCCGGCATTTCCCGGTTAATGCGGTAGGCGAAGGGAGCCGCGGCGGCCTCCAGGCGATCTTCCCTTAGATCGCATCCCGCAAATGCCGAGGCATCGCCCACAGGGGCCGGAGAGGTGTTTGTCGAGTTACTCGCGGTGCTGCGCCGCACGTCTCCATGAAAAGCCGAGCTAAGCCCCCAACGCGCGCGGCGACGCAACGACCAAGAGGGAGCTCGCGGGTGCTTGATTCCGATCAAAATGGGCCACTCACGATCAGGCAGGATTGCCTTCCACCGAGACGCGGTATGGAGGCCGGTCATGCAAGCACGAGACATAATGGTATCGCCAGTGGTCACGATTGGACCAACCGCGACCGTCCGGCAGTTGGCGCAGATCCTGCTCGAACGTCGGATCAGCGCTGTGCCGGTCGTCGATGCCGACAACAAGATCCTTGGAATCGCGAGCGAAGGCGATCTGATGCACCGGACCGAGAGTGGAACCGAACGATCCCCCTCCTGGTGGCTGCAATTGCTGACCGGCGACGCTCAGCTTGCGACTGACTACGTCAAGTCGCACTCGATCAGAGTGCAGGACATCATGACGCGGGAGGTCGCGACCGCCGCGCCCGAGACACCCTTGCACGAGATCGCGGTGCTTCTCGAAGAACGCCAGATCAAACGCGTTCCCATCGTCAACAAGGAAGGCCAGCTCGTCGGGATCGTCAGCCGGGCCAACCTGCTCCAGGCTATCGCCAGCGCCAGGCCAAAGTTCGAGGTTTCGCTTCCCGATTCGGCCATCAGGAAGCGGTTTTTAGAGGAACTCAGAAAACAGCCCTGGGCTCATACATACAATTTGAATGCGACCGTGCAGAACGGCGTGGTCGACATCTGGGGCTTTGCCCCGTCGCTCGCCGAACGCACGGCTATTCGCGTTGCCGCCGAGGCGATTCCCGGCGTGGTGGCGGTGAATGATCACCTCCTCGAAACTCCAACCTTCGTCTATTGAGCCACTTAAGGGACACCGTCATCACGAATTGAGGGAAATGTTGACTTGGCTCAACCGGGTAACGTCATGACATGATCTGCTGCCGCCATGGGCGGATATATCAGATCGTTTCATGAAATTGGCTTGGCCGACGTCGGTCTGGTCGGTGGCAAGACCGCTTCCCTGGGCGAGCTGTATTCTGCCCTCTCCTCGCAAGGAATCGCCGTTCCCAACGGCTTCGCGATCACGGCAGATGCCTATCGCGAAGCGCTGTCGCGCGACAACGTAGCTGGCGAGTTGCACCAGCTTCTCGACAGGATCGACAAGAGCAACATCAAGCAGCTCGCCAGCAGAGCGACGAAGGCTCGCGCGATCATATACGACGCGATGGACACGGCCGCCCTGCGCAATCAAGTCATGGAGGCGTATCGGCAGCTCGAACGCGAGGCCGGGGCTGGGGTTGCGGTCGCTGTGCGTAGCTCGGCGACCGCGGAGGACCTGCCGACAGCGAGCTTTGCGGGTCAACACGAAAGCTTTCTCAATGTGCGCGGACCGAAGGATCTGTTCGACGCCTGCAGGCGCTGCTTTGCCTCGATATTTACTGATCGCGCGATCTCTTACCGCATCGATAGCGGGTTCGATCACTTCAAGGTCGCGTTGTCTGTCGCCGTGATGAAAATGGTCCGATCCGATCTGGCGGCAAGCGGGGTCGTTTTCACACTCGATACCGAATCCGGCTTTCGTGACGTCGTCTTCGTCACAGCCTGCTACGGCCTCGGCGAGACCATCGTGCAAGGTCAGGTCGACCCGGACGAATTCTACGTCCACAAGCCGACGCTGGGCCAAGGGTATCGCCACGTGCTGCGGCGCCGGCTCGGAGCGAAGCAGATACGCATGATCTACGGCAAACGCGGCGGCGATCATGCAACGCTGACCCGCAAGGTGCCCGAAGCCGAACGCCGGAAGTTCTGCATCTCAGACCAGGAGGTGCTGAAGCTTGCCGAGATCGCGGTCCAGATCGAGGCACACTATTCCGAACACGCGGGCGCTGCGATGCCCATGGATATCGAATGGGCCAAGGACGGCTCCGATGGAACGCTCTATATCATTCAGGCTCGACCCGAGACGGTCGCCTCACGGCGTTCGGCCGACGTCTACGAGACTCACAATCTGAAGGAACACGGCCCGGTCATCGTCAATGGTCGCGCGGTGGGCGAGAAGATCGCTTCGGGGCGGGCGCGCCGCGTCGTGTCTTCGCACGACCTTGCGGCCTTCAAACCTGGCGAGATCCTGGTGGCGCCAGCAACCAGTCCGGACTGGGAACCGGTTATGAAGATCGCGGCGGGCATCATCACCGACAAGGGCGGCCGCACCTGCCACGCCGCGATCATCGCGCGAGAGTTGGGCATCCCCGCCGTCGTGGGGACCGGGCTCGCGACCCAAAAGATCAAGACCGGGACCGAAGTCACGATCTGCTGCGCCGAGGGCGACGTCGGCAGCGTCTATCAGGGAAAGGCTGGCTTCGACGTAACCAGAACGCCGGTGAGCCAACTGCGGCAGCCGCGCACGGCCATTATGGTGAATGTCGGCACTCCCGAGATGGCGTTCCGTACGGCGATGCAGCCGCAGGCCGGGGTTGGCCTCGCCCGGATGGAGTTCATCATCAGCGAGCATATCCGCATTCACCCGATGGCCTTGCTCAAGCCCGACAAGGTCAAGTCAGCCAAGGCGCGGGCCGAGATCGCTCACCTCGTCAGAGGCTTCGAGAGCCCGGCTGATTTCTTCGTCCAACGATTGGCGGAGGGTGTGGGCACTATCGCCGCGGCATTCTATCCGAAGCCTGTGATCGTACGGCTTTCCGACTTCAAGACCAACGAATATGCCAGCCTGATTGGCGGAGAAGGCTTTGAGCCCAGCGAGGAGAATCCGATGCTGGGATTTCGGGGCGCCTCCCGCTACAGCCATCCTGCTTACACCGAAGGATTTGCGCTGGAGTGCGCGGCGCTCCGCCTGGTGCGACAGGAGATGGGCCTCTCCAACTTGCGCGTAATGGTGCCGTTCTGCCGAACCATCGCGGAGGGCCGGCGCGTGATCGCGACGATGGCGGCCAATGGTTTGAAGCGGGGCGAAGACGGGCTCGAAATCTACGTGATGTGCGAGATTCCCAACAACGTCATCCAGATCGATGCGTTCGCAGAATTGTTCGACGGCTTTTCGATCGGCTCAAATGATCTCACTCAGCTCACACTGGGGGTCGACCGGGATTCCGATATCGTCGCCTTCGACTTCGATGAACGCGATCCGGGAATGCTGGAGATGTTCCGGCAGGCGATCGCCGGCGCAAAGCGCAACGGTCGCCATATCGGCATCTGCGGCGAAGCCCCCGCGAACGATCCGGAGATCGCGCGGTATTTGACGGGGCTGGGTATCGATTCGATCAGCGTCAATCCTTCGAGCGTCTTTCGCACCATGGCCGTGGTGGCCGACGCCGAGACTAATCCGCCGCGACCCAAGGCGTAACCTTCGCGGTCCAGCTCAGACCAGCACAGGGACGGCAGCGGCATGAATGCATTCTGCTGCGGCGTTGACCTTGGTCATCGTCTTTGTCAGCGCGTCATAGACCCGGTCGTCAATGGTCACGGTGCCGAAATTCGAATCTTCACCGTCAAATCGCCCCTGCGCCGGCTGATCGGCATGCTCGAACCAGTGATATCCGACCACATTCGGCTTGCTGAGGGCTGCCGCAACGTAGCCCTCGAAAGCCCGGGCCCGGTCGAGCTGAGTAGCCAGCCGTGGCCCCGCCCCTTTGCTGTTCGGCAATCCTGCGTCATCCCCTCGAAACGAGAATTCGGTGATCAGGCATGGCCTACCGGTGGCGGCATAAGCGTCAATGACCGGACCCGGATCGAAGTCGTAGCAATTGAAGGAGATCACATCGAGATGGCGACCAGCTGCTGCGATGACGCCTGCCGGCGGCTGATAGCCGAACCGCGATCCAAGGACGAGATGATTGGGGTCTGCCGCCTTGATTGCCGAGACGCACAGCTCGAAATACTTGTCGGCTACGACGGCCACGAAAGCATCGCAATCTGCAGAGAACGCTTCGCGGACGGGATCTGCCAAATTGGCCTTGGTCTCGAGCGCATCGTTCAAGACGCCGGGCCGACGTCTCACGAACGGTGCCACGACATGTTCGATCCTGCCGAGCTCCTCCCAGGAGCGCGCCTTGGTGCGCCATACCGCATTGAATTGAGCAAAATCCGGATAATGCGCCTGCAGAGCCGAGATTGCGGCGACCCTGCCTGGTCGACGAGACGGCAGGTTCAAAAACAGCGTCAGAATCTCATCGGTACCGCGCCAGTCAGGCGACCAGTACAGTTCGTTGTCGATGAATGTGCCGAGCAAGCCGGGATCATTGCGCCGATGCCTGCAGCGCAGATCGGCGCTTGCGCGGATATGGGCTGAAAACTCGGAATCGAACACGTCTGGAAAGATCTGATCGCGCCGATGCAGGCGGAAGGATGCGCCGAGCTCGGCCGTTGGCGTCGTGGCCAGCAATTGCGATCCCGCACTGGCAACAAGTTCGTCTGACCAGCAGGCGATCGTGTTGAATTTCCAGCTTGCCAGCCGGTCAGAGACGGCGGCGCGCCAAGTCTGAAGGCCACCATATTTGGCCTGGCAGGCCTCCGCGTAGGGCACACGTTCGGTCCCGCCGATGCGATCCTGGTCGAAACGAACCGTATTGACTCCCTTTGAGAGAAATCTGCCACCATCGGGATCGACCAGCCAGAATACGCCATTGCGCTCGGCTACGCGGAAGAAGCCGCTTCCGCTGAGGTCGTCGTCGACGATCCCTCCCCATTTCGTTCTTTGCAAGCGCAGCCCCGCCAACGTTCTATGGACGTCAATCCATCGCACGGCCGGCTCGGCGCCTCTTGACCTATCTCAATACCAACCGGAACCGGCATGACTACCAATGCGCATAATGTGCCTGCGATCACCGGCTGACCGCGCGACAGCATAGCCGGTCGCTGATTGTCCAGGACAAAGCAGGTCGTCCATGCCGACAACGCAACTGCCGAACACCGCCAGCCTGCGCCCCGACTTCATCTGGGGTGTTTCCACCTCCAGCTTCCAGATCGAAGGGGCCACGCAGGAGGATGGGCGCGGACCAAGCATCTGGGACATCTATTGTCGGCGCGGTGACATCAAGAATCACGATACCGGCGATGTCGCGTGCGACCATTATCATCGCTACCGCGAAGATGTCGGCCTGATGAAGGCGTTGGGCGTGCAGGCGTACCGGTTCTCGGTCGCCTGGCCGCGTGTCCTGCCGCAGGGGTGCGGATCCGCCAACGAGCCTGGCCTTTCATTTTATGACCGGCTGATCGACGAGCTACAGGCCAGCGGTATCGAACCGTGGCTGTGCCTGTATCATTGGGACCTTCCGCAGGCCCTGGAAGAGCGCGGAGGCTGGCTCAATCGGGAATCGATCGCGTGGTTCGCCGACTATGCGAGTTTGATCGCCGCGCGCTTCGGCGACCGGGTCAAGCGCTTTGCGACATTCAACGAGCCGTCGATGTTCAGCCTGTTCAGCCGCTCGCTCGGCAAGCGGGACGGCGGCAGCGAGGACAAGCTCCACCGCATGATCCACAATGTCAACCTTGCCCATGGGACAGCGGTCGATGTGCTCCGCGCTCACGTGATCAACGCCTCGATCGGCTGTATCCATAATCGACAACCATGCCGGCCCTCCAGTGCGAGCGAGGCCGATGCAGCGGCCGCGGCGCGCCTGGATGTGTACTGGAATACGGCCTTTCCGGATCCGCAATATCGCGGCGAATATCCGCCGTCGATGCGAGCGGCGATCGAGCCCTACATGCAACCCGGCGATCTTGCGCGCATTTGCCGTCCGCTCGACTGGTTCGGACTGAACCACTATAGCCCCGTCTACGTGAAGGCGCGGGCGGACTCGATGCTGGGCTACGACTTCGGCGACAAGCCGCCTGGCGTTCCCTTGACCCCGATCGGATGGCCGATCGAGCCCGATGCCTTCAGCGAGACGTTGCAGGCGGTCCACATGAATTATGGCCTGCCCATCTACGTGCTCGAGAACGGGTACGGAAGTTTCGATCGGCCCGATCAGACCGGCGCAGTAATCGACCCGGGCCGGATAGAGTTCCTAAAGGCCTACGTCAACGCGATGAACGGAGCCGCTTCCAGCGGCGTCGATGTCCGTGGCTACTTCGTTTGGTCACTGCTCGACAACTTCGAATGGGACTCTGGGTACAGCAACAGGTTCGGCCTGACCTATGTTGACTATGCTTCGCTGCGGCGAACCCCGAAATCGTCTTTCGATTGGTATGCCGGATTGATCAGGGGAATGCAGCGATGAAGGCCATTCCCTCAGGACGAACAGCCCTGCTTGGAGATATCGGAAGGGGCGGCTCGAGAATTTCCTGGAACCGGCCTCTCTCATTCTGGACGACGACGCTGCATTCGTCGATCTCCGTAACCTGATGGAGGTCGATGGCCTTGGCTAAGTTGCCGCAGCTCGACATCGTCACCCTGACCATCAACCCTGCTGTCGATATTTCGACCTCGGTCAGGAAAATGATGCCCTACACGAAAATGCGCTGCGCCGAGCCCCAGCGCGATCCCGGTGGCGGCGGGATCAACGTGGCCCGCGTGCTGAAACGGCTCGGCCTTGAAGCAACCGCAATCTATCCGGCCGGAGGTGCAACCGGACAGACTCTGACGACGCTGGTCGAACGCGAGGTCGTGCGCAGCATCGTCATCCCGACATCGAACGCCACCCGCGAAGACATCACCATCTTCGACGAAACCAGCCGCGAGCAATTTCGGCTGGTTTTTCCAGGCGCCCAGCTCAGCCAGTTCGAATGGCAGCAGTGCCTCGACGCAATTTCGCGCCTCAGTCCGCAGGCTGCCTATGTCATTGCGAGCGGTAGCCTGCCCGCGGGGGTACCGGCTGATTTCTACGGCAGGGTGGTCCAGGCATCGAAAGGTGCGGCCAGGGTCATCGTCGACACGTCCGGCGCTTCGCTCAAAGCCGCGCTGGAAGCGGGCGTCTATCTCATCAAACCCAATCTTCGGGAGTTTCAGGAGCTGGCCGGGATCGGTGACGCTGACGAACCCTCGCTGCTGGAAGCGGGCCGCCGCCTGATGGGACGTTATCGCATCGAGGTCATTGCCCTCTCGATGGGCTCGGACGGGGCTCTGCTCCTGACACGCGACTTTGCCTTGCGTGCCAATGGCCTTGCTATGGAGCCTGTCAGCGTTTCCGGCGCAGGCGACAGCTTCCTGGGGGCCATGGTGTCACGGCTTGCAAATGGCGACCAGCTCGATAGCGCCCTGCGTTATGGCGTTGCCGGCGGCTCGGCGGCGCTGCTCAGCCCCGGAACCGGACTTTGCCTCAGTGCGGACGTTCATCGCCTCGCATCCCATGTGAATGTTTCGACCATTGCTGACTATCGTCCTTAGCAACGAGACATACCACGCCTCCCGGCGAACCGCAGCCGTTGCCGCGTTTTTATGAAGGAGCGCCACTGGCTTCTGGAAAGGTAAGTCGGCGGACTGGGGTTGGCTCCTCGCAGTCCTGCTCGTTGCGACGGTGCTTCTGCAATTGCAGACAAGCGGCGCATCTCCGACGAGTTCGACCTTACGGCAGATTGTCTCGCAGAAAGATGTCGATGCGGATGCGCTCCTGGTCCGGACTGATGGGCTCGCCAGAGCAATGCGCGAGCAGGACGCGCGCCGCAGAGCGCGCCTCGTGGCCCGGATCCTGGTTGATGATCGCATCGAGCGTGCCGCGGACCAGGAAGCGCCGCGTGTGCTGGGTCAGCTCATGGGTGATCCAGACCACCTCGCGCGCGCGGCCCGCGGCCTCGAGCGCATCGGCAATGCCGCGATTTCCGGCCCCACAGCAATAGATGCCGCGGATATCCGCATGGCGCGCGAGCAGCGCAGCCGTCAACTTTCGCGTGCGACCGCTGTCGTCGCGGCCCTCGAGAACCGGCAGCGCGCGCAGGTTCGGATACTCGCTGGACAGGATCTGATGAAAGCCGAACTGCCGCTCGGCGTGGTCGCGCAGCGACAACGATCCCGCGATCACCGCAACCGTCCCCTCGCCGCCGGCGAGGAAACGTCCCATCAGCGTTGCCGCAGTCCGGCCCGCGGCCGGATTGTCTATTCCAACGTAGTGGAGGCGTCGCGCGCTCGGCGCGTCCGACACAAGGGTCACCACAGCGACTCCGCGCGAGACGAGCTCGTCGATCGCGGCCCGCACCCTGGGATGGTCCAGCGCGATGACGGCCACTCCCTGATAGGCTGGCGATAGAGTCTCTAGCGCGCCTGCGAGCACATCCGGATCGAACACGTCGACATGGAGGATGTCGATGAAACCGCGCTGGCTGGCAAGCCACTCCGCGGTGCGCTGGACCTGCTCGGTCAGGTTGGTCATGAAGCTGTTGCTGCCACTCGGCAGCACGAAGGCGAAGCGAAAACTCTGTCCGCGGGCGAGCCGCGCCGCCGCGACGTCGGCGCGATACCCCAGTTTCGCCACCGCAGCCTCGACGCGGGCGACCGTCTTGGCGCGCACGCCCTCGCGCCGGTTGACGACACGGTCCACGGTGGCGAGCGAAACGCCCGCTGCTCGCGCGACATCCTCGAGCGTAGCGCGAAAGACCGGCTGGACCGCGCCGGCTGTCATTCGCGCGCCGCCCACAACATGCCGCGGGTCATCAGCGTCCTGATCTCCGGCACGTCAAGCTCGTAGGCGCGATGACCGAGCGAGGAATAGAACACCCTGCCCGCGCCATAGCGCTTCTTCCACACCACCGGCATAACCACGCCTTCGATCCAGGGTGCGTGCTCGCCGGTAAAGGTTGTGGTCGCCAACACCTCGTTGGCGGGATCGACATGCATGTAGTACTGCTCGGAACGGTGTTCGAAACTCGTCAGCCCCTTCATGATGGGGTCATCCGGCCTCGTCAAGTCGACCTTGTAATCGATGATGTTTCCGGGATGGGCGACCCACTGTCCGCCACACAGGAACTGGTAATCGACGGAATCGCGGAACGCATCGCACATGCCGCCGTGATGGCCGGCGAGCCCAACGCCGCCACGCACAGCTGCACAGAGATTGAGCGCTTCCGCCTTCTCGATCTTCGACATGGTGTAGATCGGGATGATCAGCGAGAGATCATGGATTTTGGGATCGCCGAATGCCTCGGTCGTCGTTTCGATCCGGACCTCGAAGCCTTCCGCCTTCAGCCAGCCGCGGATCATCGAGGCACAGAGATCGGGATCGTGTCCCGGCCAGCCGCCCCATACAATCAATGCCTTGCGCATATCTCTGTCCTCAGTCGATCTGTCCGGTTTCACGCCCGGCCGGCAGCATCGCCGGCCGCTCGACGCGGCTCTCGATCTTGACGCGCCGCCCCTCGTCGGCGGAGGTCTGGAACGCCTCCATCACCTCGAGCACGTGGAAGGCCAGCGCGCCGCTGGCGCGGTGCGGCCGGTCGTTCAGGATCGCGGATGCCATGTCGGCGACCCCGATCGAGCGGAACTCGCCTTCGACATGACCGTGCGTCAACGGCATCGTCTCAAATTCGCCGCCGGTCTTGGCCACCTGCACTTCGCCGCCGAAGCGGTTCGGGTCGGGGACCAGCATGCTGCCCTTGTCACCATAAATCTCGATCGGCGCGTGGCGGTGCTTCGGCACATCGAAGCTCATCGTGATCGAGACGACGGCCCCGCTCTCGAATTCGAGCGTGCCCGCGACGTGGGTCGCCACCTCGACCGGAATCAGGGTCCCATTCATTGGCTGGCTGGTGACCAGACGCTCGGATCTCGGGCGCGCGGTCGAGCCCATCACGCTGGCGACAGGCCCGAGCAGCTGCACGAGATCGGTGATGTAATACGACCCCATGTCCAGCATCGGCCCGCCGCCCCGCAAATAGTAGAAGCCCGGCGAAGGATGCCAGCGCTCGTGGCCGGGGCAGCCGAAGAAGGCGCTGCCTGCCACGGGCGTGCCGATCGCGCCGTCGTCGATCAGCTTGCGGGCGGTCTGGTGCCCGCCGCCGAGGAACGTGTCGGGCGCGCAGCCGACGCGGAGATTCTTCTGTGCGGCGAGATCCATCACCTTGCGGGCTTCTGCGACGTTGATGCCGAGCGGCTTCTCGGAATGGACGTGCTTGCCGGCATTGAGCACCGCGAGGCTGACATCGGTGTGGGCCAGCGGCACGGTGAGATTGATAATGATCTCGACGTCATCGCGCTTGAGCAACTGATCGACCCGCATCGCCGGCAAGCTGAACGCCGCGCCCTGCCGCTCGGCGACATCGCTGCGCATATCCGCAAGCGCCTTGACCTCCATAACCGGGAATCGATGAGCCGCCTTGAGATAGGCGGTGCTGATCACTCCGCAGCCGATGATTCCGATGCCGACTTTTCTCATTGTAATCTCCGTGAAGTCTTGTTCATCCCTTGACTGCACCTGCCGTGAGGCCGGCGACGATATGCTTCTGTGCCAGCAGGAACAGAATGATCGTCGGAAGGATGGTGAGCGTGATGAAGGCGAGGATCAGGTGCCACTCGGACGAATATTCGCCCTGGTAAACCATAATGCCGAGCGGCCAGGGATAGAGCGCATCGGTGTTGAGCATCACCAGCGGCAACAGATAGGCATTCCAGCTGTTGACGAAAGTGATGGTGCCGACGGTCGCCAGGATCGGCCGCGACAACGGCAGCGTCACGTAACGAAAGAACTTGATGTAGCTGCAGCCATCGACCAGCGCGGCCTCCAGCAGTTCATAGGGAATGTCCTTGAAGAAGCGGCGCAGCAGCAGCACGCTCATGGCGAGGCTGAAAGCCACTTGCGGCAGCGCGACGCCGAAATAGGTATCGAGCAGGCCGAGGTCGCGCACCTTGATGAACAGCGGCAGCACGGCGGTCGCTGCCGGAAACAACAGGCCGAGCGTCAAATAGCTCAGCAGCATCGACGAGCCGAAGAACCTGACGTGGGCGAAGGTGAACGCCGCCATCGAGGCGACGATCAGCGTCAATGTCACCGTGAGGGTCGAGATGATCAGCGAGTTGCGCAGGAGCTGCCAGTAGCGGGTGGAGAACAGGATGTCCGCATAGTTCTGCCACTCCCAATGACTGGGCAGGCCGAATGGATTGACGCGCAATTCGCCGAGCGATTTGAAGCCGCCGAGCAAGGTTGCCAGCAGCGGCACCAGCACGAAGATGGCAACGATGCCGAGAAAGGCCGCCTTGAACAGCACGGCGGGGTCGAACGGGGCGCGGGCAGTCTCGGCACTATTCATCGCGCATGAACCATCGCTTGTAGGTGAAGGCAAAGGTCACGCAGATCGCGAACAAGATGACGCCGATGGCGCTGCCATAGCCGACCCGCATGCGCGAGATGCCATTGTTGTAGAGGAAACTCACCATGGTGTTCGAGGAATCCGCCGGTCCCCCGCGCGTCAGCGGCATGACGAGATCGAACAGCTGCAGCGAGCCGACGATGGCGAAGAACACCGAGAGCCGGATGGTCGGGTAGAGCAAGGGGATCACGACATGGCGCAAGGTTTGCGAACGCGTCGCGCCATCGATCCGCGCCGCCTCGACCAGGGTCTTGTCGAGGCTCTGCAGCGCAGCAATGAACAGCATCATGTGGAAGCCGAAATATTTCCAGACGATCACGATCAGCACCGCCAGCATGGCTGTGTCGGTCGAGGCCAACAGATGCGGCGGCTCGGCGCTGAAAAGGCGCCAGATCGATGCGACAAGGCCGTAGTCGCCGTCATAGACGAAGGAGAAGATCAACCCGGTCGCGATCTCCGCCAGGATATAGGGCATGAAGAACAGCATACGCAGCGCCACCGCGCCGCGAAACTTCTCGGCCAGCATCAAGGCCAGGGTCAGTGCGAGCGGCAGCTGGATCGCGAGCGAGACAGCGATGATCAGCCCGTTGTTGCGCAGCGCAAGCCAGAACGCGCGCGTTTCCAAGACGAAACGATAATTATCGACGCCGATCCAGTGAGTCGGCCTGCCGAACCCATTCCAGTTGAAGCCCGAATACCATGCCGCCTCGCCGATCGGTAGCACCACGAACAGCGTGAACAGCAGCAATGCCGGCGGCAGGAACAGGATCAGGACGGTGAAGCGACCGTCCCAGCCTGGGCCGCGAACCGTGGCCTGAGGAGCCGCCTCGCCGGCAACGCCGATCGGCGAGGTCATCGCCATCCGCCGCGCCACCGTCAGTTGCCCTGCTTGAACGCCGCTTCGATCGCTTTCGCCGCATCCTGCGGGCTCATGCTGCCGCCGGCAATCTCCGCCGAGACGTCGTTGACGACGCGGCCGACCGAGGGACCGAGGCTCTGGTCATAGAAGTTCTGGTGGTACTGCGACTTTGCGAGATTGGAAGCGATCAGCTTCATGAAGGAATTGTTGAGACCGGCGTCCGCGCCCTGCACCACGGGGATGATGTAGCTGCCCGCGGCAAGCCGCGTCTGCACGTCGTTGGAGATGAAGTACTTGAGGAAATCGACCGCTTCCTTCGGCGAGTCCTTGGTGACCAGCCAGCCAGTGATGCCGCCGAGCGTATCCGTCGGCGCGCCCTTGCCACCGGGTACCACAGGGAAATCGAACCAGCAGATCTTGTCTTCGCTCAACCCGACCTTGTCGGCGGCCAGCGCGCGCTGCAAATTATAAACCGAACTGATCGCGAGCGACATCGCAGCCTTGCCGTCGCCGAAATAGCCGACGGCCTGAGGGTTCTTGAAGCCGAGGAAACCGTTCTGGAACGGCTGGAGATCAACGAGCTGCTTGAACAGCTCGCCGGATTTCTGGAACGTTTCGCCGGCGAAGCCGCCATTCTCGTCGCGCAATGCAGCATCGAACGCCGCCTTGCCGCCGATGCGCACGGCAAGATGGGTCCAGTAGAAGTGCAGCGGCCATTTGTCGGCACCGCCGACCACGATCGGCGTCACGCCTGCTACCTTGAGCGTCTTCACTGCGGTGAGCAAATCATCCCACGTCTTGATTGCAGCAGGATCGACCTTCGCTTTGGCCATCAGATCCTTGTTGCAGATGAAGCCGACCTGCGACAGCGAAATGGGCAGGCCATAGACGCGGCCGTTGCTCGTGAACGCAGCGAGCGCCGCGGGCGTGATGCTGTCGCTATAGCCCTTCACCTGGTCGGTGATGTCTTCGAGCACGCCGGCATCGATCTGCGTCTTCAACACGCCGCCGGCCCAGCTGTAGATGATATTCGGCCGATCCTTTGATTGCAGGATGGTCGGCAGCTTGGCCTTGTAGGCCTCGTTCTCGAGGAACTGCATCTCGACCTTCACACCGGGATGCGAGGCCTCATAGCTGCGGGCGACCTCCTCCCAGATCTTCACCTGGGCCGGATTGACCTCGATGTGGAGCCATTTCACGGTTGTGTCGGCTGCGGCCAGATTGGCCCCGAGCAGGCATGCGGCAGCGGCGAGTCCCAGCTTCCCGAGCAGCCTCATCGCATTCCTCCCGACCGGTTGTCTTATTCTTTGGCTGCAATCCTGCCCTCGATTTTTGAGGTACGCAACTAAAATTCTGATCTATGAACCTCAGGCAGAAAATGACTAAGGTTTGCAAGGGGAAATGGACGGCGCTGTGTGTCGTCCGCAAGCAAGTCGAGAGGTGTTCATGGCCGCCATTTATTCTGACCTTGCCGGAAAGGTCGTTCTCGTCACCGGTGGCGCATCGGGAATTGGCGCCGCGATCGTGCGGCGCTTCGCGCAGCAGAAGAGCAAAGTTGTGTTCTTCGACATCAAGGCCGATGAAGGCCAGCACCTTGCACGCGAATTGTCCGATCAAGGTCTGGATGCGCATTTCCAGCGCGTCGACCTGACCGATATCGCTGCGCTACGCGCCGGCGTTGCGGAGGCGCGCAACACGCAAGGCGCGATCAACATCCTCGTCAACAACGCCGCGCATGACGAGCGGCACAACACCGAAGAGATGACACCGGAATATTGGGATGACCGCATCGCGGTGAATCTGAAGCACCAGTTCTTTGCCGCGCAAGCCGTGTTGCCGGACATGAAGGCGGCGAAGGGCGGCGCAATCATCAATTTCGGTTCGGTGTCCTGGATCGCCGGACAAGGCGGCATGGCCGCCTACACCGCCAGCAAATCAGGCGTGATCGGGCTGACTCGTTCGCTGGCGCGCGATTACGGCCCGTTCAACATCCGCGTCAACGCGATAGCCCCGGGCTGGATCATGACCGAACGCCAGCTCGAGAAATGGATGACGCCGGCCGGCGAGATCGAATTGCAGCAGCGCCAGTGCCTGAAGCGCCGGCTCGTGCCGGACGAGGTTGCAAAATTCACCCTCTTCCTCGCTTCCGACGAGGCCTCCGCCTGCACGGCGCAGCACTACATCGTCGATGGCGGCTGGGTGTGACATGCTGTGAGATGATCGCGACAACTGGCCGCGCCACGCCGCTGAATTCATCCCGCTGCATTGATCTTTCGCCTGCTGCACCGCGAAACCATCTGCGCCGCAACATTCAAAAATGAGACTGCCCGTCAAGCCGAACGAGGCGTCCACGCGTGCATCGCATTCGACTTCGGCTAGCTTCCCGGGAAAGCCGCGGGCCACTTGAGAGCCACGGGCGTCGCGCCGGTTCGGCGCGGCAACAGATCGACGACACAGGGAGGAGCACAATGTCGAAATGCAGTATTGGACTGCTCGCGCTGAGCAGCCTGTTTCTTTCAGGCGCCGCGATCGCCCAGGAAAAGATCAAGGTAGGCGTGACGGCGACGCTCGAGGGCACCTACACGGTGCTCGGCGAGGACGGCATGCGTGGCCACCAGACGGCACTCAACGTGCTGGGCAAGAAGATCGGCGACAAGGAACTCGAATTTATCGTCGCCTCGACCGACGCGACGCCGGACTCCGCGGTACGCGCGGTCCGGAAGCTGATCGAGCAGGACAAGGTGCAGATCCTGCTTTCGCCACTCTCCGGCGACGAAGGCATCGCGGTCAAGAACTTTGCCAAAACCCATCCTGAGCTGACCTTCATCAACGCGGCATCGGGCGCGCAGGAAACGACCTATGTTGACCCTGCCCCGAACTTCTTCCGCTACAACATGGACGGTGCACAGTGGCAGGTCGGCCTCGGAAAATATGCCTATGAGGAGAAGAAGTATCGCAAGATCGCAACCGTCGGCGAGGACTATTCCTTCATCTACACCCAGGTATTCGGGCTCGTGCTCGAGTTCTGCGGTGCCGGCGGACAGGTCACCAACCGGCAGTGGGTGCCGCTCGGCACGAAGGACTTCGCCTCCGTCATTGCCGCCCTGCCCGACGATGTCGATGCCATTTATCTCGGGCTCGGCGGCGCGGATGCCGTCAATTTCCTCAATCAGTATCAGCAGGCCGGCGGCAAGGCGCATCTGATGGGCGGTTCCATCATGATCGACCAGACCATCCTATCGTCGAAGGGGAATGCCAAGAATGCCCTCATCGGCACCATCGCGGCGAGCGGCCAGGCCGACACCTGGGAGGACCCGGGCTGGCAAAAGTTCGTGAAGGCCTATCAGGACGCTTTCCCGCCCAACAAGCGCTTCCCGAGTCCCTCGCTGCTGGCCACCAACTACTACGGCTCGACGATGGCGTTGATCCTCGCACTGCGTGAGGTCAACGGCGATCTCAGCGACAATCAGTCGAAGTTCAAGGCCGCGCTGGCCAAGATCGAGCTCGACGCGCCGAACGGCAAGATCAAACTCGACTCCAATCGCCAGGCGATCGGCACCAACTTCGTCACTGAAGTTGTCGATGATGGCAAGGGCGCGCTGTTCAGCAAGGTCGTGAAGGTCATTCCGAACGTGAACCAGACGCTCGGTTATGATCCGGCTGTGTTCTCCAAGATCGGACTGCCGAGCCGAACCGTTCCGGAATGTAAGAAGTATTGACGCATCAGAACGACGACGCAACCGGGGAGCGACTCGCTGGCGCGGTCGCTCTCCGCTCTTGCAATCTCGCCGGCGATGTTGAACGCTGGCTAACAAGGACAAAGAACATTCGGGAGGGGAAGGCATGAGCCGTGCGCTCGCCGTCTTCCATGGCCGGTTCGGCCGGGCGACGGTTTATCAATTGAACCGCCCTTTCAATATTCACGCGCATCGCGAAGGTCATTTGATCTTCCATGTCGGCGGCATGCCCGCATGCATCGATGTGTCCGACGGACACTACGATCTCATCGAGTCCTCTGTCGTCGCGGTCAATCCATGGGAACCGCACAACTTCCTGCCGACCGATCTCGATGGCGGCGCCATCTTCTTCGTGCTCTACGTCAATGCCGAATGGTTTGCGCCCGATACCTCGGGCGCCGACCGCCTGCGTTTCGGCCGCACCCAGTTCAAACGCACGCCTGCTCTCGACAAGCACATCAGGCGCACCGCAGCGCTCGTGTGCGGCGCACCGTCGCTGTCGAGCCTCGATTCCGAGCTCCGGACGCTGATCGACATCTGTTATGACGAGAGCTGGCAGCAGGCCAAGATCGCGCGCGATCCACGCGCAAACGGTTCCGTCACCGATTTTCGCGTGCGCAAATGCATCAAAATGATGTCGGAAAGCCCCGGCGCTGAGATCGAGCTCGACACCATCGCCCGCGAATCCGGCCTGTCGCGGCCGCACTTCTACCGGCTGTTCCGCGTGCAGACCGGAGTCACCCCGAACCTCTATCTCAACACGCTGATCATGGAACAAGCACTCGAAGCATTGGTGGCGAGCGAGACGCCAATCGCCGACATCGGCTTCGATCTCGGCTTCTCCTCGCAGAGCGGCTTCACCCGGTTCTTCGCTGCCAATGTGGGGATGGCTCCGACCGATTATCGTCGCGCGGCCAAGGTTTTGCGCGCCTGACTGCGGCACGAAAAGATACTCACGATCAAACGTCGTCCTCGCCGCCCGGCTAAGGTGGAGGCAACGCGATCCCAAGATGATCGCGACCGACGGGAGTGCGCGTTCATGGCGAGGCGAGCAGCCGGTGTAAGGCTGTCTGACCTGCATTCGATGGACCATTGGCATGCGGCTTGGCCGAGAAGGCGGCGTGCATGAGCCGCTTTGTCGAACGTCATCCCGCCTGGGCGCTGATCGCCATCATTGCCATTGCCGCCGTGCTCTGGCTGATCTTCGCGATATGGCCGCCGGGCCTCGAGGAGGCGATCGGGCGCAAGCGCGTCTTCCTCAACGCCGTCTTCAACGGCATCACGCTCGGTGGCCTCTACTTCCTCGTCGCCAGCGGCTTCACGTTGATCTTCGGCCTGATGCGCAACGTCAATCTCGCGCACGGCTCCCTGTATCTGTTCGGCGGCTATGTCGGGTATGCTATCAGCACGTCGACCGGCTCCTGGGTCCTCAGCTTCATCGTCGCGTTCATCCTGTCGGCTCTGGTCGGCGTCCTGCTCCAGGTCATCGTGTTCCGGCGCATGGAGGGACAAGATCTCAGGCAGACCATGGTCACGATCGGACTTTCGATCGTGTTCGCGGATCTCATGCTGTGGGCCTGCGGCGGCGACTTCTACCAGATCCAGACGCCAAACTGGTTGATCGGTCCGGTGGAGCTGCCGTTGATCACAGCAATCAAATCCTCGGGCGAGCCGGTCTATCTTGGATATCCGCTGGTGCGCCTCGTGATCTTTGCCGCCTCCGTGGTGATCGGCATCGCGATGTGGCTCGCGCTGAACCGCACTCGGATCGGCATGATCATCCGCGCCGGTGTGGACGACCGCGACATCCTTGCCGCGACCGGCGTGCGCATCCAGCTCGTCTTCGTGCTGGTGTTCGCCTTCGGCGCCGGGCTTGCGGGCATCGCCGGCGTCGTCGGCGGCACCTTCCAGTCATTGTCGCCGGGCGAGGATATCCGCTTCCTGCTGGCTTCGCTCGTCGTCGTGATCGTCGGCGGCATGGGCTCGATCCCCGGTGCGGCGCTCGGCGCGCTGATCATTGGCCTCGCCGAGCAGCTCGGCTCGGTCTACATCCCGACCTATGCCATCGTCGTGACCTTCCTGATCATGGTGCTTGTGCTGGCCATCCGGCCGCAAGGCCTGTTGGCGAGGCGCTGAGATGTCGCTCGCCCCTGACGTCCGCCTTGCCGCTCGTCCCGCTGCATCGGCGCAGCGGCCCGTACGGACATGGCCGGAGATCAACAATCCCGCCGCCTGGGTCGTCGCGGTCATTCTCCTGATCATGCCGCTGATCGCCAACGGCTTCTTCCTGATCGAGATCTTCGCGACGACGCTGATCCTCGGCATCATGGCGCTGAGCCTGATGTTCCTCGCCGGCTATGGCGGCATGGTCAGCCTGATGCAGCTCACCATCGCGGGCTTTGCCGCCTATATGGTCGCGGTGTTTGGCGTCAGCGGCAACGCCAATATCAGCCTCGGCTGGCCGTGGTGGCTCGCGGTGCCGATGGCGCTGGCGCTGGCAACGGCATTCGGCACGCTCGGCGGCGCGCTCGCGGTGCGCACCGAAGGTATTTACACCATCATGATCACGCTCGCGATTGGAGCTGCCTTCTACTATTTCACCAACCAGAACTGGGCGATCTTCAACGGCCACACCGGTATCAACACCGTGGCCACCCCTCACTTCTGGGGCGTGAACTGGCGCGCCGACATTCCCTTTTATTATGTCGTGCTCGCAGTCGCCGCGCTCTGCTATTTCGCCGTCGAATATCTCTCACGCGCGCCATTCGGGCTTGCGCTACAGGGCGTACGCGACAATCCGCGGCGCATGGCAGCGCTCGGCTTCAACGTCAATGCGCACCGCGTCGCCGCCTACGCATTCGCCTCCTTCGTAGCCGCGCTCGCCGGCGTCCTCCAGGTCTGGAACTATCGCCAGATCTCGCCGGGCTCGGTGAGCGTCGGGGCCTGCATCGACGTGCTGATCATCGCCGTTGTCGGCGGCATCACGCGCCCGATCGGCCCCTTCATCGGCGCTTTGATCTTCGTGCTGCTGCGGACCTTTGCGCTCGATGTTCTGATCCGGCTGGGTCTCGACGGCAACCGCTTCCGGCTGCTGATCGGGCTCGGTTTCCTCGCCATCGTGTTCTGGTCCTCGGATGGTGTCATCGGCCTGTGGCAGCATTGGCGTCGAAGCCAGCGTCCCCGCGACGATCGATCAGGTGGAGGGCACCGTCGTGGATAGTGTTGCCCAACGACTTTCCGCCGTCGGCGCCGGCGCCGCGCTGGAACTACGCGGCGTGACACGGCTGTTCGGCGCGCTCGCCGCACTGACCGACGTCACCATCACCGTCCGCCCGGGCGAGCGGCGCGCCGTGCTCGGCTCCAACGGCGCCGGCAAGACCACCCTGTTCAACTGCATCACCGGCGACTTTCCGCCCTCCTCCGGGACCATCCGCTTCTTTGGCGAGGACGTCACTCACTTCCCGCCCTATGAGCGCATCCGCCGCGGACTGCGCCGGACCTACCAGATCTCGGCGCTGTTCCCCGGCCTCACCGTGCAGGACAACGTCTACCTCGCCTGCCGCGGGGTCTCGCGCGGGCGCTTCTCGTTCCTTCGCCCGGGACAGAACGATGCCCTGATGCACGCGGCCGACAACCTCGTGCAGGCCGTGCATCTGTCCGCCGTCAAGGACCAGCGCGTGGCCGAACTCGCGCACGGCCAACAACGTCAGCTCGAGATCGCCCTCGCGCTCGCCGGCGCACCGCGTTTCATCCTGTTCGACGAGCCGGCCGCGGGCCTGTCACCGACCGAACGGGCCGAGCTGATCGAGATTCTGACCTCGCTGCCGGCGCATATCGGCTACATCATCATCGAGCACGATATGGACGTCGCCTTGCGCGTCGTCGAAAGCGTCACGATGATGCACAACGGCCGCGTCTTCAAGGAAGGCCTGCCGCAAGAGATCCAGTCCGATCCCGAGGTGCAGGAACTCTATCTCGGAGGCGGCCATGAATGAGGTTCGCCGCTCCACTGCCACGCTCGAGGTCCGCGGCCTCGACGTCTATTACGGTCACTCGCACGCGCTGCAAGGCGTCGACCTCACGTTGGAGAGCGGCGTGTTCTCGGTCGTCGGCCGCAACGGCATGGGCAAGACCACGCTGTGCAAGGCGATCATGGGTCTCGTTGGTGTGAGCGGCGGCTCGATTCGCGTGCGCGGCGAGGACATCACGCGGCGTCCGCCGGCCCAGATCGCGCGGCTCGGCGTCGGCTATGTGCCGCAAGGCCGCCGTCTCTGGCGCTCGCTCAGCGTCGATGAGCATCTGCAGCTTGCCGGCGGGATGCGCTCCGGCGCCTGGACCGTCGAACGCATCTACGACACCTTCCCCCGCCTCGCCGAACGCAAGGGCCACGGTGGCGGCCAGCTGTCCGGCGGTGAGCAGCAGATGCTGGCCATCTCGCGCGCGCTGCTCACCAATCCGCATCTGTTGATCATGGATGAGCCGACCGAAGGGCTCGCGCCCGTCATCGTCGCACAGGTCGAGGAGATGCTGCTGCAGCTCGGCGAGGACGGCGACATGTCCGTGCTCGTGATCGAGCAGAACATCGGCGTCGCCACCGCCATCTCGCGCAATGTCGCGATCATGGTCAACGGCCGCATCAACCGCATCATCGACTCCGGCCGCCTCGCCGCCGACCGCGACCTGCAGCAGCGCCTGCTCGGCGTCGGGCTTCACGCCGAGCTCGAGCCGGACATCGACCTCGCCGAGTCCGGCCCAGAGGTGAAGCCCGCGCCTGCGCCGCAGCGTGACGGGCCGATCCGCATCTACATCTCCAACCCCACGCTCCCGACACGATGGTCGCAACCGGTGCCGATCGCCCGCATCGAGGCGTCGGCCCGCACCGTCTCCACGCAGGTCACGCGGCCGGAGGAGACGACACAGCGCAGGCGCGAGCCCGCTGCGACGCAGACTGCAGGCCCGCCCGTAGTGCTGGTCGTCGGCACGCTTGACACCAAAGCCACCGAGCTGCGCTTCATCCGCGACATCATCGCGGCAGCCGGCCTTCGCACACGGCTGGTCGACGTGTCGACCGGCGGCCGGCATTGCAGCTGCGATGTCTCCGCGCAGGAGATCGCGCTGAACCACGCCCGCGGCGGATCCGCCGTGTTCGGCGCCGATCGCGGAGCCGCCGTGACCGCGATGGCTGACGCGTTCGCCAATTGGCTGCGACGCCAGGACAACATTGCCGGCGTGATCTCGGCCGGCGGTTCGGGCGCGGCGTCGCTGGTTGCGCCGGCCATGCGCGCCCTTCCCGTCGGCGTGCCCAAGCTGATTATCTCCTCTGTCGCCTCCGGCGACGTCGGGCCCTATGTCGGCCCTGCCGACATCACGATGATGTACTCGGTGACCGACGTGCAGGGGTTGAACTCGATCTCGCGTGTCGTGCTGGCCAACGGCGCCAATGCGATCGCCGGCATGGTCAAGGCAAGGCTCGATCAACGCGTCGCGACGGCGCGCCAAGCTGGCAGCCTGCCCTCGGTCGGCATCACCATGTTCGGCGTCACCACGCCGGCGGTGCAGAAGATCGCAGCCGAGCTGCGCGATGATTTCGAGTGCCTGGTCTTCCATGCTACCGGCGTCGGCGGCCGCTCCATGGAAAAACTCGTCGAGTCCGGTCAGCTCTCGGGCGTTATCGACCTCACCACGACCGAGATCTGTGATCTCCTCATGGGAGGCGTGTTTCCCGCGACGGAGGATCGCCTAGGCGCGATCATTCGCAGCCGCTTGCCTTATGTCGGCTCGGTCGGTGCTCTCGACATGGTCAATTTCGGCGCTCCCGACACCATTCCCGACCGCTACCGTGGCCGCAAATTCCACGTCCACAATCCGCAGGTGACGTTGATGCGGACGACGGCCGAAGAGAACGAACGCATGGGCCGCTGGATCGCCGACCGCATCAACCAGATGGACGGCCCCGTCCGTTTCTTCCTGCCCGAGGGCGGCGTCTCCGCGCTCGATGCGCGAGGCCAGCCATTCTGGGACCCGGAAGCCGACGCCGCGCTGTTCCGCGCGCTGGAGCGCAACGTCCGACAGACCGCCAATCGCCAGCTCATTCGCATGCCCAAGAACATCAACGATCCCGACTTCGCCGCCGCCGTCGTCAGTGCGTTCCGAACGCTGTTCGGCCGCACCGGCGCGCGGCGGAGACTAGCGAGGTAACCGATGGCCAGGTTTGAACGCGCTGCCCTCCTGAAGAAGTTCCGCGACATGGCAAGGCGCGGTGAGCCGATCGTCGGCGGCGGCGCCGGTACCGGCCTGTCAGCCAAGTGCGAGGAGTCCGGCGGCGTCGATCTCATCGTGATCTACAATTCCGGCCGCTATCGCATGGCCGGCCGTGGCTCGCTCGCCGGCCTGATGGCTTACGGCGATGCCAATGCCATCGTGCTCGAAATGGCCGGCGAGGTGCTGCCCGTGGTCACCCGGACGCCGGTGCTTGCCGGTGTCAATGGCACCGATCCATTCCGCGACATGGATGTGTTTCTCGACCAGCTGAAGACGCTCGGATTTGCGGGTGTCCAGAACTTTCCGACCGTCGGCCTTATCGACGGCACTTTCCGCGCCAATCTCGAAGAGACCGGCATGTCCTATGCGCTCGAGATCGACATGATCGCCAAGGCCCACGACAAGGACATGCTGACGACGCCCTATGTGTTCAGCGAGAAGGAAGCCGCAGCGATGGCGATCGCCGGCGCGGATATCATCGTCTGCCACATGGGGTTGACGACCGGCGGCACGATCGGCGCGCAGACCGCGCCAAAGCTCAACGACTGTCCAGAGCATATCGATACCTGGGCCACAGCGGCGCTCAGCGTCAATCCAGAGATCCTGGTGCTGGCCCATGGCGGCCCGATCGCCGATCCCGCCGACGCCGATTTCATCATGAAGAACACCCGTTATTGCCACGGCTTCTACGGCGCGTCCTCGATGGAGCGACTGCCCGTGGAACGGGCGCTGACGGAGCAGGTGCGTCAATTCAAGGCGATCGGCGCGCGATAACGCCGAAAGTTCGAGGGAGGGAAAGATGTCAGGGATTCTGGTCGGTGAATTGATCCTCTGGCTGATCGTCGCGATCGTCGTGATCGTGGTCGGCGTCTACATCGTCAACTGGCTCTACCACCGCTCCTCCAAGGAGACCTCGTTCGTCCGGACCGGCTTCCTCGGCGAGCGCGTGGTGATCAATGGCGGCGCCTTCGTGCTGCCGTTCATCCACGATTACACGCCGGTCAACATGAACGTCTTGCCGATGGGCATCGTGCGCTCGAGGCAGGACGCCGTGATCACCCGCGACCGCATGCGCGTCGACATCGAGGCCGACTTCTATGTTCGCGTGCAGCCGACCCGCGAAGCTGTCTCCATCGCGGCTGCAACCCTCGGCCGCCGCACCATGGAACCGGAACAGTTGCATGCGCTGCTGGCCGGCAAGTTCATCTCCGCGATCCGCTCGGTCGCCTCCGAAATGACGATGGAGGAGATGCACGAGCGGCGCGGCGACTATGTCGCACGCGTCAAGACCAATGCCGCCGAGGCCCTCGCCCAGAACGGCCTCGAGCTGGAATCGGTCGCGATCACCGATCTCGATCAGACCGACCTCGAATTCTTCAACCCGTCGAACCGCTTTGACGCCGAAGGCCTGACGCGCCTGATGGAGGACATCGAGGCCAAGCGGAAGCTGCGCAACGACATCGAGCAGGACTCGATGATCAAGATCCGCTCGCGCAACCTGGAGGCCGAGCGGCAGGCGCTCGAAATCGAGCGCGAGAGCGAGACCGCACGCCTTGAGCAGGAACGCGACATCGAGATGCGCCGCGCCCTCCAACGCACCGAAGTCGCCCGCGAGCGCGCGCTACGCGAGACCGAGGCCGAACAGGCACAGATCTCCGCGCGCGAGGCCATTGAGCGTGCCCGCATTGCCAACGACCAGGCGATCGCGGAGGCCCGCATCGCCTCGGAGCGCGAGACCCGCCAGAAGGAGATCGAGCGGACGCGCACCATCGAGGAGAAGGAGCTGCTGGCGCGCGAGGAAATCGAGAAGACCCGTATCGCCAACCAGCGCTCGATCGACACGACCCGTATCGCGTCCGAGCGCGAAGTCCGCCAGCGCGAGATCGAGCGGATGCGCACGGTCGAGGAAGCCGAAATTTCCGCCCGCGAAGCCATCGAGAAGGCCCGGATCCAGCAGGATCGCGTCGTCACCGATGCGCGTATCGCCAACGAGGAGGAGACCCGTCGTCGCGAGATCGAGCGCAGCCGCGCCGTGGACGAAGCCGAGATCGCCGCGCGCGAGGCCACTGAAAAGGCGCGCATCGCCCAGACGCTGATTGTCAATGTCGAACGCATCTCCTCCGATGAGCGCACCCGCGCGCTGGAGATCCAGCAGGTACGGACCATCCAGGAGGCCGAGATCGAGGCGCAGCGCGCGGTCGAAGCCGCCCGCATCGCGCGCGAACGGACGCTGGCCGCCGAGCGGATCGCCGCCGAGCAGAACACCCGTCAGCTCGAGATCGAGCGCAACCGGGCGCTCGACGTCGCCGGCATCGCCGCGCGCGAAACCACCGAGGCGACGCGCATCGCTCAGGAGGAGCGCGTACGCTCGCTGGAGATCGCCCGCAATCGTGCCGTCGAGGAGGCCGATATTGCCTCGCGCGAGGCGATTGAGGCCGCCCGTATCGCCCAGGAGAAGGCAGTTGCCGCCGAGCGCATCCAGGCCGAGCGCGACACCCGTTCCCTCGAGATCGAGCGGACGGGCGCTCTGGAGGCGGCCGAGTTGAAGCGGCGCGACGCCATCGAGCGTCAGCGCATCACGGTCGATCTGGCGCTCGAGGCCGAGCGCATCAATTCCTCCAAGAAGCGCGAGGTGCTCAATATCGAGCAGAAGAAGGCGGTCGAGATCGCAGACGAGGATCGTGTCATCGCCCTCTCCACCAAGCGCTCCGAACGCATCGACGCTGACCGCCAGGTCAAGCAGGCCGAGATCGTCGCGCGCAAGGAGATCGAGACCACCGACGTCTCGCGGGAGCAAGCGCTCGAGGCGGCTCGCCTCGAGCGACGGCGCGCCATCGAGCAGCTCGAGGTCGCTCGCGTCCAGTCGCTCCAGGAGGCCGAAATCGCCTCCCGCGAAGAGGTCGAACGCGCCCGCATCGCGTCCGATCGTGGGCTCGACGAAGCCCGCATCGGCCGCGAACGCGAGCTGCGCAAGCTCGAGGTTAACAGAGAGAAGGACGTCGAGACGGTCCTGATGGAGAAAGCCATCGCCATCCATCAGAAATCACTTGAGGAGTCAGCGGCCCGTGCCGCCGCCGAAGAGGCCCGCATGCGCGCCACCGAGGCGGCCGAGCGCGTCGTCACCGCCCGCGAGAGCGAGATCGCAAAGCGTCGCAAGACGGTCGAGGTGCTGCTCGCCGAAAAGCAGGCTGAGGAAATCCGCATCGCCGCAGAGGCCGAGCGCGTGCGAGCCGCCGTCGAGGCCGAGGCGCAGCGCATGCTGAACGAGGCCGAAAACGTCCTTACCGACCAGGCGCGTTACTCGCTGTTCCGCAGAAAGCTGCTCGACCGCATCGAGGGCATCGTGCGCGAGAGCGTCAAGCCGATGGAGAAGATCGAAGGCATCCGCATCCTCCAGGTCGATGGCCTCAACGGCAACGGACATGGCGGCAATGGCGGCCGCAGCGCCACCGACGAGGTGATCGACTCCGCCCTGCGCTACCGCGTCCAGGCGCCACTGATCGATTCCATTCTGTCCGACATCGGCGTCGAGGGCGGCAGCCTCGCCAAGATGCCCGGCCTGATCCGCGAGGCCCGCGACATGCAAGGGATCAAGGATTCCGCACGCAAGGGTGGCGGCGACAAGCCTGCGGCCTCCCCACCCGCGGCTGAGGGTGGCGAAGCACCGGCCGAGCGCGGGCCGCGGAAGAAGAGCTGAGGTTGCGCCATGGCCCGCGTCTATGTCTCCACCGTCGTCAATGCCCGTAATGACCGTGTCTGGGCGCGGGTGCGCGACTTCAACGGCCTGCCGAACTGGCACCCGGCCATCGCCGAAAGCCGCATCGAGGGTGGCGAGCCCGCCGACAAGATCGGTTGCGTGCGAGATTTTCGCCTGCGCAATGGCGATCGCATCCGTGAGAAGCTCTTGGGTCTGTCCGACTACGACATGTTCTGCACCTACTCGATCCTGGAATCCCCGATGGGAGTTGAGAACTATGTTGCGACCCTGCGGTTGACGCCCGTCACTGACGGCGACCAGACTTTTGTGGAATGGACCGCCGAGTTCGATTGCGCGCCGGAGCGCGAGACCGAGCTCGTCAACAACATCGGTGGGGGCGTGTTCCAGGGCGGCTTTGATGCGCTCAAGCGCGTGTTTGGAGGCTGAGATCGTGCCGCATATCGTCAAGAGCACGATCCTGAATGCGCCGACCGACACGGTGTGGAACGTGCTGCGCGATTTCAACGGGCATGATCGCTGGCATCCGGCGGTTGCGACCTCCACCATCGAGCGCGCGCAATCTTCGGACAAGATCGGCTGTGTCAGGCGGTTCAGGCTCCGCGATGGCGCGGAGTTGCGCGAGCAGCTCCTGGCGCTGTCCGACCTGGAACAGTCCTTCAGCTATTGCCTGCTCGATACGCCGGTGCCGATGTTCAACTACGTCGCCCATGTCCGGCTTCTGCCGGTCACCGACGGTGACCGGACTTTCTGGCACTGGGAATCCCGCTTCACCACGAAGCCGGAAGATCGCGACCACATCACCCACATGGTCGCCGAAGACATCTATCAGGCTGGGTTCGAA